>NZ_JBSPKW010000003.1:0-429411 GCF_053848065.1 Mesorhizobium sp. BHscii | reverse complement strand
CTCGACCGGAGCGCTCTCTTTCGACAGTGACGGGATCGGCGGTGCGTCTCAAACACAGTTCGCTACCCTTTCTCCAGGTCTGTCGCTTACGGCAGCCTCATTCTATGTGACCTGAAGGACCTACGCGGAGAAATAACATCCCGCGAGGGGCTGTCGTGGCCAAACAAGGACTGGATAAACAGCACCTCAAAGCCATCTTCCCGAACCGAAGGTCAGCGTAGCAAAAGGCGGGAGCCCGGTTTTCGGGAAAGATCATGCTCAAACAAAGCGATGGAGTTCCATCCCGATGCCATCGGGATGGAACGGGCTCTATTTGTGAGCTGTCTGTAGGTTGTCCAATGCGGTGGCCAAGCGCCACCAGAGTAGGCCGGCTCTGATGATGGCAACCTGTTGTCGCGCAAAGAATGGTCGCCTGATGACCCATGGCCAGCATCTTGCCGATCGTTAGCGCTGACTTGCGGAACCGCTCCTGTGGTCGGGCAGCGGCATATGGACAGCCCCTACCTGAAGAACGCCGCCGCCTCGTCATCATCATCGTCCTCGAGCGGCGGTGACCACTCCAGTTTGCAAAATCGGCGGGCGTGGCACCCACTGAGCCGAGGCAAAGCCGTAACAATTTCATGCGACTGGTCCCGAGATCGCCGCCTGTCAAATCGCCCGGCCAGAAGGGAGGCAATCGAGAGAATGCCCCTGTGCGATCGGTTCAACCATGGCAAGGAATCCGCAAACTCCCACCAGGCCTCTTGCTCTGGATCTAACCAAATAGAGCGGATCCCCAATCGGGTCGGCATATTCTGGTGGTTGATTGCTGCCCGTCCGGGAACACTCAGGATGCTTAAGCGAATAGCCCGTCATGCTGGCTTTTTCTAAAGGTACGCGCGGTCTGGCCGTTGTGTGACCCCATATTTTCAATTGGAAAAATGTGCGCGATGGGCCCGGAGCGGTTTTTAAAAAAGGCGTTGCGCTAGAGATGTGACCCGGCCCCCGCGTCATGGCGGAACCGTCATTGACGGACCGCGTTGATTGTCTCCAGAGAAGGAGACCGATCGATGTTCAGGTTGCTGCTGTTAGGGCTAATCGGCTATCTCGTTTACCGCTACGGGCGCGAGATACTCGAGGAGACATCAGACGACGTGCCCGGCGCACCGAGGCGGCGCAGAGAGTCTTGATCGGCATTGTCATTCACCGGCTCGAGGTCTGGCCGCAGGGTGTAGAATTCGCGCCACGATAGGCGCTTACCGCGGAATGGTCGGTCGCTGTCGCTGGGTACGGTTGCTGCCATTGATGCTCCCTTCTGTCGCTATGTCTGGCCTTCATGCTGCTTCCTTCCAATGCAGAGAGCGAACGGCGTTGTTGTCATCATTTTCGCGAGGGAGATTGTCGTTCAACTCGTCGGGGTATCGGCACCACCTCTCGATTCCTCCTCATCTTTGCCAGTCCAGAAATCGACTAGAACACGGCGAAATTCGATTTCACCCTCATCGTTCACGCCGAGTTGGCGAAGCATCTCGGCAAACTTGTCCCTCGCCATCCTGTGCCCGTATGTCTCTTTTCTCGCCCTCTCTGGCGTCGTGGGCCGCTGATGGCCCATTGGCGTGGGCCGGTTCATCCTGCTCATCAACTGGCCCGGTATCGTGGGCCGGTGCGGAAATTTGCCTTGGGTTGCCAATTCCAGAACGTTGATGACGGGAACATAGCGGCTGGCGCCTTTGCCCTTTCCCCGCCGTTGGAAGGTGCGTACAACCCAACCCGTGTCCATAAGGGCGCTGCACGGCATTGCGCGACGGCACAACGGCATCGGCGGGCGCGCGTTGCTTCAGGCGGTCGATATCTGCTTTCCCCGATTTCCACAGGTTGGGACCGTAGCATATCAGTTCCAACGCTTATATTCCCTAGTGGAAACCATAGGAGTCTCTGTTGGAGCAGAAACGCACGATCGCCCCCTTTATTGGTGGCATGTATGGCAGCCTTGTTGCCCTCGCGTTGGCGTTCGGTTTCCGCTTCCTGATGATTCCCGATCCCGATCCGACCTCGCAAGCAACTATAGTCCTTTCAGGACTGGCCTTCTCGATCTGTTTCAGCCTGACCTTCCTGCGCGAGCATCGACGCCAAATCGCCGCCGCGAGAGAATTTCTAAGCCGGCCAAGATCGTATCAGGACTAATCTTTGCGTTCTGCAACGCAAAGCCCAAACCTCTCCAGATAGCGTCCGGGGCATCTGAAAAATTCAGTCGAACCAACCTGATGCAACAGGGCGATGCTGGCCGGCCGGCATCTCCTGCTCGCCGGCCATTCTAATGCCATTCGATTAAAATGCCCCTGTGTATATTAGCAATCGCTCAATTTGGCGCGTCGACAATGTCAGGGCGGCGGGTTAAAACCAAATGGGTGATGTCATGCGAAGCGACTTCGCCGCTGCGCGCGAGCTCTTGGAGTGTGCCCAAAACCGGCTCTGCGGCATGGACGAAACGAGCCAGCGCGTCAGCGAGGCGCTGGATTCCCTGATCGAGGAAATAGCCATCGCGGAATTCCGCAAGGCGCCATTGACCGTCGTGCCGTTTCCCCGTGCGCGGCCACCTAAGCATGCCCGGTAGAATTGCCGATCGTGCTAAATGTTGATGGGAAGTCAGCGCCTGAGTGGCAGGCGCCTTATCGCCTCTATGACACACTCGCGACTTGACCAGATGCGACCGTCTTGGTGAACGTGTTCCTCACCCTGACTGACTTGTAGACGTAGGCGACCCAAATCCCGGTCAGTACAAAAGAGGCTATGGGCGCTGCTAGTGCACCGCCCGCGAGCATTTGGCTCATCGGCACGCCAAGAACCGCCGAAGTTCACACCGTATCCAGAATAAACACGATTGGTATTACAAACCACTGGTATGAACCGGTGTCCTTTGGCCAGAAATCCGTTCTTCCTGACCGGTCCTGAGACGGTTACCCGCCTCAAACCGCAATCGCCGCCACCAATATCCGGTTCTGCCTTCGTATTGCGGCGCGCAATTCGGCGATCCTCGCCTCATCACGCTTCACGAACTCGATGAACATCATGTTCATGTTGTTAAACACCAGCTCGCCCAAGGCCTGCCCGTCGATATCGCGGCGCACCAGGCCGAGCGCCTGTAGCCTCGCGATCAGCGCGCGGATCTGCTCGGTCAGTGCCCGGTCAAGCGCGGTATAAGCCTGGCCGAACGGGCTGTCGGGCAGTTGCGTCGAGATCGCCATCGCCTGCCGCCACATCTCCTTGCTGAGATAATGCAGCGAATGCTCGATATAGATGCCGAGCAGCGTATCGAGCGCATCGCCGACATTGGCCGGCGGATTGGCGACGACCCCCTGCCCGGCATTGAGCACCTCGTTGACCTCCATCGAGACGATGGCGCCAAGAATGTCGCCCTTGTTCTGGTAGTAATTGTAGATCGTGCCGACCGAGACCTCGGCCTGCGCGGCGATGGTCTCGATCTTGGCGCCTTCGTAGCCGGCATCGCGGAAAAGCTCCGCGGCCGCCTCGATGATGCGGCGGTGCCGATCCGCCTTTTGCCTTGCCCGCAATCCGCTCATATCGGCTATTTGCCATAAAAACAGAATTGACTCAATTTTAGAATTGGTTCAATTTTTTGCCAGAAGCCAAAAGGCAAGGGAGAACACTCGATGTCCATCAATCTGAAGGCTACGAATCCAACTACCAAGAACCCGCTTTCCGTCCTGAAGAGCCGTTTTCACGCCGCGTGTGCCGCGACAGCACTGCTGCTGGTGACGGGCAGCTTCGCTCAGGCTGCGGATCTCAACGCCCTGATCTGGTGCGATCACGCTGATCCGGCGCTGCTGCAGCCCTTCGAGGAGGCCAACGGTGTCAAGGTCAATGTCAAGGAGTTCGAAGGCACCGGCGCCGGCATGGCCATCGTCGAACAGTCGCAGCCGGGCGACTGGGATGTGATGGTGATCGACAGCATCGACGTACCGCGCGGCGTCGAAAAAAGCCTGTTCGAGCCGTTGCCGGAAGACAAACTGCCGCTGGCCGACCTCTTTCCCCAGGTGAAGATGGACAGCTCCACCGTGGTAGACGGCAAGCGCTACGCCATCACCGAAAAATTCGGCTACAACACGATCGGCTACAACAAGACCAGGGTCGATCCGGCCGACATGCAGTCGATGGCTGCGCTGACCAGCGATAAGTACAAGGGCAAGATCGCCATCTACGACTACTATCTGCCGGTCATTGGCATGGCCGCACTGGCGATCGGCAAGAAGACCGCCGAGCTGACCGAAGCCGACCTTCCCGCCATCAAGGAAGAGCTGCTGAAGATGAAGGCCAACGCCAAGCTGGTCGGCGAGGTGACTGCCAGCCAGACCGCGCTGGCAACCGGCGAGGTCGACATTCTGGTCGGCGGCGGCGAATGGGTGACGGCCGGGCTGGCCAAGGAGAACCCTGCCCTCGATTTCTCAATCCCGAAAGAAGGTGCTGTGCTGTGGTCGCAGTCGCTGGCGATGTTCAAGGATTCCAAAAACAAGGATATGGCGCTGAAATTCATCCAGTACATCATGAGCCCTGAAGGCCAGGCGCGGCTCTCCACCTCGGCCTGCTATTGGGGCATGCCGGCGAATACCAAGGCGGCTCTGACCGATGAGCAGAAGAAGATCCTGCGCTTCGACGAGCAGCCGGATTTCCTGGCCCGCGCCCAGCCCTATCCGGCGCCGAATGCCGATCTCGACAAGAAGATGCAGGACGTCTGGACCGAAATGCTGCAGGCGCAATGACCGGTCGCCGGTCATGAACTCTGCCACGGACAGTGGACGTGCCCTGCCCTGGGCGCTGGTCACGCCGGCGCTCGGCTGGACGCTGCTGTTCTTCGTGCTGCCTTTCCTGGCCATGGCGCTTTCCAGCCTGACGGCGCATGATGGCGGCGGCTTCACCCTGTCAAACTACAGCCAGTTCTTCAACAATCCGGCCTATTGGCAGGCTATGGTGAACTCGCTGCAGGTCACCGCCATCGTCACCCTGATCTCGGTGCTGCTCGCCTACCCCTTCGCCTGGATCCTGGCCGAACAGGTGCCGGCGCGCTGGCAGCGGCTGGCGCTGATGCTGGCGGTGCTGCCGTTCTGGACTTCCTATGTCGTGCGCTCCTACTCCTGGCTGCTGGTGCTGGCGCAGAACGGCGTGATCAACCGCGCGCTGACCGGCTCAGGCCTGTTTGCGGAACCGGTGCAACTGGCCAACACACGGCTGGCCACGATCATCGGCTTCGTCCATTTCTTCGTCATGCTTTTGACGCTGACGATCTTCGCCAATCTGAAGCAGCTCAGTCCCAGCTACCGCAAAGCTGCCGCCGATCTCGGCGCCGGGCCGGTGCGCACGTTCCTGCATGTCGTCCTGCCGCTGACGTTGCCCGGCATCATGGTTGGCGCTTTTCTCACCTTCGTGCTGTGCATCGGCGACTACATCACACCGCAGATCCTCGGCGGCAACAACGAACTTTTGATGCCGCAGCTGGTGATGATGCAGATCGGCCGGCGCGGCGACTTTCCGCTCGCCTCGGCGCTGTCGATCATTCTGATGGCCGTGGTTACCATTGCCTATCTCGCCTGCGCCCGCTGGCTGAAGATCGAGCGGGCCTGACCATGCGCTCCTCCACTGTGGCCAAAGCCATTCGCATCCTGTCCGGCCTCTACGCCATAGCCATCTATGGCTTCATTTTCCTGCCGGTGGTCGTGCTGGTGCTGTTTTCGCTGCAGGCGACGTCGTTTCCGATCCCGCCCTTCACCGGGCCGTCGCTGCGCTGGTACGACGCCGTGCTCGCCGACACCCGGCTGACTTCGGCGCTGGTCAATTCGCTTCTAGTCACAGCCATCTCCTCAGCTGTCGCCGTCACGCTGGGTTTCCTCTCCGCCTGGGGTTTTGCACGCTTCGTCCTGCCCGGCTCAGGCCTGCTGCGCGGGCTGATCACGCTGCCGCTGACGGTGAGCTATCTCATCATCGGCATGGGACTGCTGGTGCTGTTCAACTGGGCCGGCGTGCCAAAATCGCTGCTTGCCGCCGGCACCGGCCATGTCGTGATCAACCTGCCGCTGTGCTTTGCCATCATCTACAGCCAAATGGGCGACCACCAGATCAACATCGAGCGCGCCGCGCGCGACCTCGGCGCGCCCGAGTGGAAGGTGCTGCTGCTGATCACAGTGCCGGTGATGGCGCCGGCGATCTTCGCCGGTTTCTTCCTGTCGATGACCTTCTCCTGGGACGAATTCGTGATTTCCTTCCTGCTGACGCGTTTCGACACGACGCTGCCGGTCGAGATCTGGAACCTGCTGCGCTCAGGCCTCAATCCCAAGACCAACGCCGTCGGCTCGCTGGTCTTCGCCGTCTCCATCGTGCTGGTGGTGATGTTCGAACTGATGCTGTTGCGGAGAAAGCCGGCATGACCGCGCCGCTGGTCGATATATGCTCTGTCTCGCATCGCTTCGGTCAGCAGACCGTGCTGAAGAACGTGTCGCTGCAAATCGAGCCGGGCAGCTACACGATCCTGCTCGGGCCGTCGGGCTCGGGCAAGACGACGCTGCTGTCCATTCTCGGCGGCTTCGTCACGCCGAGCGAAGGCAAAGTGCTGATTCGCGGCGAGGACTGCACCGCCGTGCCACCTGCCAAACGCCCGACGACCACGGTGTTCCAGGACTATGCGCTGTTTCCGCATATGAGCGTCGGCGGCAATGTCGGCTTCGGCCTGCGCATGCAAGGCATCGATGCCGCGACGCGGAACGCGCGGGCGCGCGAGGCACTGGCGCTGGTCGGGCTGGCCACCGCTTTCGACAAGAAGCCGCACCAGCTTTCCGGCGGCCAGCGGCAGCGCGTCGCATTGGCCCGCGCCCTGGTGGTCGAGCCGGCCGTGCTGCTGCTCGATGAGCCGCTCGGCGCGCTCGACCTCAAATTGCGCCGGCAGATGCAGGACGAGCTAAAAGCGATCCAGAAGCGGGTCGGCACCGCCTTCATCCATGTCACCCACGACCAGGAAGAGGCAATGGCACTGGCCGACCATTGCGTGGTGATGAATGATGGGCGCATCGAGGACGAAGGGCCGCCAGAGCGCGTCTATGCGCGGCCGGCGACGCGCTTTTCCGCGACCTTCATGGGCGAAAGCACGCTGATATCTGGAGCGGTGACGGCGGCTAAGGACGGAACAGTCACTGTCGCTACGCAGGTCGGACCGCTTTCGCTGACCGGCGCATTGCCGGCCGGGACGACTGTCGCCCTCGCCGTCCGTCCGGAACACCTTGCTCTCGGCGCGGCCGGCGGCGCTGTAGGGCTCGGCACGGCCAAGGTGAGCGACGTTGTGTTTCAAGGCAGCTTCAAGCGCGTGCTCGCCGTTTCTGCGCAGGACCCGGCGCTGCACTTCATCGCCAAGGTTGCCGCCGCTGCGGCCGTCCAGCCAGGCGACATCGTTGCGGTTTCGTGCGACGCTGGCGACATCATCCTTCTGGCGAGTTGAGCCATGGGCGCGCTTCCGGTCATCGACGCTCCGAATTGGTATGAAACCATCCGCATGGGCGATGGCGTGACGCTGATCCACGAGCCGTGGATCAAGCCGTTCTTCCGCTGCAACATCTGGCATGTGCGCGGTCGCGACGGCGATCTCCTGTTCGACACCGGCCTCGGCCATTTCAGCCTGCGGCGTCACGTGCCGCTGGTGACGGAGCGAAGGATCATTTGCGTTGCCAGCCACACGCATTTCGACCATATCGGCTGCCATCACGAATTTCCGGACCGCTGCGTGCATCGGGCCGAGGCAGAAATCCTCGCCGATCCGCGCAATGAATGGACGATTGCCGACCGCTACGCTACCGACGCAATGTTCGATGGAATGCCGCTAGGCTGGGACGCGGCGCGCTACCGGATCCTGCCGGCGCCGGCCGATCGCTTGCTCGGGCAAGGCGATGTCGTCGATCTCGGCGACCGTGCCTTCGAGGTAATCCACACCCCGGGTCATTCGCCCGGCGGCATCACGCTCTACGAGAGGAAGACCGGCATCCTGCTTTCCGGCGACATCGTCTATGACGGCCCGCTGATCGACGATGTCTATCATTCCGCCGTCGACGACTATGTCGAAACGCTGCTACGGATGCGCGAGCTCGATGTCGCGGTCGTGCATGGCGGTCACTTCCCGAGCTTCGGCAAGGTACGCTACCACCAGCTTATCGACGAGTATCTCGCACAAAAGCGGCAGGCCGGCTGTCATCTGCTGCAGGCGCGATAAGCACCGGTGTATCGCATCGCGAGAAGTGCTTGACGAATTCACAACGCCCTTTGCGGGCACGGCGTGCCGGCGGCATCGCCGCAGCGTGAAGCCGTGGGTTGGGGTCTCAAACTCGTCTCTTCCGACTGGCGCACCAGTTGGGCAAAGGCAAGAGCAAAACTTCCCAGCATCAGGACGATGATAATCAGGCGTGTTACGGGCAATAGATCGGTCCGACTGGCTGGCCCCCACGCCGCCCATCCACTGCCGGCTAACATGATCGATCGGGCTTTACGAGAGTTTAATCCCCGTCTTAACCATCACATTCGCTTGTCACCCGATACGATGCGCGAGCGCCTGACCAGCGCTCTTCCCGGCGCGGTGTCTGGGGCAGCCCATGCCTCCCTTTGCAGATTTGCCGCCCCATGCTAACCCGGCGCTGGCGCGGCCCAAGCAACCGGTCGCCACCAACCGAGCGCCATCCACATCGCCAATGGGGAGCCATGAGCAAAGCCGCCAGCCGTTTCGCCTTCGTCTCGTCCGACACCGCCGACGCCAAGGCGGCGCTGGAGAGCCTTTCGGAGCGCTATGGCCAGACGTCCATCGAGGATGCAGAGATCGTCGTCGCCCTCGGCGGTGACGGATTCCTGTTGCAGACCTTGCGCGACACGATGAGCACGGGAAAAAAAGTCTACGGCATGAACCGTGGCACCATTGGCTTTCTGATGAACGAGTATCGCGCCAGCGGTTTGACGGGGCGCATCGCGGCGGCCGTTGCCGAAACGATCCGTCCGCTGGAGATGCAGGCGGTGACGGCAGAGGGCGAAACGATTTCAGCGCTGGCGATCAATGAGGTTGCGCTGTGGCGCCAGTCCTACCAGACGGCCAAGATCCGGATCACAGTCGACGGGCAAGTGCGGCTCGAGGAATTGAACTGCGATGGCGTGATGATCGCGACGCCGGCCGGCTCGACCGCCTACAATCTGTCCGCGCACGGGCCGATCCTGCCGCTCGACGCGCCGCTGCTGGCGCTGACCCCGGTCAGTCCGTTTCGCCCGCGCCGCTGGCGCGGCGCGCTGCTTTCCAACAAGGCGACGGTTCGTTTCGACATTCTGGAGGCGGAAAAGCGGCCGGTGAACGCCGCCGCCGACCACACCGAAGTGAAGGTCGTAACCTCGGTGACGGTGCGAGAATCGCCAACGGTGACGGCGACGCTGCTGTTCGATCCGAGCCACTCGTGGAACGAGCGTATTCTTGCCGAACAGTTCCGTTACTGAGCCGGCACAGCGACGGGCAGCTCGATTAAGAACCGCGATTAAGGTTACGACTTCACAATCACACCATTCCCCGCCCGTTTCTGTTGACAAATCGTGGGCTTGCGCCTACCTGCAATACCAATCTTGCAGGCGCGCGGCGCTTGCCGCGACTGCTTATGTTGCGCCCCCGAACCAGCCAAAGACAGCCAAACTTGTCCTCAGACGCCCAGATCGCTCAAGAAGCGTTGACCTTCACAGACCTCGGCCTGTCGCCGAAGGTCCTTTCCGCAGTCACCGATGCCGGTTACACCGAACCGACGCCGATCCAGGCCGGCGCCATACCGCACGCCTTGCTCGGCAAGGACATTTTGGGCATCGCCCAGACCGGCACCGGCAAGACGGCCTCGTTCGTGCTGCCGATGCTGACCCGGCTTGAAAAGGGCCGGGCCCGCGCCCGCATGCCGCGCACGCTGATCCTCGAGCCGACGCGCGAGCTTGCCGCGCAGGTCGAAGAGAATTTCATCAGATACGGCAAGAACCACAAGCTCAACATCGCGCTGCTGATCGGCGGCGTGTCGTTCGATGAGCAGGACAAGAAGCTGGAGCGCGGCGCCGACGTGCTGATCGCGACGCCCGGCCGCCTGCTCGACCACCGCGAGCGCGGAAAGCTTCTGCTCAACGGCGTCGAGATCCTGGTCATCGATGAGGCCGATCGCATGCTCGATATGGGCTTCATTCCCGACATCGAGCGCATCTGCGAGATGATCCCGTTCACGAGGCAGACGCTGTTCTTCTCGGCGACGATGCCGCCTGAGATCACCAAGCTCACCGAGAAATTCCTGCACGCGCCGGTGCGCGTCGAGGTTTCGAAGGCCGCGTCCGCCGCCACAAACATCATCCAGCGGCTGGTGAAATCCGGCTCGAAACCCTGGGACAAGCGCGAGACGCTGCGCAATCTGATAAGGGCCGAGGATGCGGAGCTGAAGAACGCCATCATCTTCTGCAACCGCAAGATCGAGGTCTCGGAGCTTTTCCGCTCACTGCTGAAATATGATTTCGACGCCGGCGCGCTGCATGGCGACATGGACCAGCGCGCGCGCATGCAGATGCTGGCCAATTTCCGTGACGGCAAACTGCGCTACCTCGTTGCGTCGGACGTTGCGGCGCGCGGCCTCGACATCCCCGATGTCAGCCACGTCTTCAATTACGACGTGCCGATCCATGCCGAGGATTATGTCCACCGCATCGGCCGCACCGGCCGCGCCGGACGCTCGGGCAAATCCTTCACCATCGCCACCAAGTCCGACACCAAATACATCGACGCGATCGAACGGCTGATCGGCAACAAGATCGAGTGGCATGACGGCGATCTGTCGACGGTCGTCGCCAGCGAGGGCGGAGAGGACGATGCTCCCCGCCGTGGCCGCGGCGTCCCGCGCCGCGCCGGCCGCAAGGACGATGACCGCAAGGACAGGGGCGAACGCAAGCCACGCGAACGCCACGCCAAACAAAGCGAAGCTGCAGCACCGGCTGTGGCGCGCGAGGAACAGCCAGTGGCGGCCGAGGCCGCAGTCGCCGATGCCGGTGAGCGACGCGCGCGCAAGGAAGCGATCCGCTCGGAAAATAGCGAGCGCCAAGCTTCGCCCGAACGTAAGGCTTCGCCCGATCGCAATCGCAACGAACAGCGTGCGCCGGAACGTGGCGACACCAGGCCGCAGCGCGACGGCAATCGCCCTGCCCGCCATCGCCAGGAAGACAATGACGCGACCGTCGGATTCGGCGACGATATGCCCGCCTTCATGCGCATCGTCGCCAAGGTTTGATCAGATACCAGTCCGCCTTTAGATCCAGAATACCTAAACGGAAACGGCCCCTTGCGGGGCCGTCTTCATGTTCCATGCCGGGTTCGTATCTGAACATGATCTTTTCCGAACCCGAAGGTCCGGGTTCATGGTCCAACTCAGGTGAGCGGTGAAAGCTGGATCTCGACGCGGCGGTTCTGAGCACGGCCGGCGGCCGTCGCATTGGAAGCGATCGGACGCGTCTTGCCGAAGCCGGTGACGGCGAAGCGGCGGGAATCGACGCCCTGCCCGGACAGATAGTTGGCAACGGCCAGCGCGCGGCGCTGCGACAGGTCGAAATTGTGTTCGTCGCCACCGGTCGAGTCGGTGTGGCCGAACACGTCGACGGTGGTCTGCCGGAACTTGTTCAGCACAAGTGCGACCGAATTCAGCACTTGATAGAAGCCGGGCTTCACCGCGTCCTGGTCGACGTTGAAGGTGATGTCGGACGGCATGTTGAGGATGATCTGGTCGCCGGTGCGGGTGACGCTGACGCCGGAGCCCTGAAGCTGCCGGCGCAGTTCGGCCTCGTTCTGGTCCATCGTGGCGCCGATGGCGCCGCCGGCGAGCGCGCCGACGCCAGCGCCGATCAGTGCATTACGGCGATCGTTGCCGCCGGCAAGCAGGCCGAGCCCCGCACCAGCCAGCGCGCCGATACCGGCGCCGGCCGCAGTGTTGGAAACTTTCTGCTCTCCGGTGTACGGATCGGTTGTGGTGCAGGCACTCACGAGCACAGCCGTCGCCACGGCGACGAGCACAGTCTTTTTCATCGGGTAGTCCCTCTCCAAGCGTCGCGCCGACGGCGCGCCATATCAGCCCTTCCGGGGTCGTTGTAACATGAAATGCGGCGAAAAGCGGAACGGGAAAAGCGGCTGCCTATGGCTTTTCCCGGGTGAATTCCACGGCCGCAATATTGCGCGATTTTGATCGGCTACCAGAGATTATCGGTTACCAGAGATTTTTGCCGTCGATGACAACGACCTCGACCTGGCCGAGGTCGAAATCGTCGAACAGACGCGAGTTCACGCTGATCTTCGGGTTGTCGAAATCCGGCTTGCCGGTCGACCAGTCCGGCGTTTCGGTGAAGGTGCCGCAGCCGCAGGTGGCGCAGAAACCGTGTTTTACCGTTTTCGAGCCCCATTGGTAGAAAGAAACATTCTTGAGCGAGCTGGTGAGCTTGAATTGCCACGGCGTGTAATAGGCCCACAACGAGCCGCGTTTCGAACAGAAGGAGCAGGTGCATTGCGTTACGGTTTGCGGCGCTTCCGAAACTTCGAACGTCGTCGCCCTGCAGTGGCAGCTTGCCTTTATGGTCATGAACGCCTCCCTCACGATTGCCTGCCGCCCGCACGGCAAGACAAACATAGAGAGACGTTCCCGACAACTGCCTGTCAGCAGGTGCCTGCGGGGGAGGCGTGGCGCGCTTCAATCTTTTTGATGCCTGTCGCTATCCCAAAACCGCTGCGCATCCCGGGTCAGACCATGGCTCAGGCCCTTCGGCAAGCTTTTGGGCGACAAGCATTAAAACGAAGACGGTGGCACGAACAGGCAGATGGTCTTTCCGTCGTTGGCGCCGGCGACCGAGCACCAGTGATATTCGCCATCGGGCGAATTCTTGATCCGTGCATCGCTGTAGGCCACGACCTCACCTGTCCCCTTGATGACATAGCCCTCCGGACGCTCGCTGATCGACGTCTGCGAGACCGCGCGGCAATCATAACCAGAACAACAGGAGAATGGGTAACTCCAGCCTTGCGGCTTCGCTGCAGTCGGCGTGGCGTCGTGCGCCAAAGCCGGCGCTGCAGATGCAATGATGGCGGCCGTCAGAGCCACCACCGCAATGATTGAATTCAGGAGGCGGCGCGCCGTCTGGACGGCTGAGGCCGATCGAGTGTTGAGAGCGGGCATGGGCGCAGTTCCTATCACCGAGTTATCAAGCGTTTCGCTTGCCCGTTCCCAGAACGTGTCTTCCCAGTGGCCGGATCGTCAGGTCGCAGATACGCCGCGTCCGGCCATAAATGCTTTTTCCCCCTAGCCTTAGATGCTGGGCTGATTCCTTTGTTGGCGCAAGAAATTGCTGTGCAAAACGAGCGCCGACATCTGCAGCCGGAACCAGCCTGCCGGGGTTGACGAGAGTGACTTCATAAACCCCGGCAGATGGGATCGCAGATAACGAGATTCAGCTCGCAGTGGTTCCGGGCTAGGCGCCGGCAGGCTTGCAACATCTAGCCCGAAGGAAGAAGTCGTTGTGGAAAATTGGATGAAAAAACAAAGCCGTAAAGCGACCGCTCAATTAGAATGAGAGCCTGTTACTCTAGCGTGATGTTCCTGCTGCTTGGGGCGTAGGAGCTTCAGTCGATATCGGCCACCACTTCGCCGGCGCCGCCCTCGATGCGCTGCGACAGCGACGCCTCCATAAAATCGTCGAGGTCGCCATCCAGCACGCTCGACGGGCTTGTGCTCTCGACGCCTGTGCGAAGATCCTTCACCAGCTGATACGGCTGCAGAACGTAGGAGCGGATCTGGTGGCCCCAGCCGATATCGCTCTTCGACGCTTCGGTGGCGTTCGCCACCGCCTCGCGCTTCTTCAGCTCTTCCTCGTAGAGCCGCGAGCGCAACATCTCCCAGGCCTTCGCCTTGTTCTTGTGCTGGGAGCGCTCGGCCTGGCAGGCGACCGCGATGCCGGTGGCGAGATGAGTGATGCGGACCGCCGAATCGGTGGTGTTGACGTGCTGACCCCCCGATCCGGACGAACGATAGGTGTCGATGCGGACATCCGATTCGGAAACGTCGATCTCGATCGTATCGTCGATCACGGGATAGACCCAAACGCTGGCAAAGGACGTGTGGCGGCGCGCATTGCTGTCGTAGGGCGAAATACGCACGAGACGGTGAACGCCGGATTCCGTCTTCAGCCAACCATAGGCATTGTGGCCCTTGATCAGCAGTGTGGCGGACTTGATGCCGGCCTCTTCGCCGTCATGCACTTCGAGCACCTCGACCTTGAAGCGCCGCCGCTCGGCCCAACGCGTGTACATGCGCAGAAGCATCGAGGCCCAGTCCTGGCTTTCGGTGCCGCCGGCGCCGGCATGGACTTCGAGATAACTGTCGTTGGCATCCGCCTCGCCCGAAAGCAGCGTCTCGATCTGGCGGGCCTTTGCTTCGCCGCGCATCGAGCGGATCGCCGCTTCCGCCTCGGCGACGACGCTCTCGTCGCCCTCTTCCTCGCCAAGCTCGATCAGGCCGATATTGTCCTCCAGCGCCTGGGTGAGGCCTTTGACCGCGGCGATGCCTTCCTCGAGGCCCTGGCGCTCACGCATCAGCTTCTGTGCCTCCAGCGGTTCGTTCCAGAGACTGGAATCCTCGGCACGCACATTCAGGTACTCAAGCCGCTTTAAGGCTTGATCCCAGTCAAAGATGCCTCCTCAGCAGGGTTATCGCCTGCCTGATTTCGTCGACAATGTTCTGCGTTTCCGAGCGCATGGCTAGTCGTTTTGTCCTGTGCTGAAATGGGGCGCTGTTGCTAAAACAGAGCTGGGTTGGCGCGATACATAGGGACGGCACCGCCACCTGTAAAGCGAAATGGGCCGGCTTGAAAGCCGGCCCAGAACACCATGTCCTATGTCAATATAACCCGCCGCCGCCGGACTGGATGGCTTGGTTGGCCTGTGGCGACAGCGCGCCGCCGGAGGCGTTGGAGCCGTCCGCACCCATGCCGATCACCCAATAGCTGTCGGCGGGGCCGGTGCCCGGCTTGAAAGCTTCGATAAAGGCGCCAGGGTCGCCTGGGTTGGCAGCCATGCCGGTCTTGCGATTGATGGCGATCAGCTTCATGCCTTCGGGAACCTGGAAATCGACATTGGGCGTGCCGTCCAGTGCCACGCGCATGAAGTCCTTGAAGATCGGCGCGGCGAGGCCGCCGCCGGTCGCGCCCTTGCCAAGACCTTTCGGCTGATCGTAGCCCATGTAGAGCCCGACAACGAGATTGGGCGTATAGCCGATGAACCAGGTATCCTTCTCGTCGTTTGTCGTTCCGGTCTTGCCGGCGATGTGGCGGCCGAGTTCGGCGACCGTGGCGCCGGTACCGCGCTCGACGACGCCCTCCATCATCGAGGTGATCTGATAGGCAGTCATCGGATCGAGCACCTGCTCGGAATTGTCGATCAGTTCCGGCTCAGGCTGGTTCTGCCATTCGGCGGCGTTGCAATTTTCGCAGCCGCGTTCGTCCTGCCTGTACACCGTCTTGCCGTAGCGATCCTGGATGCGGTCGATCAGCGTCGGCTTGATCGACTTGCCACCGTTGGCCATGATCGAATAAGCCGACACCATGCGCATGACGGTGGTCTCGCCCGAACCCAGCGCCATCGGCAGATATGGCGCCAGACGGTCATAGACGCCGAAGCGCTCGGCATATTCGGCGACCAGCTTCATGCCCATGTCGTTGGCCAGCCGCACAGTCATCAGATTGCGCGACCTCTCGATGCCGGACCGCAAGGTCGCCGGGCCAGCTGTCCTTCCATCGTAGTTCTTCGGCGTCCAGGTCGTGTTGCCGCTCTTGATGGTGATCGGGCCGTCCATGATCACCGAAGCCGGCGTATAGCCATTGTCGAGGGCGGCCGAATAGACGATCGGCTTGAACGACGAACCCGGCTGCCGCATGGCCTGCGTGGCACGGTTGAATTCGGATTGCGAGTAGGAGAACCCGCCGACCATGGCCAGAACACGGCCGGTATGCGGATCCATGGCGATCATGCCACCTTCCACTTCGGGGGCCTGGCGCAGGATATAGGCCCCGTCCGTACCCTCTTTCTTCTGCACGAAGATAACGTCGCCCGGCTTCAGCACGTCCGCCGGCGATTTGGCCCTGACGGTCTTGCCGTCGACCACATGGCGCATGGCGAAGCTCATGTCGTCGCGGCTGACGGTGCCTTCGATGCGATCCTTGACGAGTTCGCCCGAGATCTGCCGGGTCGGCCGAAGGCCGATGGACAGGCCGCTCTCCGAGCTGTCGAGCACGACGGCGAGCGACCATTCGGGCACGTCGTCCAGTCCCTTGACTTCGCTCAAAGGCACGCCCCAGTCGCCGGATACGCTGATGGTCTTCACCGGCCCGCGATAGCCGCGCAGCGTATCGAACTTCATCAGGCCGTTCTGCATGGCTTTACGGGCGATGAGCTGCATCTTGGGATCGAGCGTCGTACGGACGGACAGGCCGCCCTCGTAGAGCGCATTCTCGCCGTAGCGCGCGCTGATCTGGCGACGCACTTCCTCGGTGAAGTATTCGCCGGCGAACAGATAGGTGCCGGAGCGGCGTGGCTTGACGCCGAGCGGCTCGGCCTTGGCCTTGGCGCCTTCCTCCTGCGTGACGTAGCCGTTGTCGACCATCTGGTCGATGACCCAGTTGCGGCGCTCGATGGCGCGATCGGCATACTTGAAGGGGTGATAGTTGGAGGGACCCTTCGGCAAAGCCGCCAGATAGGCCGCCTCCGCCACGGTGAGCTCATTCACCGCCTTGTCGAAATAAGTGAGCGCTGCGCCGGCGACGCCATAAGCGCCGAGCCCGAAGAAAATCTCGTTAAGGTAGAGCTCGAGAATACGATCCTTCGAATAGGCCTGCTCTATGCGGAAGGCGAGGATCATCTCCTTGATCTTGCGCTCGTAGGTCTGGTCCGAGGACAACAGGAAGTTTTTCGCCACCTGCTGGGTGATCGTCGAGGCGCCGACCTGGCGCTTGCCCGAGCCGAAATTCTGCAGATTGACCATGACTGCGCGGCCAAGACCGGTCACGTCGATGCCGGGGTGATTGTAGAAATTCTTGTCCTCGGCAGACAGGAAGGCCGCCTTGACACGATCCGGCACCGCCTGGATCGGCAAATACAGGCGCCGCTCGCGCGCATATTCGGCCATCAGCGCACCGTCGGATGCATGGATGCGGGTCGTCACTGGCGGTTCATACTTGGCCAGCACCTCGTAGTCGGGCAGATCCTTCGACAAATGGCTGATATAGATCGCCACGCCCGCCGCGACCAAAAGGGCCAGCGCCGTGCCGATGCCGAAGAAATAGCCAATGAGACGAATCATGCCCGCTCCAGTCCTTGGTTCGGGAATTTCCTAAACGAAGCCGCCTTTCGCGCAAGCTTTCGAGACGATCCCGACCGGTAATCGAAACCCATGTCGCCACCATGTGGGCAAAATGCGGCAGCCTGGAATTTCGGCTTCGAATGGCCAAAATATAAGTGCAAAGTGTTGTCGTCGTGCAACGCTGCCTCTGGTTGTGGCGAGGGCCGGCGTCTCAGCCTCCGGTTCCGGCTCCGGCCTTGGTTGAAGCGAACAGGGCGATCGCATTGGTTATGCTCTGGGCCGCCTTGCCGCGCCAATCGGCGCTGAGCAGTTGCGCCTCGTCCTTGGCGTTCGACAGATAGCCGAGTTCGACCAGCACGGAGGGGACATCCGGCGCCTTCAACACTTTGAAGCTGGCCGAACGCTGCGGATTGTTGATGAGGCCGACACTGGTGGAAAGCTGGCCGACCAAAGTCTGGGCGAAACTCATCGAGAAACTATGCGTCTCGCGGCGAATCAGGTCGATCAGGATGTCGGTCACTTCCTTGTTGTCGTCCTTGATTTCCATGCCGGCAAATTGGTCGGAAAGGTTTTCACGGTCGGCGAGCGCCTGCGCTTCCGGGTCGGAAGCCTTGTCGGAGACCGTGTAGACGGTTGCGCCGCGAAGGCCCTTGACCCTGATCGTGTCGGCGTGGATCGAAATGAGCAGATCAGCCTCGTGCTGGCGGGCTATGCGCACGCGGTCGTCCAGCCGCAGGAATTGATCTGTCTCGCGCGTCATGAACACGTCGTATTTGCCGACTGCGGCAAGTCTTTCCCGCAATTCGGTGGCGAAGGCGAGCGTGACGTTCTTCTCGACGGTGCCGTTCAGGCCCTCGGCGCCGCCGTCGATGCCGCCATGGCCTGGATCGATGACGACGGTGAAGCGATGGCCTGGATTGGAGACCGGGCCGGTGCCGACCCTGCCACCCTTGTCGGAGGAGACCGTCGAGCCGGTGGTCAGCGCCTGATTGGCAAGAGCGGCGTCGAACTCCCGCACGGACGCCGCCGACATGTCGATAGCGATGCGGTAGCCGCTGCTGTCATCGTTCTTGAGCACGTCGAGCCTGTCGACGGCGAACGGGCCCTTGCCGGTGAGAATCAGCCGCGACACCCCCTCGCCGAGATCGCCGTAGCGCACGCTCCTGACCAGGCCGCGCGCCTTCACATCCTTGGCATTGATGGCGAATTTCGTGCTTGGCAGGTCGACGACCAGACGGTGGGGGCCGCGCAGCAGAAACCATTTGATGTCGGGTTCGCGATCGAAATTCATGACGATGCGCATCTTGGTGGCGTCACCCGCCATTTTGTAGCTCGTCACCGCGAGCGGTGCGTCGGCAGCAAAGGAAACCGGCGAAAATGCCAGGCAAGCGACAACCACCAACAGCAGACAAGCAGCGCGGAAGTAGAAGAAAGTGCCTCCGGCGCGACCACTCCAGTGCGTGAAGACTGCCAGTCCCATCTCTTTCCAGTCGCTCCGGTTTGGCGCCAGGCGCCCAATCTTGTTTGTCGGAGTGTCGGCGTCTTGTCGAATGCCGGTTAGGCCGCGAACTCAATTAACGATTGGTATCCAGAGAAGGTTAACCAAGCCTTTTCATGCAAAGGTTAAGCTGTGCTTCCGTTGCGGAACTGCTTTTTGCCGGCATCGGAAATCGGGGTTGCCTTCCAACCCGCCAAATCATAAAAGCGATGGTGGATCACTGCAATCCTGGAACCGTCCTTCTCCGCAGCTTCCTGCTACAGCTCAGATGAACGACAGCTCCTTTCGCTTCAGACGAAAAAGGTATCAGGTGATCGCGACGAATTTCGCAGGTACGAGCCCGTGGCGGGGGAAGCGCCTGCGTGAGGAAAACGGCCGGGATTGTCCCGCGCCGGCTCTGTATGAGCAAACAAGCTGGTCCGGTTTTCCCGGGCTTTGGTTCAAAAAGGTTCTGCTGGTTACGATGGCTTCAAGCGCAATCATGGAAAGGTCCGCAGCAAACCGCGCCATTATGGCTGCGGGCGGCACCGCCATGGCGCTCAGGCAGCGGCCGGCGGACATTCAATTGCCCGGCACCCATGTTCATCCACACTCACAGCGGCGGGCGTTGCCCCGCAAGCTGCGGCTGACGGCTGCCGGGGGGAAACGAAATAATGCCCAACAAGATGCTGATAGACGCCTCCCACCCGGAGGAAACACGTGTTGTCGTCGTTCGCGGTAACCGTATTGAAGAATTCGACTTTGAATCCCAGGACAAGAAGCAGCTCAAAGGAAATATCTACCTCGCCCGCGTAACGCGCGTCGAACCCTCGCTTCAGGCAGCCTTTGTCGAATATGGCGGCAACCGTCACGGTTTCCTCGCCTTCAGTGAAATTCATCCCGACTACTACCAGATTCCGGTCGCCGACCGTCAGGCGCTGCTGCGCGCAGAAGCGCAGGAGGCTGAAGACGAGGACGATGAGGATGGCGAAGGCGACGACCGCCAGAGCCGCGATCGCGGCCGGCGTGGACGCCGGCGCGGCGGCAAGAGCCGCGACCGGGGCGAGCACAAGCGTGATGCAGGTGCGGCCGATTCTGACGATTCTGTCGAGTCCAATGACAGCGGTTCCAATGAGGGCGGCGAACACGGCGAGGATGCGGTCGCGGATAACGCCGATGCCGTTTCGGAAAATGTCGACACGCCGTCCGATACTTCGGAACATGGCGAGGATGTCGCCGGTCATGCTGAGGCGAGTCATAATGAGACGAGCCCTAACGAGACTGGGCCTTCCGAAGGCGGTCCAAATTCCCTCGCCGCCAGCATCGAAGCGGATGTGATTTCCGAAGCCGTGCCGCAGGCGGAGACGGCCGGCGAAGCCACGTCCACCGACAATGATCGCGGCATGCTGGAAGAGGTGCAGTCCTCGCATCCGGAGGACCATGAGGTCGAATCGGTCGGCGCCGAGGATGCGCTGGAAGAAGCGCGCAACCGCCGCAAGCCGGTGCGCCGCCAGTACAAGATCCAGGAAGTGATCAAGCGCCGCCAGATCCTCCTGGTGCAGGTCGTGAAAGAAGAGCGCGGCAACAAGGGCGCTGCGCTCACCACCTACCTGTCGCTTGCCGGCCGCTATTCGGTGCTGATGCCGAACACGGCGCGCGGCGGCGGCATCTCGCGCAAGATCACCAACGCACAGGACCGCAAGCGGCTGAAGGAGGTCGTCGCCGATCTCGAAGTGCCGCAGGGCATGGGCGTCATCCTCCGCACAGCCGGCGAAAGCCGTACCAAAGCCGAGATCAAGCGCGACTACGAATATCTGATGCGGCTTTGGGAAAACGTCCGCAATCTGACGCTGCAGTCCACGGCCCCTGCCCTGGTCTACGAAGAAGGCAGCCTGATCAAGCGCTCGGTGCGCGACCTCTACAACAAGGACATCGACGAGATCCTGGTCTCCGGCGAAGAGGGCTATCGCGAGGCCAAGGACTTCATGCGCATGCTGATGCCGAGCCACGCCAAGGTCGTGCAGCCGTTCCGCGACACGACGCCGATCTTCGTGCGCAATGGCATCGAGGCGCAGCTCGACCGCATGCTGCAGCCGCAGGTGACGCTGAAGAGCGGCGGCTACATCATCATCAACCAGACCGAGGCGCTGGTCGCCATCGACGTCAATTCGGGCCGCTCCACCAAGGAGCACTCGATCGAGGACACAGCGCTTCACACCAATCTGGAAGCGGCCGAGGAAGTCGCACGGCAGCTGAGGCTGCGCGATCTCGCCGGCCTGATCGTCATCGACTTCATCGACATGGAGGAGAACCGCAACAACCGCTCCGTCGAGAAGCGGCTGAAGGATCACCTCAAGAACGATCGCGCCCGCATCCAGGTCGGCCGCATCTCGCATTTCGGTCTGATGGAGATGTCGCGCCAGCGCATCCGTGCCAGCGTGCTGGAATCGACGATGAAGCCTTGCCCGCATTGCGGCGGTACCGGCCATGTGCGGTCCGATTCGTCTGTCGCGCTGATGGTTGTGCGGGCGATCGAGGAATTCCTCCTCAAGGATTCGCGCAGCCACATCACGGTGCGGACGCCGGCGGCGACCGCGCTCTATGTGCTCAACCACAAGCGCGGCACGCTGGTGGAACTCGAAAGCCGCTTCGGCCTGACCATCACCGTCGAAGCCGACGACACGGTCGGTGCCCAGCACTATGCGATCTTCCGCGGCGCGCTGGCTGAAAAGCCTGAAGGCTTCGTCGAGGTGCGCACCTTGCCCGCCTATGTCGAGCCGGAAGAGCCCGCCGACGAAACCGTCATTGAGGAGGAGGAAGACGAGGCCGTTGCGCCAGCGGAGCAACCGCGCCAAGCTCAGCAGCCGCAGCAGCCAAGGCCAAGCGAGGATGGCGAAGGCCGCGACCGCAAGCGCCGCAAGCGCCGCAGACGGCGCGGCGGCAAGGATCGCGACCGCGAGCATGGCGCCCCCGTGGAAGGCGCGTCCCTCTCGGCCACAGCCGATGGCGTCTCCGAAGCCTCAAGCGATGAAGGCGCTGAAGCAGACCACGAGGACCAGGTCGGCGTCACCGAGGCGGTGGAAGCGTCGGATGACAGTCAAGAGCCTGATGAACGTCGGGGGCCGGATGAAGGTCAGGGCAAGAAGCGCCGGCGCGGCAAGCGCGGCGGCAAGCGCAATCGCCGTGAAGACGGCGAAGGCGAGGTCGATGCAGGCACTGCAGAATCGGCTGACGGCCCCGAAGGCGAAGTCTTGGAGGGCGTAACCGTCTCCAGCGAGCCGGTAGCAGCAATGCCGGTCGAAGAGCCTGTGGACCTTGCTCCGGCCAATGACGACATGCCGAGCGCCGAAAAGCCGAAGAAGCCGCGGCGCGCCGCCAAGCCGAAGAAGGCTGCGGCGGACGTCGTCGTCGAGACGCCGGTAGCCGAGCCGGAAACCTCTGCCGAGGCTCCCGCACCTGTTCCGGAGGAAACAGCCGTGGCCACCGTCGACGAAAGACCGACGGTCCGCCCATCGCGACGCAAGCCTGTACCGGTAGATGCGCCGGTTGAGCCGATCGTGTCTTCGACCGTTGCCGAAGAGGAAAAGACCGAGGAAAAGCCGAAGCGTGCCGGCTGGTGGCAGCGGAAAGGCTTCTTCTAAGCTTTTCGGTGGTTTAGCCTGATCTTTTGACCGAAGAATCCCGCGCTGTCTTGTCGACAGCGCGGGATTCTTCTTATCTGAAGCGCCACAAGCTTTATGGCGCGAAGACCGACCAGTTCATCATCTTCGCCAGCCTTTCCAGCGCAATCGACCCCAGCCTGGAATTGCCGTTGGCGTTGAGGCCGGGCGCCCATACGGCGAGCGAGGCCACGCCCGGCACTATCGCCAGAATGCCGCCGCCGACGCCGCTCTTGCCGGGGATGCCGACGCGAAAGGCGAAATCGCCGGAGCCGTCATAATGACCGCAGGTCAGCATCATCGCGCCGATGCGGCGGGCGCGCTCGGCTGACACCACGGAATGGCCGGTCGCCGGGTTCTTGCCGCCGTTGGCGAGGAAGCGACCGGCCAACGCCAGTTGCCGGCAGCTCATCGCGATGGCGCAATGGTGGAAATAGACGCCCAGCGCCAGATCCGGCGCGTGGTTGAGATTGCCGAAGGATTTCATGTAGTTGGCAAGCGCCAAATTCCGAAAACCGGCAGCGCGTTCCGAAGCCGCGACCTCGCGGTCGATGATGATGGTCTCGTCGTCGGCCAGGAACTGGATGAAGCGCAGGATCTCGCCGATCGCCTCGCGCGGCTGATGGCCGGCGAGCAGAATGTCGGAAATGACGATGGCGCCGGCATTGATGAACGGATTGCGCGGAATGCCGTTCTCATGCTCGAGCTGGACGATCGAGTTGAACGGGTTGCCCGAAGGCTCGCGCCCGACACGCTGCCACAGCGCGTCGCCGACATTGCCGAGCGCCAATGTCAGCGTGAACACCTTCGAAATGCTCTGGATCGAAAACGGCTCATCGGCGTCGCCAGCCATCAGCACGCGACCGTCATTGGTCACGGCGGCAATGCCGAACTTCTTCGGATCGACTTTGCCGAGTTG
Source organism: Mesorhizobium sp. BHscii (assembly GCF_053848065.1). Lineage (NCBI taxonomy): Bacteria > Pseudomonadati > Pseudomonadota > Alphaproteobacteria > Hyphomicrobiales > Phyllobacteriaceae > Mesorhizobium > Mesorhizobium sp. BHscii. The sequence goes on along the minus strand of NZ_JBSPKW010000003.1, from coordinate 405,957 downwards.
CGGAATATAGGTCGCGACTTCGCCGCGATCCGTGCGCTCCGCCATTTCGGCGGCAATTTCAGTCAAAGCCTGTTCGAGTTCCGGCATGGCGCTACTTCAGCCAGCGTTCGAGGCGCATCATCGCCTCGACCATCTCATCGTGGCTGCCGGCGTAGGAAAAGCGCATGGTTCGATGGCCTTGGAGCGGATCGAAATCGCGGCCGGGCGTCGCCGCCACATGCGCCTCGGCCAGCATCTTGCGCGCAAAGGCCATGCTGTCGTTGGTGTGCCTGGTGACATCGCAGAAGGCGTAGAACGCCCCGTCCATCGGTGCCGCCAGCGCAAAGCCGAGTTCGGGCAGGCGTTTCATCAAAAGCTCGCGATTCCACGCATAGCGCGCCTTCACCGCCTCCAATTCCCCGGTCGCCTTGAATGCCTCGATCGCGGCGATCTGGGACAGTTCCGGCGGTGAGATATAGAGACTCTGGGCGACCCGCTCGACCGGCCGCACCAATGGTTGCGGCAGCACCATCCAGCCGATCCGCCAACCGGTCATGCAGTAATATTTCGAGAAGGAATTGATCACCGTCACGTCCTGGCCGTAGGCAAGCGCCGTGGTGTCCGGCGCAGCGTAAGCCAGCCGGTGATAGATCTCGTCGGAGATCACGGCGATGCCGAGCTCTTGCGCCGTCGTCACCAGCGCCGACAGCTCGTCGGCGGGGATAACCGCGCCGGTCGGATTGGCCGGACTGGCGAACAACACGCCCTTCAGCTTCTTTTCGCGATGCGCGGCCTTCAGATGTTCGGCGTGGAGATAGGCATCACCGTTGAGCTCGATCTCGACGATCTCGATACCGAGCGCGGCCAAGATGTTGCGATAGGCCGGATAGCCAGGCGCGGCGATGGCGACACGATCGCCTGGATCGAACATTGCCAGAAAGGCCAGGTTGAAGGCGGCCGACGATCCGGTGGTGACGGCGATCCGGCCGGGTGAAACGGCAAGCCCGTAGTGGTCAGCATAGTGCTGCGCGATCGCCTCGCGCAGGCCCGCAAGACCCAATGCATCGGTGTAGCCGATGCGCCCCATCTTCAATGCGTTCGTCGCCGCTTGCCTGACCCCGGTCGGCGCCGGGTCGGACGGCTGGCCAACGGCCATGGAAACAACCGGCACGCCCTTTGCCTTCAGCCGATTCGCTTCCGCCAGAATGTCCATGGCGTGGAACGGCTCAACGTCGCCGCGACGCGAAAGCGATACAACCATTTGACCTCATTCCTTGCCGGCTGCGGGCGCCGCGCTCTGGCGTCCGCGCCGCACAAATGCCCGATTGATGTGAGGATCACAAGTTCGGTAAAGTTTCAGTGCCGACTTTTCATCCTCCGCCCGCTCGTCTACCAGTGGACCTGCCATGTTGAGCCGACCCAAATCGACGATAGCCAGGGCAGCACGCGCCTTCGCGACGCTTTCGCTTGCCGCGACGGTCGCTGTGACCAGCACCGTCAGCGCCTTCGCGCAAAACGTGCCGGTGGTGCGCGATGCCGAGATCGAAGCACTGGTGCGCGATTATGCGCGGCCGATCTTCCGGGCCGCGGGCCTGCCGGAAGACGGCGTCGACATCGTGCTGGTCAACGACCAGAGTTTCAACGCTTTCGTTGCCGGATCCCGCATGTTCATCAACACCGGTGCCCTGATGTCGGCGGAGACGCCCAACGAGATCATCGGCGTCATCGCTCATGAAGCCGGCCACATTGCCGGCGGGCACCAGCAAAAATTGCGCAACCAGCTCGAACGCGCCAAGACGATGGCCATCATCGCGACGCTGCTTGGCGCAGGTGCCATCGTTGCCGGCGCCACCACCAAAAGCCGTGGCCTCGCCGGCGCCGGCATGGGGGTCGCAGCCGGCGGCGGCGAGATGGCGCAGCGCAGCATCCTCGCCTATCAGCGCACCGAAGAGATGACCGCCGACCGCTCGGCGATAACCTATCTCAACGCGACCGGCCAGTCCGGCCTGGGCATGCTGAAGACCTTCGGCCGCTTTCAGAGCGCGCTCTCGCTGTCAGGGGCGCAGGTCGACCCCTACCGGATCAGCCATCCGCTGCCGCGGGAGCGCATTGCCAATCTCGAAGTGCTGGTCAAGCAGAGCCCTTATGTCGAGAAGGTCGATCCGCCGGCACTGCAGCAGCGGCACGACATGATGCGCATCAAGATCGCCGCCTATATGGGGGGCAAGGCCGCCGCATCGCGGCTGATGCGCAAGAACCCGGACAGCCTCGCCTCGCAATATGGCGACGCGCAGACGAGCTATCTTTTCGGCGATCTGGCCGGGGCGCTCGCCAAGACCAACGCGCTGATCAAGGCACAGCCGAAAAACCCCTATTTCCAGGAATTGCGCGGCGACATCCTGATGAAGGCGAACAGACCGAAGGCTGCCGCCGAAGCCTATGCCAAGGCGGTCAGCCTCGATCCGGCACGATCCGGGTTGCTGTCGGTCTCCTACGGCCAGGCGCTGATGGCCATTGGCACGCCCGATTCCCTGAAGAAAGCGGTGGTGCAGATCAACAAAGGCCTCGGGCGCGACCGGGAAAACGCCGTCGGTTACCGCCATCTGGCGCAGGCCTATGGCGAACTCGGCAACATCCCGGCCGCGGATCTTGCAACCGCCGAAGGCCATTTCTATTCCGGCGCCTACAAGGATGCCAAGATCTTCGCAATGCGCGCGCAGATGAAAATGAAGCGCGGCGAGCCGGGCTGGATCCGCGCGCAGGACATCATAAACTACGCACCATCAGGCAAGAAAAAGTGAACCTTCCGGCCGTGCGCGGCGACATGTAGTGGACCAATCGGGTCGGGCCGGAAACCAGGCAAGAGGATTAAGGATGATGAACAAGGCAATTCTGCTGGGCACCACGGGAGTGGCGGTCGCTCTCGCCATGCTGGTTTTCGGGTTCGTGACCGGAAGTCCGCAGACGGCGAAGGCCGATGCCGTGCAGATCGCCCAGGCGGCGCCCGCCGACACCAAGATCGACCGGGCCGAAGTCGAAGGCATCATCCGCGACTATCTCCTGAAGAACCCGGAAGTGCTGCTGGAGGCTCAGGAAGCGCTCGAGGCCAAGCAGAAGGAGGCGCAGCGCGTCGCCAGTCTCGCCATCATCAAAAATGCCAAGGACCAGATCTTCAACTCGGCCTTCGACGGCGTCGTCGGCAATCCGAACGGCAAGGTCACCATCGTCGAGTTCTACGATTACAATTGCGGCTACTGCAAACGCGCCATGGAGGACATGCAGACGCTGACGACAGCCGATTCGGACCTGCGCTTCGTGCTCAAGGAGTTCCCGATCCTCGGCCCGGATTCGCAGAAGGCGAGCGTCGTCTCGATGGCCTTCCACCTGATGATGCCGGAGAAATACGGCGAGTTCCACAACGCGCTGCTCGGCGCCCAGGGGCGCGCCACCGAAGCGGCGGCCATCAAGGTAGCGCTTTCGCTCGGCGCCGACGAAGCGACGCTGCGCGAGAAGATGAAGGACCCGTCGATCGCCGAGGCCCTCTCCGAGACCTATGACCTTGCCAACAAGCTGGCCATCACCGGAACGCCTTCCTATGTGGTCGGCAACGAGGTGGTGTTCGGGGCGCTCGGCCAGGAAGTGCTGGCGGAGAAGATCGAGGCGGCCAAGGCCGCACTCTGATCGCCCGCTGGCTTTCGGCGCAAGCCATTTTCCGCCTGTTGTGGACAGCGAAAGAACCCACTTGCGCTCTTTTCGCAGGCGTCTAAGCCCATTATAGAGGACCGGCGCGCCGACTGATGCCGGCGCTGATGTGGTGGATTTGAAGTTCCTGCTGCTTTGGTGGCGTCAGCGTTCAGGAACTTCAAATCCACCACATCAGAAATGTATAAATTGCCAGTGTGGCTTTGAATCCGAAATTCGTTCAAAGCGCTGCTCCAAGGTATTGCGAATTTCGGATTCAAAATCACACTGGGAAAGGTCGGCATTTTGAAAACGGTTTTCGTACTGAACGGTCCCAACCTTAACGCGCTCGGCAAGCGCGAGCCGGGCATCTATGGCGGCAAGACGCTTGCCGCGATCGCCGACGATTGCAAGCTGGCAGGTGCGGCACTTGGGCTCGAGATCGATTTCCGTCAGTCGAATCATGAGGGCGACCTCGTTGACTGGATACAGGAAGCCGCCGACAAGGCTGTCGGCATCGTCATAAATCCGGGCGCCTACAGCCACACCTCGATCGCCATTCACGACGCCATCCGCTCCGTCGCGCCATTACCCGTCGCCGAAGTTCATCTTTCCAACATCCATGCGCGGGAATCATTCCGCCACGTCTCCATGGTCTCGCCGGTCGCCGTCGGCATGATCTGCGGGTTCGGGCCCCTCGGCTACACACTGGCGCTGCAGGCGCTGGCCGCACGCCTATGACCGGCCAACAAACAGAAGGCTCGAAAATGTCGATAAAGAAGAATGGTGTTGACCAGCAGCTTATCCGCGATCTGGCGGGCATACTGAACGACACCAACCTCACCGAGATCGAGGTCGAGCTGGGCGACTTGAAGGTGCGCGTGTCGCGACAGGCGCCGGCCGTCCATGCGGTCGCCGCACCGCAGCCCGCCTATGCGCCGCCGGCAGCGCAGCCGGCTGCCGCAGCCGCCCCGGCAGCGGCCGACGTGTCCAAGAATGCGGTGGCCTCCCCCATGGTCGGCACCGCCTACCTGGCGCCGTCGCCCGACGCCAAGGCGTTCATCGAGGTCGGCCAGCAGGTCAAGGAAGGCCAGACGCTGCTGATCATCGAGGCGATGAAGACAATGAACCAGATCCCCTCGCCTCGTGCCGGCACGGTGACGGCGATCCTGTTCGAGGATGCGCAGCCGGTCGAATATGGCATGCCGCTCGTCGTGATCGAGTAGAGCCGGGAACAGCCGAAAAATGTTCCAGAAAATCCTCATCGCCAATCGCGGCGAAATCGCTCTGAGAGTGCTGCGCGCCTGCAAGGAGCTTGGCATCCAGACGGTGGTGGTGCATTCGACCGCCGACGCCGACGCCATGCATGTGCGGCTCGCCGACGAGAGCGTCTGCATCGGCCCGCCGCCGTCGCGCGACAGCTATCTCAACATCCACCAGATCGTCGCGGCCTGCGAGATCACCGGCGCCGACGCGGTGCATCCGGGCTACGGATTCCTGTCGGAGAATGCCAAATTCGCCGATATCCTCGCCGCGCACAACATCACCTTCATCGGTCCGTCCGGCGATCACATCCGCATCATGGGCGACAAGATCGAGGCCAAGCGCACTGCAAAGCGTCTTGGCATTCCGGTGGTGCCCGGCTCCGACGGCGCGGTCACCGAGGAAAAGGACGCCAAACGCATCGCCGCCGAGATCGGCTATCCCGTGATCATCAAGGCGTCGGCCGGCGGCGGCGGACGCGGCATGAAGGTGGCGCGCAGCGAAGTCGATCTTGTGGTCGCGCTGCAGACGGCGCGCTCGGAAGCCGGGGCCGCTTTTGGCGACGACGCCGTCTATATCGAGAAGTATCTCGAAAAGCCGCGCCACATCGAGGTCCAGGTGTTCGGCGACGGTGCCGGCCGCGGCGTGCATTTCGGCGAACGCGACTGTTCGCTGCAGCGCCGTCACCAGAAGGTCTGGGAAGAGGCGCCCTCGCCGGCGCTCAATGCCGAGGAGCGCGCGCATATCGGCGGCGTCTGTGCGAGGGCGATCGCCGATCTCGGCTACTCCGGTGCCGGCACCATCGAGTTCCTCTATGAGAACGGCGGGTTCTATTTCATCGAGATGAACACGCGCCTGCAGGTCGAGCATCCGGTGACGGAGGCGATCACCGGTATCGACCTCGTGCATGAGCAGATCCGCGTCGCCTCGGGCGGCGGGCTTTCGGTGCGCCAGGAAGAGATCCGCTTTCAGGGCCATGCCATCGAATGCCGCATCAATGCCGAGGATCCGCGCACCTTCACGCCCTCGCCCGGCACGATCACCCACTTCCACACGCCGGGCGGCCTCGGCATCCGTGTCGATTCCGGCGTCTATTCCGGCTACAAGATCCCGCCCTACTACGACAGCCTGATCGGCAAGCTGATCGTGCACGGCCGCAACCGTGTCGAATGCATGATGCGGCTGCGGCGGGCGCTCGACGAATTCGTCGTCGACGGCATCAAGACGACGCTGCCGCTGTTTCGCGATCTCGTCGGTAATGCCGATATCGCCAATGGCGAGTATGACATCCACTGGCTGGAAAAATATCTGGCCAAAGAGGATTAGGTCGTGAACTTATAGAATATAATGTCGCGATGACCCGCCCCTACGCGCCAGGCTATCGCATCCCGACCGACCTGTTGCTCAAGGCCTACGCCTCGGGCGTCTTTCCGATGGCCGAAAGCGCCACCGATCCCGAAGTGTTCTGGGTGCGGCCGGAGACGCGCGGCATCATCCCGCTCGATGGTTTTCACACGCCCAAAAGCCTGAGGAAGGCGATCCGGAAAGACCTGTTCGATATCCGTTTCGATTTCGACTTCGAGGCGACCATCGATGGCTGCGCCGAGCGGCGCGAAGAACGCCGGTCGACCTGGATCAACGCGCCGATCCGCGAGGCTTATGTCGAACTTCACCGGATGGGCCATTGCCATTCGGTCGAAGCCTGGCGCGAGGGTCGGCTGGTCGGCGGCCTCTACGGCGTGTCGCTCGGCCGGGTATTCTTCGGCGAGAGCATGTTCGCCCGGGAAACGGACGCGTCGAAGATCTGCCTGGTGCATCTGGTTGAACGCCTGAAGGAAAGGCGCTTTGCGCTGCTCGACACGCAGTTCACCACCGAGCACCTCAAACGTTTCGGCGCGATCGACGTGCCGAGGGGCAAGTATGAAAACATGCTGGCGGACGCGCTGAAGGGCGAAGCGGTCTTCTTTCCCTGACGATCTGTCCAATCAGTCTTTCGTCGCAACTTCCAGCGGCGTCTGCGCGTGGAACATCATCTTCCAGCCATTGACGCGATGGACATAGCCGGTGCTGACCAGCGCCGCATAAGGCTCGCCATTCTCGCGAGTGGCATGGGCCTCATAGGTCAGCACAACGATGTCGCTGCCCGGCTCGATGATGCCCTTGAGATCGATATCGAGATCGCGCCAGCGGTTCGGATCCGTCGCGGTTTCGGCCAGATCGGCGTTACTCATCGTTTGCGCCATCTGTGGGAAAGCCACCAGGCATTCGGTGTCGGCATTGGCTTTGAAATAGGCAGCGTCGCCGGTCCAGAACCCTCTTTCGAGATCGAGGAGTTCGTCCTTGTTGGCCATCATGGGAACATCTCCGTACCGCCAGCCATGACCAACGCACGGAGAATAAGGCGGTTCCGGAAGCTCAGTATGTGATCCCGAACAGGAGATCCCGCGTGCCTGGCGCTCTAATTGGATTTAGCAGCGTCGGGTGCCGGCACCTCCGACTTCTGCTTGCAGCCCTTCAGCCAGACATCGTAGACAGCGTGCTCGACGGCGTTGAGGCCGGGGCTTTCGGCAAACATCCAGCCGGTGAAGATGCGGCGGATCTTGCGATCCAGCGTGATCTCGTCGACCTCGACAAAGGAATCGGTCTTCGGCTCTTCGGTTTGCGGCCGCGAATAGCAGATGCGCGGCGTCACCTGCAAGGCACCGAACTGCACCGTCTCGTCGATATAAACATCGAAGGTGATGATGCGGCCGGTGATTTTGTCGATGCCGGCGAATTCGGCGACGGGATTGGTGATGCGTTCTGGTGCCGCAGGTGCCGCCGGCGCCACTGTCGCCTCCGGTTCCATCGGCGCCTCCGGCGCCGCCGGGTCCACTGGCGCCTCAAGCGTCTGTGCGGCGACCATGCTAAAAGCCGCAAAAGCGGCGGCGGCCACCGTTAGTCCGCCCATCGAGATTCGGCTGAAAATGCTCATGCAAGGGTCCGGTGGTTTGCGCCCGGGGTGATTCTGTCGCGCCCAAGGCTAGTCGCTGCTGTCAGATCGGCAAGCAGCTAAACGCCAATTGTGGCGATAAAGGACCGGTCCGCCGCGACGAGCGGTTACGAACCCGGCGTCCAGGCGTCGTAATCGCCCGTCACCTGCGGGCGGTGCTGGTTGGTGAGCACAGAGCCCTTGGGGCGATAGGCGGCGGCACTTCCGGTGAGGTTCGGCTGATGCGGCTTCTGCCAGTCGCGTGGCTTGTAATTGTCGCTCGGCGGCGCGATGTCGACGCGGTGATGCATCCAGCCATGCCAGCCGGGCGGAATCATCGAGGCTTCCGCATAGTCTCGATAGATGACCCAGCGGCGGGTGCGGCCTTCCGAATCGACACCACCCTCGTAGTAGACGTTGCCAGCCTCGTCCTGCCCGACTTTCTTGCCATGCCGCCAGGTGTGGAAGCGCGTGCCCAGCGTCTGGCTGTTCCACCAGGTGAAAAACTGCAGAAGGAAAGTCTTCATCCAAATCCTCGTGGCAAGCCCTCGCGGCGGCAGCGGCGGCGCCTGTTTCCTGCTTATGGCGTCAGGCCATCGCTAAGGCAAGGGTTTTGCCGCAAGCGCCGCGCAAATGGCTGTCAGAAAACCGATGCAAACCCGGCGAGCCTTTCGCGGCGGTCGAAGCATGCCTTGCCAAGGCTGCCCCGTCTTTCTAAAGCTCTGCGCGTCCCATGCAGGTATCCAGTCTGATTGACGGTTGAGGGAGGTAAAGATGGCCCCGGATTCATCCGACCCTGAGCTGCGAATCAGTGCCAGCTCCATTCGCCTGCGCAAGGGCGGCGTGCCGGTCGTCTGCCTCACCGCCTACACCTATCCCGTCGCTCGCCTGCTCGACGATCATGTCGACCTGCTTCTGGTCGGCGACAGCGTCGCCATGGTTCTCCATGGCCACAAGACCACGCTGGGCGCTTCGCTGGAGATGATGATCGCCCATGGACAAGCGGTGATGCGGGGTTCGGCCAGGGCCTGCGTGGTGGTCGACATGCCGGCCGGAAGCTATGAGGCAACGCCGCGCCAAGCCGTCGCCTCGGCTCGGCGGATCGTCAACGAAACCGGTTGTCAGGCCGTCAAGCTGGAGGGCGGCGTTACCGTTGCCCGGCAGATCGCGGCGATCGTCGCTGCCGGCATTCCGGTCATGGGACATATCGGCTTGCAGCCGCAATCGGTGGAAAGCGACGGCGGCTACAGGATCAAGGGCCGTACCGAGGAGAATGTGGCGGCGCTTTATCGCGACGCCCGCGCGGTCGAGAAGGCCGGCGCGTTTTCGGTAGTCATCGAAGGCACGGTCGAGACCGTCGCCGCCGACCTCACCCGGCACATTTCCATTCCAACCATCGGCATCGGCGCCAGCGGAGACTGCGACGGCCAGATCCTGGTCATCGACGATATGGTCGGCCTGACCGTCGACCGCGTGCCGAAATTCGTCAAGCAATATGCCGACCTGCGCAGCGTCATATCGCAGGCGGCAGCCAGCTATGCAGCGGAGGTGCGAAGCCGGACATTCCCCGGCCCGAACCACGTCTTTTCGGCCGCAGCCGAACAAGGGCAAAGAATGACTTGGGACAAAGAATGAGCCGAGACAAAGCATGAGCCGGCCTCTCATCGTCGACAGCGTCGCCGCCCTTCGCGCGCAAATCCGCGACTGGCGTCGCGATGGCCTCAGCCTTGCCATGGTGCCGACCATGGGTGCACTGCATGACGGCCATGTCTCGCTGATCGGGATCGCACTCGAAAAGGCCGATCGCTGCGTTGTCTCGATCTTCGTCAACCCGACGCAGTTCGCGCCGAGCGAAGACCTCGACAAATATCCGCGCCAACTCGCCCGCGACCTCGACCGGCTGGCCGAGACCGGCGCCCAACTCACTTTCACCCCTGGTGTGGCGGAGATGTATCCGGCTGGCTTCGCCACAAGGATCTCGGTCGGCGGGCCAGCCGCCGGGCTGGAATCGGATTTCCGTCCGACCTTCTTCGACGGCGTCGCGACGGTCGTGGCAAAGCTCTTCCTGCAGGCGTCGCCCGACTGTGCGGTCTTCGGTGAAAAGGACTACCAGCAGCTTTGCGTCGTCAGGCAGCTCTGCCGCGACCTCGATCTGCCGGTGGAAATCATCGGCGCGCCAACGGTACGCGACGCACATGGCCTCGCCATGTCCTCACGCAATGCATATCTGAGCGAAGCCGAGCTGGAGGTGGCGCGCCAGCTCAACGCCATATTGCGCCGGACGGCGGCGGCACTAGCGGCAGGCGCGGATGAAGGCAGCGCGACCGCCGAGGCCAGCCGCGCGCTCGTCAAGGCTGGCTTCGACAAAATCGATTATGTCGCGGCGCGCGAGAGCCTGACGCTCGCCCCATGGCGGAGAAACCGTGACGGACGCCTGCTCGCAGCCGCCTGGCTGGGCAAGACCCGGCTGATCGACAATGTGGAAGTTCCCTCCGCCTAAAGCGCGTCGCGCTTGAATGGATTCATGCGACGCGCTTCAAGTTCTTGTTTTTATGCATGTCGTTATCGCAAGACCGCTTCGCACTTTTGCGCGACGTGCATGATGCCAATCAGGCGACCTTGAGATCCTTCATCGCCTTCTCGTAGACATCTTTGATCGGCTTGGATACGTCTTCGGCGGCTTTCGTCGCGGCCGCCTGAAACTCCTTGCCCTGCTCGACGGTCTTTTCCACCTGCTTGCGCAGGAAGGCAGTCTGCAGTTCGATGAACTCGGAGGGCGATTTCACGGCAACCAGGGCTTCGAGGTGAGAAAAGCTGGCCTCAACATTTGCGCGCAGCGCGGCGATCGTCTTCAGCGACAGCTCATTGCCAGCGGTCTTGGCTGTTTCGAAGGATGACTCAAGAGCCTTTTGGGTCGCCTCGGCGCCGGTCGCCAATTTCGATAAGGCTTCTTTCGACTGCTCGACGCCCTTTTCGGCGACAGCGCGGAACTGATCGGTTGCCGCGGTCGGGACTTCTGCATTCTCGATGATTTCAGCAGTTTTATCAGCGGTCTTGGTCATAGTTTCCATCCTTTGCGGTGGGCGACCTTGTAGAAAAGCCGTCTCGTTCATCTAGCAGCCTGACGTTACGGCATCTGCAGTGCATTGCAATATTTTTGTGCGTCGCACCATGCCTTTTTTGCCTCAGCGTTAGCCACTGCTGAATTCTTACCGGGCGTGTTTTGCGGACGACAGCTGAGAAAGTATTCAGGCAAGAATTGCAAAACAGTGGCCCGCTCCAATCGGGCCTGTCCGATACACGGTTCGCCCCGCGAATTACCGTGACAGTGCACCTTTTCCCCGCCTGCCGCGGCATTTTCGGTTTTCTCGGCAATCCGATCCAGAAGTGCTTCGCTGCCCACCGGCCAGCACGGCCGAGCAAACAGGGCAAAAAGTGTATTGTCACCCTAATTCCAATCTGCATATTTTTTTGCCCTTTGTGGACGACATCTTCAGAATCCAAGCTACCAGGCCGGCTCGGCTACAATTCGGCCAAAATCATGGTGCGGTCCTGCGCGCTCCACGAGCGCAGCATCGATGCTCGGCTGGAATGAGAACGTTTCCTGGCGCGGATCCCAATCTTGATACCGGCACATGTCGAGCGGCTGCTCCCCTATCTGTTCCTGCTTGCATTGACCTGCATCGCGGTCGCCTTCCGGCCGCTCCTGCCTGTCGATGAAACGCGATATCTCAGTGTCACCTGGGAGATGTATCTGAGCGGACAGATCTTCGTTCCGACGATGAATTTCGCGCCCTATCTGCAAAAGCCGCCGCTGCTGTTCTGGCTTATCGACCTGGCCTGGGACATTTTCGGCGCAAGTCGGGTTGCCGCGATGCTCGTCATCTTCGTCGCGTCGTCGCTCGTCATCTGGCTGACGACGCGTCTGACAAAAACCCTCTTTCCCCGGCGCGACGACATCGCAAGCCGTATCCCTTGGCTCGTCGCCGGAAGCACCATCTTCGTGATTTATTCGACGCTGATCCTGTTCGACATGCTGCTGACTGTCTTCGTGCTCGCCGCGCTTTTGTCGTTGCTTGCCTTTGCCAAAAACGGCAACCATTGGCACGCCGTGCTGGCGGGATTGTTCATCGGACTGGGTGTTTTGACGAAAGGTCCGGTGGTGCTCATCCATGTCGGCGCCCCTATCCTGCTCTATCCGTTCTGGCGCGATCGGCAGGCCGGGCTGGCGACGCCGAAATTTTTTGCCGGGGCGGGTCTGGCAATTCTCGCCGCATTGATCCCGGTGGCGATCTGGCTGGTGCCGGCGACCATCCAGACGAAAGGCAACTTCGTCTACGACCTTGTCTGGAACCAGTCGGCAGGGCGTGTCACCGGCAACCTGCACAACTCCCATGGCCGGCCGTTCTATTTCTACGTCGTGCTGTTGCCGATCATGCTCATACCGTGGATCTTCATACCCGAAGTGTGGCGGCTGAAGCTGGGCGCCCGGATACGTCGCCTGATCGACACGAAATCGCCGGACCTGCGCGCACTGCGCCTGCTGTCGTTCTCGTTCGTCGCGGTTTTACTGGTTTTCAGCGCGATATCCGGCAAGCAACCTCACTATCTGGTGCCGATGCTGCCATTTGCGACCATCCTGTTCGGGTATTTCATGGCGGAGATTCCCCCCGCGAGGCTCAGAAACTCGGCCTTCGTCCTGCTCGCAATTTTCGGCATCGGCCATGCCGCAGCATCAGCGACCGCTTTCAGACGCGAAGATCTCATGCCGCTGGCCAACTTCATCGCCGAGCGAAAGAACGCCGACTGGGCCGTCGCCTTCGACTACCAGGACGAGGTCGGCTTCCTGGCCCGGCTGCAGAAGCCGTTAGAAAGCACTGACAATCCCGAGGAATGGCTTCGCTCGCATCCTGGCGGCTATGTGATCGACAAATCCAAGGACACTGGGACGTCGGAGCAGATCGCTTTCCGCCTTCACGTCGAACGAGGCTATCTTGTCGTCCTCAAGGGACATCATTGAGGGCGCCGCAACCGACCGCGCAGCCCGTAAAACGCAACTGACTGCGACATATCCAGGCAGACAAATCTATCCGATCGCCTTCTCGCCGGGAGCCCTGAACCGCCGCCACAGTCGGCGGTGTTGCCGGCGGGCAAAAACCCTTTCGAGCGAAAGAAGGCGACGGCCGGAGCGTTTGCCTCTTCCACTTCGACACGCAGCGTCCGCGCCTCCGGAAAGCTCGCCTCGACCTCTTCCAGCAGCGCCTGGCGATCCCTTGCCTCTGGCAGGTCGGATGCACGTAAAGCTGGTTCAGCATTACGATCTTCGCATCCGTGGTGGCTGCGGCGAAAGCCATGCCGCCGATGAGCCTGCCGTCGTCTGCGACCAGGAATTCGGAGTTCGCCGTGTCAGCAGCGCTCTACAGCGCCGCGCGTCCTTTCGGACGCGCAAAGGACGCTGTAGCACTTTTGATTTTGCGCATGATCCTTTCCGAAATCGATTCCGATTTCGGGGTCATGCGCTGAGCGAGGCGATCGAATGCCATTCGTCAGTGATCTCGGTGACTTTGGCAGCACCATAGATGGCGTCATAGGTGGCATGCCACGTTTCGACCAGCAGCGCCCGGATGGCAGCCAGATCGCGTTCGCTGGCGGTGCGGACGAACATCATTCTACTCAATCCCGAGCTTGGCCTTGACGAGGTCATTGACCGCTTGCGGGTTGGCCTTGCCACCCGTCGCCTTCATCACCTGGCCGACGAACCAGCCGGCCATGGTCGGCTTGGCGCGCGCCTGCTCGACCTTGTCCGGATTGGCTGATATCACCTTGTCGACCGCCTTTTCGATGGCGCCGCTGTCGGTGACCTGCTTCATGCCGCGGCTTTCGACCAACTGGCGCGGATCGCCGCCTTCTTTCCAAACGATCTCGAACAGATCCTTGGCGATCTTGCCGGAGATGGTGCCCTCCTTGATCAGGTCGATGACCGCGCCGAGCTGATCGGGCGAAACCGGGGCATTTTCAATACCCTTGCCGGCTCTGTTCAACGCGCCCAGCAGATCGTTGATGACCCAATTGGCGGCAAGCTTGCCGTCGCGACCAGCGGCCACCTTCTCGAAATAGTCGGCGACGGCCTTTTCCGACACCAGGATCGAGGCGTCGTAGGTCGACAGGCCAAGCGAGGAGATCAGCCGCGCCTTCTTGGCGTCGGGCAGTTCAGGCAGATCCTTTGCCAACGAATCGACATAGGCCTGGTCGAATTCCAGCGGCAGAAGATCGGGATCCGGGAAATAGCGGTAGTCGTGCGCTTCTTCCTTGGAACGCATCGAGCGCGTCTCGCCCTTGTTGGGGTCGAACAGCCGCGTTTCCTGGTCGATTTTGCCGCCATCCTCGAGGATGGCGATCTGGCGGCGCGCCTCGTAGTCGATGGCCTGGCCGATGAAGCGGATGGAGTTGACGTTCTTGATCTCGCAGCGCGTGCCGAATTCGCCGCCGGGCCGGCGCACCGATACGTTGACGTCGGCGCGCAACGAGCCTTCGTCCATATTGCCGTCGCAAGTGCCGAGATAGCGCACGATGGTGCGCAGCTTGGTGACATAGGCCTTGGCCTCGTCGGCGGAGCGCATATCGGGCTTGGAGACGATCTCCATCAACGCCACGCCGGAGCGGTTGAGGTCGACATAGGACATCGTCGCATGCTGGTCGTGCATCGACTTGCCGGCATCCTGCTCCAGGTGCAGGCGCTCGATGCCGACCTCGATGTCCTCGAATTCGCCCTGCCGGTCCGGGCCGACCGAGACGATCACCTTGCCCTCGCCGACGATCGGCTGCTTGAACTGCGAGATCTGATAGCCCTGCGGCAAATCGGGATAAAAATAGTTCTTCCGGTCGAAGACCGATTTGTGGTTGATCTCGGCCTTCAGCCCGAGGCCGGTGCGGATCGCCTGCTTGACGCATTCCTCGTTGATGACCGGAAGCATGCCCGGCATGGCCGCATCGACGAGGCTGACATTGGCGTTTGGCGGCGCACCGAAAGCCGTCGAGGCGCCGGAGAACAGCTTTGCTTGCGAGGTCACCTGCGCGTGCACCTCGAGGCCGATGATGATTTCCCAGTCGCCGGTGGCACCTGATATCAGGCGCTTGGCGTCGGGTGTGCGAGTATCGATGAGGGTCATAGTGGCCTGCGAGTTATCGGTGACGGAATTCACTTCTCAACGTGAATTCCGTCACGTCCGACGTGAAAGTCACTCGCTAGTGCAAACCACAAAAAGAGACAAGCGCAAAGCCAAAGCTGGCGCTTCACATCGAATCCAGCCGGCCGGCTGAAGAAATAAGGCGTCACGCCGTCGCGATGTAGGCCCTGATCTCCGCGGCCTCGCGCTCGACATCCTCGATGCGCCGCTTGACCACATCACCTATGGACACGATGCCGTCGAGCAGGCCGTCCTTTTCCACAGGCAGATGGCGGAAACGGCCACTGGTCATGATCTCCATGACTTCATTGACGGTGTGGTTCTCATTACAGATCTTCACCTTGGGCGTCATTGCCGAACGCACCGCGATATCCAGTGCGGCGGCTCCTTCCCTGGCGAGGACCCGCACGACGTCGCGCTCGGAAAGAATACCGACGATCTTATGATCGCCATTGGTGATGACCAGCGCACCGATCCTGTGTTCGGCCAGGATGCGAATGGCCTCGCTCAGCTTTTCGTTCGGCCCGAGCGTCAACACGTCATGGCCTTTCTGCTCGAGAATTGCCTTAACAGTCATGGCGTCCTCCTCAGTTTTACTTGCCGGTTCCTGCCCTGACCGGCTTTCCTTTTGCGCATGACCCCGAAAATCGGCCCCGATTTTCGGAAGGATCATGCGCAAATCAAAGTTCTACAGCGTCCTTTACGCGTCCAAGAGGACGCGCGGCGCTGTAGTGAACATCGTGCGCCGCGATCGATTGCATTTCAAGTGCGGCGATGCTTAAGCCGTGAACTCATCCGGCTGCTTCCGTCGATCGAAAGCGCGCAGGCCGAAGAAGCCGGCGACGAAACCGCCAATATGCGCCTCCCAGGCGATCTGGCTGTCGATGCCGGGCGCGAAGGCAACGAGGCCGGTGGCGAGATTGATCACCATCCAGATGGCGAGAAAAGTCACAACGCCGCGCGAGCGGAACACCGCCGCCATCGGCAGCGGCGCGCCGGCGAAGGCGGCTTTGCCGGACGAGCGGTCCGTGCGGAAGCCAAAGCGGGCGGCGGCCCCCATCATGCCGGAAATCGCCCCCGATGCGCCCACCAGCGGCGCCTGGCCGAGCGGATGCACGGCCCAGAACAGCACCACCGCCGCCAGCCCCGTCGCCGCGAAGAACAGGCTGAAACGAAGCGCGCCGAAGCGGTTCGCCAGCGGTGAGCCGAAAGCCGCCAGCCACACCATGTTGACGGCAAGATGAGCAAAGCCGCCATGCAGGAAGGCATAAGTGAAGGGGCTCGAAAACGCGTAGAAATCGAGGTCGAAGCGACCGGAATAGCGGATCGGAATGAAGGCGGTCCGGATCAGCAGGGAGAAATCCTGGTCCTCGGTGAGCCAGTAGAGTCGGATCAGATGAACGACGACGCAGATGCCGATCACCGCCAGCACAACCGGCGGCATGTTGAATACCGGCTCGCGAAGACGCTCCGGCTCGCGGCCGACAGGTCCGCCCTCGCCCTGTTCGATTTCCGATGGGCTTGCTGGTTCGCTCATATGGCTCGCACTCAGTCGCTGGATTCGACTTCGCGAGCATGTAGATCACGGCCACCCGATTCACAAAGGGGCGAATCGCCCCACGCAAATCAAAACCGGGGCGAATCAAAATTGGCGCGAATCAAAAAGAAGCCGTCCAAGGTTGCCCTTGAACGGCTGGTCGAGCCCCCATGCTCCCCCAAACTCTTGACTGAACTGCTGCCGATCGCTGGGAAACGACCGCTTCTGGAGTGGTTTTAGCGTGCCACGGGCGTGGGCGGGGCGCAACGTAAACCACTTGTTAACCTTAACGACCCCGACCCGTGAACAAGTGTTAACGATGCTGGCACGCATCCTGCTCCGCAACGCATGTAGGTCCTCGGAGGGCGCCCTTCTGTTCACCGATGGGACATCAGACGACAGATTGCGCGGAGCAGCATAACATGAACCAGAACGGATCGATCAGGCTGTTCCATTATTGGAACCGGCTGCGTGACGGGCGCCCTGCCCCGAAGCGTTCGGAAGTCGAGCCAGCCGACATCAAGTCGCTGCTGGCCGACACATTCATCCTGGAAAAGGATACGCGCGGCGAAGCGGTATTCCGGCTCGCCGGCACCAGGCTTTGCGCGGTCTATGGCCGTGAACTCAAGGGGTTTTCCTTCCCCTCTCTATGGCGGGAGAAGGACCAGCGGCTTATCTCGAAACTGATCCACGGCGTCTTCGATCAGAAATCCGTATTGCTCATCACCTATGAAGGTTTCAGCCGCACCGACCGTTCCAGCAAGTTCGAGCTGCTCGCCCTGCCGCTCGACGGCGGCGTCGAAAATCCGCGCTGCCTCGGCGTGATAAGCGCTGCTGAAAAGCCCTTCTGGCTGGGCGCGGACCCGATCGCCGACGCCCTGATCGATTCGATCCGCGTCGTCGATCCGGAGAAGGAACCGATATTCGCCAAGAACCGGCCGGCCATCGACGTTCCCTCGCTTGTCCCGTCGGAACTCGATCCGCCCCAGACGATTTCGGCTCTCGGCCAGGCGCGCCGCATCCGCCATCTGGTCGTGTTCGACGGCGGGCGCGGGTAATAATCCAAAACTCTAAAGTAGCGGTGTCAGGCTTTCCCCTTTGTTAACCCGCTTCGCTGTAGCTTTCTGACGAAGTTCCTCGCATCAACGCGCGGAATGCCAGACGGGGTGTAGGCAGTCATGAGGTCAGCGGCGGTCGACACCGCGCCGTCCCGAGCTGAAAGGCGTAACTTTCAGCGCGTTCGCGTGAAAATCTACGGACGCTTCATGCTGGAGGATCGCACCGAACATCCGTGCCAGGTGGTCGATATGTCGCCGGGCAATGTAGCGCTTCGCACCGAGCGCATCGGCATGCCGGGCGAGAAAGTCATCGCCTACATCGATCACATCGGCCGCATCGAAGGCGTCGTCACCCGCATCCTGCAGGATGGTTTCGCGATGACGGTCATCGCCTCGGAACGCAAGAAGGACAAGCTTGCCGCGCAGTTGACCTGGCTCGCCAACAAGCACGAGCTTGATCTGCCGGAAGATCGTCGTCACGAACGCGTCGCGCCGCGCAATCCGACCACCGTGCTTCAGCTCAGTGATGGGCGCCAGTACCAGTGCCGCATCATCGACCTGTCGCTTTCGGGCGCCGCGGTCGAGATCGACGTCAAGCCGGCAATCGGCATCCAGGTCATGCTCGGCACGATGCGCGGCCAGGTGGTGCGCCATTTCGAGGACGGCGTCGCCATCGAGTTCGCGGTCATCCAGCGGCCCGAAACACTCGATTCCGAATTCAACGCATCCGGCACCTGACAACCAACACACGTTACCGCAATCGAACCGGCCCATTTCGGCCGGTTTTTTGTTGCCCCGATGCCGCGCCAAGGCGCCGCGCCGGCCGATACGGCCCCGCGAGAACGCCTCAACAATTTTGTACTGAAATGATTCAAATTTTATGTTTATTCTATAGGCGTTTTACTTAATGTCTACTTCGAGCCTTTGCGTCGAATAAATCCAATCGTGTCATTGTCTCCTCAAACGGGGAGACTGAACGATGAAGACGACGAGGGGCAAGCTGTTGCTCTTGGCAATGGCGATGCAGCTTACCGCCTGGGGAACGGCGTATGCAGCGGGACCTGCCTTCATGCACACCGGCAGCCGTACCACACAGCCGGTCGGCCATTACGAGTTCTGTCAGAAGATTCCGCAGGAATGCAATCAGCGGACGCCGAAGCAGGCGCCGATCGAGCTGACCCGCAAGCTGTGGGCGAAGATCGTCAGCATCAACAATTCGGTCAACAGCAAGATCGCGCCACGCACCGATATGGAACTGTGGGGCAAAGAAGAAGTCTGGTCCTATCCCAACAGCGGCTTCGGCGACTGCGAGGACTATGCGCTGGAAAAGCGCCGCGCGTTGATGAACATCGGCGTTCCGGCCGGCGACCTGCTGATGACGGTTGCGCGCCAGCCGAACGGAGACGGCCACGCGGTGCTGACCGTGCGCACCAGCCTCGGAGAGTTCATCCTCGACAATCTGGAAACCAGGGTGCTGTCCTGGACTGCTACCGACTACACCTACCTGAAGCGCCAATCGAGCCAGAATTCGGGCGCTTGGGTAATGATCAACGACGGCCGCTCCGACGCGGTCGCCAGCGTCCGCTAAGGACGCCAATGCATATCGCCCAAAAGTGCGCAGCGGTTTTGGGATAGCGACATGCATAAAACAGAGATTAAGCGCGTCGCATCATTTGAACGCGCCGCGCCTTAGGAGAAAACCCGGTCGAGCCCCACCCCCCCGTCCCCAACGACCGGGTTTTAGGAGCCGGCCCCGTCCCCGGGCCGGCTCCACCATTTCAGGAGACACGGGCCTTAGTCCGGCAGGCCCGCCTTGCGAAGGCCCTCGATATATCTGCTGCGATCGTCCGATCGATGAAACGGCGGCAGCACCTCGGCGAGATTCGAAAGCCGCAGCGAGGGATCGAACGCGCACAGCCGGGCCATCATTTGCTGCGCTTCCAAAAGCCGCCCCGCCAGGGCATGACCTACGGCCGCAACGCGCATGGCGCTTGCGTAGTTCGGCTGGGATCGCAACGAGCTTTCTGCCCATTCGACAGCGTCATCGTAGCGGCCAGCACAGAAGTGAGCGAGCCCCGTGCAGAACTGCCAGGCGAACAGACGTGGATCCAGCGGGCTCAGGCGCATGGCGCCCGCAGCGTGTTCGACGGCTCTGTCCGGCTCACCAAAGCAGGCTCTCACCCAGCTGCTTAGGCCCCAGGCAGCCGCTAAATTCGGATTGAGAACGAGCGCGCGATCGATGCAGACCGCACTGTTCTTGAGTTCGCCCCCAACATAACCAAGGACGTATCCACCATGGGAAAGTGCAATCGCATCGTCCCTGCCGAGTTCGACCGCTCGCCTCGCCAACCGGACGGCTTCTGCGACCTCTTCCGCGCGATCGACCATCCAGCCATTGCTCTTTCGAGTGGCGTAGCATCGCGCAGCCCGCGCGTAAGCTGCGGCAAACTCCGGGTCACGGGCGATCGCTGCCTTGAACAGTTGCAAGGCTTCGTCGATAGCCGCTTGATCGTTGACCGTCCGGTCAAAGACTGCGAGCCCGCGGAGGTAGTAGTCATAAGCGTCGAGGCTTTCTGTCGGCTTGCGTTTGGCACGCTCGATCTCAGCCGCCTCCACCTTCGGTGTGATTGCGCCGACTATGCTCGAGGCGACCTGGTCCTGCAGATCGAACACCTCGGCGAGCGTTCCGTCAAAACGATCGGCCCAGAGATAGGCCCCCGTCGAGGTGTCGATGAGCTGTCCGGCGATGCGCAGGCGGTCACTCGCCCGGCGCACACTTCCCTCGACCACATAGCGCACGCCCAGTTCACGCCCGACCTGCTTTATGTCTATGGACCGCCCCTTGTAGGCAAAGCTCGAATTCCGAGCGACTACGAACAGGTGGCGGAAGTGAGCCAGGGCGGTGACGATGTCTTCCACCATACCGTCGGCAAAATATTCCTGCTCGACATCACCGCTTAGATTCTGGAATGGCAGCACTGCAATTGATGGCTGGTCGTCGTGTCTCGCTGGGACTGCCCGCATTTGCCCCGGCGCCGCGACGCCATAGCTTGGCCCCGGCGGCTGATGTCCAGTTCGTTCGCGGGACTGCAGAGAAGCCGCCAGTGAGCTTGTCTGCGCCTCCGGCTCCGCATCCAGCTGCTTCTTCAGCGCAGTTCGACAAAGCTCGAACTGGCGCAAGGCCGCGTTTTCGTGACCGCGATGCGCGTGGATCCGGATCAGCGCCCGATGGGCGGCCTCCGCGGTAGGATCTGAGGCGAGCAATCTCTCTGCCAGCCCTTCGCAGGCTGTCTCTTCAGCAGAGCCGGGTATGGGCAGCGCGAGGCTCAGCCGATCCACCAACTGCACGCCTTGCGCTGATATCTGTTCAGATAGGGTCCAAACCACTCATCCAGTTCCTCAGGAATGGCTTCCCCTGCAAGCACCCTACCGCGGTAGAGGTCGGCGGCGAAGGCGAGATCGGTCGCCCGGCCCTCCTCCAGTTTCCGGTCGAAGATCGAAATGTCCGCTTGATCCGGGCCGGTAATCAGCGCGACGGCTTCGTGATCCCCGTCGATGTAGACGGCGGCATCTTTGCTGGTCGGGAACGAGCGCCGGATGTCGACCAGTGCTTGCCGCAAACTGTTGCGCGCCTGGCCATTGCTTCGTCCCGGCCAAAAGGCTTCGGAAAGCTGCTCGCGACGATGGCCGCGGCGGCCGGCAAGGACCAGGGCAGCAGAAAGCAGCGAAGTCTTGCGCGTGGCGAAGCGGACGGGCCGGCGCTCCAGGGAAGTAACCTCGAGGCCGCCAAGCAACCTGATGCGCACAGATGGTCTCCAGACTTTGACCGCCGCGGCAGAATAGCATTTCGGTGGTTGGATTTAACACCGATTTAACGGCAGCTCGTCGGACATTTCCGTTTTTTCACGCTCAGCCGAACAGCCCGAAAACACCCGCGTGGCACGTTCCCAGCCGCAAATCTCGAAATTGGAGACTAGAATGGCTCATACGGAAACTCGCGCCGACCGCAGCGCGTCGAAAAGACACTTGTTTGGATCTAGCAGGAAAAGCGTAGCAATAATTATCGCCACCTTCAGGGGACGGCGACGGACCGTTGCAGAAGGCAGGGCGCTAGCCGACTTGACGCCCGATCAGCTGAACGACATCGGTCATCCGGAGGCCCATCGACCGGTGCTCAACATCAAGGCAGGTCTGATCGCGAACTTGATGTCGATGCGGTAAATTCGGCGTACCACTGCGCAAAGGATCAGCTGCCGGCAGCCTGCAACCGCTGCATAGTCGAACTCGCACCAAACGCGCGGGCTGGATTGTCGGCAGCTAAGAGACTTAAGCGGGATGAGATTCTAACAAACGCAGCCGCAAGAACTTCTCTCCAATCGCAACCCGCCCATGAGGCTTTCAGGCAACTGCCAATGGGAGCAATGTGGCGGCCGTTCAACCTCCGGATCGCTGCGATGTTGGAAATCCCGGAAGATCGATGCGAGCGCCACCGCCTGTTCAAGGCCATCGATGACGCGTTCAAGGCGGGCGACTTCGAGGGCCTCGGTGTCGCCCTCGGCGGCTCACCCGGCTGGTTTGACGAGCAAATGCCGTTTGAACTCGGCCTTGGACATCCACTGGAATATGCGATCTATTGGAGTCCCGCCGCTTTCATCTCGATCTTACTGGATGCGGGCTCGGACCCGAACTATCACCACCACAGCGGCTTTCCGGCAATCATCGCGGCACTGTCCACCGACCGGGCTGACAGACTGGAAATCGTCCGAATCCTGATCGATGGGGGCGCAGACCCCAACATGCGGGGCGTAAACGACTGGACACCGCTTCACTATGCAGTCGCCATCCGTAGCGTCGATGCCATCCGCCTGCTGTTGGCGGCGGGCGCCGACCCATCGCTCGAAACCCGCATCGACGACTATACGACAGCCCTCGAGGACGCTGACAATGCCGGTTTTGAAGCCGGCGCTTCGTTGCTGCGCGATGCGATGACCGGGCACGGCTCCAATGGACGGTGAGTTGGGGGACGATGCCGGTGAAACCATAGCCGAAGGTTTGAGCAAGGCTGGCCTCAGGTCTTCATCAGTCCCGCTTTGAAGCGTTTGCCGTTGGCGACGTAGTGCGCGGCCGAAGCGCGCAGCCTTGAGACCGCGGCATCGTCCAGCGCTCGCACCAAACGCGCGGGCGAGCCGATGATCAGTGAATTGTCGGGGAATTCCTTGCCTTCGGTGACCAGGGCGCCGGCGCCGACCAGCGAGTTCTTGCCGATTTTCGCGCCGTTCAGCACGATGGCGCCCATGCCGATCAGGCTGTTGTCGCCGATCGTGCAACCGTGCAGCAAGGCGCGATGGCCAATCGTGCAGCCTTGCCCGATGGTGAGGGGAAAACCGGCATCGGTGTGCATGACCGTCTGTTCCTGCACATTGGTATCGGCGCCGATGATGATCGGCTCGTTGTCGCCGCGAATGACGACGCCGAACCAGAAGCCTGCATTGCGGCCGATCTGTACGTCGCCGATCAGGGTGGCGTCGGGCGCGATCCAGTTGCTGTCCGCGTCCTCGAAAACGGGGGCTTTTGCGTCGATCGCGTAGAGCGGCATTTCGATCTCCCGATTCGTCTCACACTGAAAAGTCAGCCGAACCTAGGAGCATGCCCGCAACGGATGCAATGTCGATCAGCACGACGCCCAACGCCAATGCCCAGACCGTCGCGGTGCAACCGCAGGAGATCAGCGCCGGAGCGGAAATGCGGCCTTGCCGCCAGGCGTCGAGGGCTTCGTTGGCGAACATCAAGGGTCCGGCGCAGGCCGTCGCGGCGAGCGAGCGCAGCACATGCGCCGGCGACACATAGGGCTCGACGAAGGCAAGCCGACGGCCTGAGATCAGCTCCATCGCCGATCCCACCAGGCCGCACGCCGTCAGCCCAACCATAAAAGCAAAGAGTGTGTGTTCGACCGGACCCATCTTTACCTTCCATTTACCATGAAATCGCACAGTCGTGTTCGACAGGCGCCGTTGCAAGAGCCGTGCCGCGCCACGTGTGCCGCCTAAGGACATCCCAAGAGGGGACGTCCCAGGGGACGGCCATGGGACATCTTGCGACAGGCGGCCGAAAATTGGGGATCGCGATGAAGCAGACAGCCACCGCCAACGGTCCGCAACTTACCGTCGTCGATTCCAAGCTGATGAAGCGGGTGTTCTACGTGTTCGCGGCGCTGGCAATGCTTTCGGTGACGATCAGCCTTGGCGGCAAATGGTTCGGCCGCTCGATCGCCATGGCCGGATACACCGACGACACGACAATCCACGAGGTGGTGATCGGCAACAACGTCATCGCCGTGCCGGCCAATGTCATCCGCTTCGACCAGGCCCGGCGCGACGGCATCGCCTCGCGGCTCGACCTCTATCTGCGCTATCCCGAGATGGACGGCTACAGCGAAGCCGCCCGCAACGATTTCAACCATACCGGATCAAGCAAGGACATCATTTTCCTATCGTTCGAACGGCAGATAATGTCGCGTGAGATGAGCGGCCGCTTCGCGCCGATCTACAGCGCACTGATCGTCCAGCCCGGCACGCCCGGCCCGGGCGGCACCACGCTCTACGGCTTCACCGAAAAATCAGGCTATTTCAACGAGGTGCTGGCGGTCGCCAATCGCCGGGGCAAGGACCCGTTCGTGGCCCGCTGCCTGAGCGGCCCGAGTGCTGCGCAGTCGCTGGCGCCCTGCGAACGCGACATTCTGGTCGGCGACAGTCTCAGCCTCAGCTACCGCTTTCCCATGGAATTTCTGGGGAACTGGCAGGCGCTAGATGCAGCCATCGCCGCCGAGGCTGCGCGTATGCTGAAGACAGGGCGCTAACGCATTGTGTCTGAAGGGATTATGCGACGCGCTTTGGGGGCAAATCGCAAACGGCGGAGATTGGGTCCCCTTCTCCGCCAGGGATAACGGCGCCTACCGGTAATCGAGAACCCCCGACTCAGGCCAGATCGATGTCGAGGATCGCCATCGAGAAGTTATAGTCGCCGTCGTCCTCGTCCTTGAAGACGATGCCGAGGAATTCGTCGCCCACATAGACCTCGGCCGAATCGTCCTTGCGCGGCCGCGCCTTCACTTCAAGCTTGGGGTTCTGGAAGACGCGCTTGAAATAGGCGTCCAGCTTTCTGATTTCGTCCGGCTTCAAAACTCTTCTCCGATCGTCGGTCTTGCTCGTTTGAGCGCGCTTCTGGCACGTCGACAATGGCGATGTAAAGGCAAGCCGACCGGATATGCGAGAACCGACAGGCGGCAGAGCCGGCAAACGGAGTTCCGTTGCCCGCCCCGCGGACTTGAAATCAGATATCGAAGCTGACGACGTGGTCCATCGACTGTGATGGCAAAAGCTGGTCCATCTGCCGCGAAGGCTGGTCGCAGCCGGTCTCGCCGACGACACGAGCCGGCACGCCGGCAACCGTCTTGTTGTGCGGCACCGGCGACAGCACCACCGAGCCTGCCGCGATCTTCGAGCAATGGCCGACTTCGATGTTGCCGAGGATCTTGGCGCCGGCGCCGATCAGCACGCCGTAGCGGATTTTTGGATGGCGGTCGCCGCCGGCCTTGCCGGTGCCACCCAGCGTCACCCCGTGCAGGATCGACACGTCGTCCTCGATCACCGCCGTCTGGCCGACGACGAGGCCGGTGGCGTGGTCGAGGAAGATGCCCTTGCCGATGCGGGCGGCCGGATTGATGTCGGTCTGGAACACCGAGGACGACCGGCTCTGCAGGTAGAGAGCGAAATCCTGGCGGCCCTGGTTCCACAGCCAATGCGCCAGCCGGTGGGTCTGGATGGCATGAAAACCCTTGAAATAGAGCACCGGCATGATGAAGCGGTCGCAGGCCGGATCGCGGTCGTAATAAGCCTGAATGTCGACACGCACCGTCGACGACCAGTTCATGTCGTCGGCTGCCATCGCCTTGAATGTCTGGCGGATGAGATCGGAACCGATATCCTGATGGGCGAGCCGCTCAGCCAGCCGATGAATGACCGCCTCCTCCAGGCTTTCCTGGTTGAGGATGGTCGAATAGAGGAACGCCGCCAGCAGCGGATCGCGGTTGACCGCCTCCATCGCCTCGTCGCGGATCGAGCGCCAGATCGGGTCGATCGGCTCCACCATGGTCGGGCGGGCAATCGTAACACTGTTCATCAATGGTCTCCGGCTTGCCTGCTTGCCTGTTCTCCGGTCGCATAATGCGCATCGCGATCAAATTGATGCGCATTAAGCATCTGTTTTTGAGCATGTCGTTGTCCCAAAACCGCTGCGCACTTTTGGGCGACATGCTCTATAAGCCAGATCATAGCACGGTTGAACTCAATTTTCCTTAGTGCTTTGTCAAATGGATTTGGTTCACGGAAATTCAAGCGGCCATGGAAAACGAACCCTTGATCGACGAGCCGCTGAAGCACGAGCTTTCCGCGCTCTACCGAGCCGAAGGCCGCCACTATCACAGCCTTGCCCATATCGAGGCAATGCTGGCGCTCACCGGCCACTATCAGGCATCCCTGTACGATCCCGAGGCGGTCGAGGCGGCGATCTGGTTCCACGATGCCATCTATGACAGCCGAGCCAGGGACAATGAGGCGAGGAGTGCCGCCCTTGCCGAGAAAAAACTCGCCGGCCGCACGGATACGGAGCGCCTGGACCGCATCACAGCGATGATCATCGCCACCGCCACGCATGAATTGCCGCACTTTGACGACGAGAATGCCGTCCGCGACGCAGCGCTGTTCCTCGATATGGACCTGGCGATCCTTGGTGCGACGCCTGATGCATTCGATGCCTATGAGCAAGCGGTTCGCCGCGAATATGGCTGGGTGGAGGAGTCGATGTGGCGTGCCGGCCGCAGTGCTGTTCTGAAGAGTTTCCTCGCCCGCCCGCGCATCTTCCACACCGAGGAATTCCGGCAGCGGTTCGAGGTTCAGGCTCGGCAAAACATGGCGCGTTCGCTCAAGGCGCTCGGGCTAAGCTGAATCCAAACAGGCGTAGTTATAAGCATCCATACGCTGCGCATCGATGCACTCACAGCGGATTTTCGGCATAGAACTCCAGCACCCGCTGCTTGAAGGTTTTGTCGCCGACGGCCAACATGTGGTCGCGGCCCTCGATGTGAAAGGCCCTGGCGTTCGGCATCAAGGCGGCCAGTTCGTCGGGCGAACCGCCGATATCGTCCTTGGTGCCGACGGCAATCAACGTCGGCTGGGCAATGCGCCCAATGTCGGCCTCGGCCAGCAATTCCCGCGAGGTGGCAATGCAGGCGGCCAGCGCCCGGCGGTCGCTGCGTGTCTGGTCGGCGAAGGCGCGAAACGAGCGGCCGCGCGGATGGCTGGTGGCATCAGGATCGTCGGCCAGAAGGGCGGCGGCGATCGGATCCCAGTCGCCGACGCCGTCGACCATGCCGACGCCGAGACCGCCGAAGACCAGCGTCGCCACCTTGTCCGGGTCGGAAAGCGCCAGGAAGGCCGATATCCGCGCGCCCATCGAATAGCCCATGACATGGGCGCGTTCGATGCCGAGATGGGTCAGCAACGCTGCCCCGTCGGAAGCCATTTTTGCGGGGGTATAATCGGCCTCTTCATAACTCTTCGACGAGGCGCCATGGCCGCGATTGTCGAAGGCGATGGCGCGGTAGCCGGCATCGTTAAGCGCCTTGAACCAGCCGGGCGACACCCAGTTGACGTAATGGGTCGAGGCAAAGCCATGGATCATGAGCACCGGATCGCCCTGCCCCGATGCCGGCTGGCGGTCGAGGAAAGCAAGATCAAAACCGTCATGGGAGAAAAACTGCATCTGCGCCGGATCCTGCGCGTTCAGTTGTACGCAGTGCCGATTGCCGGGTGGCGCAACAAATCGCCGTCCGCGATGCCGCTCCTGGCGGCGGTGCCCGCCTTGAGCTCGAGCACGAAGCGAACCGGCTCGCCAGGCGAGATCATCGCCTCGGATTGCGGCTCGCCTTGCTTGATTGCCCGGATCCTGCCGTCCTGACTGACAAAGATCAGGTCGAGCGGCATCGGCGTGTTCTTCATCCAGAAGCTCACATCCCGAGGCTCCTCGAACACGAACAGCATGCCATGATCGTCGGCCATCTCCTGGCGAAACATCAGGCCGGCCTCGCGCTCGGCGGAGGTGTCGGCGATTTCGACGGAGAACGAGCGTTCGCCGCCTTTCGTCACCGCGACCAGCGGCTGCGGGTCGACGGCAAGGATCATCGCCCGGCTGTCTGCCGAAGCCGGTTGCTGCGAATGGAAGAAAGCGCCTGTGGCGATGACAAAAGCGATCGCGGCGCAGACTACGCCCGTTGTCAGCCAGTTCCTGTAAGTCATTCAGAATCCTCGGCCATCGCCCTAGACCATGATCCCGAACCTACGGTTCGAAAAACAACATGGTCAAGCAGAAAGCACTAGGTCGCATCCCGATTCGATCGGGATGGGATCTTAGTGCGAGACGGGCAAGGTACCCATATCCGGGTGAATTTCGGCAGCCATAAGGCCTTTGTCGCCGCGCCCGAAGCGGACCAGCACAACCTGCCCGGGCCTGAGCTCGGTAATGCCGTAACGGCGCAGGGTCTCCATGTGGACGAAAATGTCCTCGGTGCCCTCGCCTCGGGTCAGGAAACCGAATCCCTTGGTGCGGTTGAACCATTTCACCAGCGCCCGTTCGAGGCCGCTTTCCGGCGTCACCGAGACGTGGGTGCGCTGCTCCTGCATCTCCGCCGGATGGGTCGCCGTGGTGAGATCCATGGAGAGCACGCGGAACGCCTGCAATCCGCGCTCACCTTGCTTGACCAGGCAGACCACGCGCGCACCTTCCAAGGCGGTCTGGAAACCGTCCTTTCGAAGACATGTCACATGTAGGAGAATATCGCCGGAAGAGCCGTCATCGGGAAGAATGAAACCGTAGCCCTTGGCCACGTCGAACCATTTGATGGCGCCCGCCACCTCGACAAGATCGGCAGCGTCGCCGCTCTCGTCTCTTTGCAAGGCGTCGTGACCGGTTCCGTCCCGCCCCATGAAAGAGGCTTTTTCCCCCATAAGAACGCCCCCTTTTTCCAAGAATACCGCAACTGATTCTTGAGTTAGATTAACACTGCCGCTTCCGGTGTGTGCAAGACCTGAGCTGCCTTTTTTCACGGTTCATTGCAGGAATACCGGATTTGTTGTTTGCCGGCACGACCGGTTATCGGGAATTGCCCTTTGGCCGGGTGGCCCCTATGTTCCGCCGCAACGCAAACGTTTCGAGGAAATCACATGCGCTATCTTCACACCATGGTCCGTGTCGCAGACATCGATGCCTCGCTCGACTTCTACTGCAACAAGCTTGGCCTCAAGGAAGTGCGCCGCCACGAAAACGAACAGGGGCGCTACACGCTGATCTTCCTCGCCGCGCCCGAAGACGAGCAAAGCGGCATCGCCGACAAGGCGCCGCTGATCGAGCTCACCTACAATTGGGATCCGGAAGACTACAAGGGCGGCCGCAATTTCGGCCACCTCGCCTACGAGGTCGACGACATCTACGCCACCTGCCAGCAGCTGATGGACAAGGGTGTCACCATCAATCGGCCGCCGCGCGACGGCAACATGGCCTTCGTCAAGTCGCCGGACGGCATTTCGATCGAGCTTTTGCAGAAAGGCCCGGCCAAGGCCAAGGCCGAGCCCTGGGCCTCGATGCCGAATACCGGAAGCTGGTAACCAGTCACATTATCGGAGAGAATCCATTCATGCCGACCAGCCATGTCGATGTCGCCACCGAACATGCGAGCCGCTATCTGCAGCAGCTTTGCAAGCATTGGGCGCACAAGTTTCCCGTCGAGTTCGATCCGAACCACGGGACAATCGATCTCTCACTGGGTCGTGCGGCTCTGGATGCCGATGCGGCAGCGCTGCATATCGCGGTAACCGCTGACGAAGCCGGCTCGCTGGAGCGCCTGGAAACGGTCGTCGCCGACCACATCAAACGCTTCGCTTTCCGCGAAGAGCTGATCTTCGATTGGAAAAGGGCCTCGGCAGCGTAGGCGACCACGTTCAGCCGTCTCGGCCGGCTAACTCCAGCAGCGCCTGCACCGTGCGCCAGTTGCGCGCGGTGTAAGGCACTTTCAGCGTGCGCGGGATGAGGTTGGCAAACACCGATTTGCCGAGGCCATCCGGTGCGTGCAGATAAAGTACGTCGTCCCTGATCTCGAAGCTTTCAGGGCCGGTGCACTTCTGCGAAAGACGAGCCGTCTCCTCAGGCGTTGGCGCACGCTCCAGCGCATAGACGTGGAGTTTCGTCGGCTCCCCGGCGAATTCCGGATAGGGATTGCCCGCCACCAGCCGCTCGAACCAGCCGAGATCGCGCACCATGATGCGCGAGTGAAATCCCCATTTCTTCTCGAAGGCCGTTTCCAGCTGTTTGGTCAGCGTGGCCGCATCGCCCGTTGCCGACCGGAACACGACGTTGCCGCTCTGCACGTAGGTGGCGACGTCGCCAAAGCCGAGTTTCTCGAAGAACGACCGGAGTTCGGCCATCTTGACGATGCGGTTGCCGCCGACATTGATGCCGGAAAACAATGCAACGAATATCTTCTCCTCTTCACTCATATTCGGGCGCTCATATGATGAACCCGGCGAGCGTCTCGTTGTCGGTGATGTCCTGATACTGAACGCCCTCGGCCTCGAAATTCGCGTTGAGCAGCTCGAAATTGCGGCGATCCTTCGTTTCGATGCCGATCAGCACCGAACCGAAATTGCGCGCCGACTTCTTCAAATATTCGAAGCGGGCAATGTCGTCGTCAGGCCCAAGCAATTCGAGAAAGTCGCGGAGCGCGCCCGGCCGCTGCGGAAAGCGGATGATGAAGTACTTCTTCAGCCCCTCGAAACGCAGCGCCCTTTCCTTCACATCCGGCAGCCGCTCGAAATCGAAATTGCCGCCCGACACCACCGCGACGATGGTCTTGCCCCTGATTTCCTTCTTCGAAAAATCCTTGAGCGCGTCGATCGCCAATGCGCCGGCCGGCTCCAGCACTACGCCTTCGATATTCAGCATCTCGATCATGGTCGCGCAGAGCCGGTTTTCCGGGATCAGCCGCACGGCCTCAGCGGCAAACTCCCTGAGGTGCCGCAACGGTTCGCGGCCGATCTCGGCCACCGCCGCGCCGTCGACGAAATTGTCGACCCTGGCAAGCTTGATGCGCTTGCCGGTGGCGAGGCTCTCGCTGAGGCTTGGCGCGCCGGCCGGCTCGCAGAAGACGAAGCGCGTGTCGCGGCGCTGGTCGGCGAAATAATGCGTCACACCCGCAGCCAGACCGCCGCCGCCGACCGGAAGCATGATGATGTCGGGCATCCGCGCGCCCGGCATCTGGCCCGATATCTCGTAGGCGACGGTCGCCTGCCCCTCGATGATGTCCTTGTGGTCGAACGGCGGCACCATGTGCGCGCCGGCGCTTTCGGTGAATTCGAAGGCGGCGCGGTAGCAGTCGTCGAAAAAGTCGCCGACCAGCCTGATCTCGACGAATTCGCCGCCGAACAGCCGCGTCTTATCGATTTTCTGCTGTGGCGTCGTCACCGGCATGAACACCACACCTTGTCTGCCGAAATGACGGCAGACGAAGGCAAAGCCCTGGGCATGGTTGCCGGCGGAAGCGCAGACGAACAGTTCGGCGTCGTTGCCGGCGTCGAGCGCCTTGCGGAAGAAATTGAACGCGCCCCTGATCTTGTAGGAGCGCACCGGCGACAGGTCCTCGCGCTTCAGCAGCACGCGCGCCCCGGTCTTCTTCGACAGGTAACCGTTTTCCTGCAGCGGCGTTTCCGGAAAAATCTCGCGGATCGCGGCGGCAGCGGCAGCGACGCGGGAGGAGAAACTGGTCATCGGAAAAGTCACCCCGAATCGTCTGTGGTCTTCGCGTGCGATTGTCGGTCACGAAGCTAGCACACGCCGTACGTGTTTGATCAGGGCAATCGTTCTGGCTTTCGTGCAACAGTGCTTTGACTGTCGCTAGGCGCTGAGCGCAATTCGGCTGGATATGACTTACTTCTGCCGCACTTCGACTGTCCGGGAGGGGTTCGCGGAGGTTGGATAGCCTTTCGGCCGGAGTGGAATTCTAGAGTTGAAGAAGATTTGTATCCTTGTCCTTACCTTGCTCGTTGCCGGCTGTGGCGGCCGGCAAACCGAGGAACTGCTCGGCAGCGCCATGGTGTCCGCGCCGGTGACGGAAATCGCCGGCAACCACAGCATCTTCATCGCCACGACGCGCAAGCGCTCCGACGATCCCAGCAAGGTATTTGACGGTGAGCGCTCGGCCACGCTGAACTATGCCCGCGCCAACGTCACCGTGCCGGGGACCCACGAAACCGGTCGGATCGAGCGGCGTTCGCGCGGCAAGTCGAACGACCCGGCCAAATACTTCATGGCCTCCGACGTCGTCGGCTACGACACCGCGCCGAAATTCTCCAGCGCGCTCAGCACTGACATCGCCGCGCGCGGCGGCCGCGTCATGGTCTTCGTCCACGGCTACAACACCGGTTTCGACGCCGCCGTCTACCGCGTCACCCAGATCGCCCATGATTCCGGCTACCCGGGCACGCCGGTGCTGTTTTCCTGGGCGTCGGGCGCCAAGACCAGGGACTATGTCTACGACAGGGAAAGCGCCAGTGCTGCCCGCGACCAGCTGGAAGTGACGCTGAGGATGCTCGCGCAGACCGGCGCGCGGCGCATCGACATCGTCGCGCATTCGCTGGGAACCTGGGTTACCATGGAAGCGCTGCGCCAGCTCGCCATCAACGGCGACCGCGATCTCGGCGGCAAGCTCGGCGACGTCGTGCTGGCCTCGCCCGACATCGATGTCGACGTGTTCAAGAGCCAGATGCGCCGCTACGGCAAGCCGAACAAGCCATTCATCCTGCTCCTGTCCGACGACGACCGGGCGCTGCGGCTCTCCGGCCTGATCGCCGGCTCGCGGCCGCGCGTCGGCGACTACAAGGACGCCGCCGACCTCGCCGACTATGGCGTGAACGTTGTCGATCTCTCCAGCGTCAAGGGATCGGACCGTTTCAACCACACCAAATTTGCCGACAACCCCGAGCTGGTGAAGATGATCGGCCAGCGGCTGCGCGAGGATGACGGATTTGCCAGCGACCGCGAGGTAACCGACCGCATCAGCCTGCTCGGACAGTGAGGTGCGTTCCACGCCCTGTTACTTTCGTCGTGCGTGTTCACGGATGCGGCACCATCGGATCACTTTCAACTGGACCGGGCCGGCCCTTGGATTTATCGAAATAGCGAGCGACGTCACCAGCTTGACGTCCCCCTTGCGGGAGCCTGCGTGACCGTGCGTTCGAAGATTTTTCTCGTCGTAGCGTTTGCGCTCGCCGTTTCCGGCTGCGCCGGTGGGAAAACACACGACCTTCTCAACACGACGGCTGTCACAGTGCTTGCCTCCGACATCGCAGCCACGCATGAGATATTCGTCGCCACCACCCGGAAAAAGGCAACGAAAGATCCGCGGCAGGTGTTCGACGGTGACCGTTCACCGACCACCAGTTTTGCCAGTGTCGAGGTCACCGTTCCGAAGGTCCATCAGGTCGGCGCCATCGAGCGGGTCAGGAGCTCCGCCAACAGCAATCCGGCGAAGGATTTCACGGCAACGGAGGTCGAATTCTACGAAGGCGCCCCAGAATTCGCCAAGGCGGTCGGCGCCGACATCGCCATGCGCGGCGACCGCGCGCTGGTCTTCGTGCACGGCTTCAACAACGGTTTCGACGACGGCATCTACCGGCTGACGCAGATCGCGCACGACACGAAATATCCCGGCACGCCGGTGCTGTTCTCATGGGCGTCGAGCGGCAAAACCACAGGCTATATCTACGACAAGGAAAGCGCCAACGCTGCGCGCGACGATCTCGAAGAGACGCTGCGCATGCTGGCCAAGACGAAGGCCAAGAGCATCGACATTATCGCCCATTCGATGGGCACCTGGGTGACAATGGAGGCGTTGCGCCAGCTTGCCATCACCGGCGACCGCGATCTCAGCGGCAAGCTCGGCTACGTCATCCTGGCTTCGCCCGACATCGATGTCGATGTGTTCAAGAAGCAGATGATCCGCTACGGCAAGCCCGACAAGCCTTTCGCCATCCTGCTTTCGGGCGACGATCGCGCCCTCAGAGTCTCCTCCCTGATCTCCGGCGACAAGCCGCGCGTCGGCGACTATGGCGACGCGGCCGACCTCGCCAGCTACGGCGTGTCGGTGATCGACCTGACCAAGACCAAGGGCGGCGACCGTTTGAACCACGCCAAATTCGCCGACAACCCTTTCCTGGTGCAGTTGCTCGGCGACCGGCTGCGCGCCCCGGCCGGCCTGGCATCGGAGGAAGACAATCCGGCGCAGCCGATCGACAATCTCGGCCAGGGCATCGGCAAGGCCGTCGGCTCGGTTGCCGAGATCGTCATCACCACGCCATTCAGGGTGCTGACCATCGCCACCGGCGGATGAGCAATTTGGGCTCGCCCTTGGTCGTTGTCAGACGAACAGGTCGACCTTTTGGAACGTCGTCACGTCGATCAGGCCGACGTCGGAAATCCTCAGTTCCGGGATGACGACCAGCGCCAGCAGCGAGTGCTGCATGTAGGCGTTGTTCAGCGAACAGCCCATCTGGCGCATCGCCTCGGTCAGCTTGTCGGCCTTGGCCGCGACGATTTCGGCGCGCTCGTTCGACATCAGCCCCGCGATCGGCATCTCGACCAGCGCCAGTTCCTTGCCCTTGGAGAACAGCACGACGCCGCCACCGACCTCGCCCAGCCGGTTGACCGCCAGTGCCATGTCCTGCTTGCGGGTGCCGACGACGATGATGTGGTGCGCATCATGCGCCACGCTGGAGGCTATGGCGCAGTCGCCCATATAGCCGAAGCCGGAGACGAAGGCATTGGTGACGCCGCCCGTGCCCTTGTGGCGTTCGACCAGCGCGATCTGGCAGACGTCGTTGCGACGGTCCATGGCGACCAGACCGTCCTCCACCGGAAGATCGGCCTCGAGCGCGCGCGTCGGCGCCTGGTTCTCGATCACGCCGATGACCCGCACCCGCACCTCGTTGGCGCCGATAGGCGCCACGATGTCGAAATCCCCTGACTTGAGCTTCCTGCCGAGCTTGACGGTGTTCTTCGACGTCTTCGGATAGTCATAGGCCGGAATGTCGATGTCGAGCTTGCCGCCCTTGGCCAGCCTGACGCCGCGGCCATACACCTCGTCGATAGTCATTGCGGCCAGATCGGAGACGATCAGCAGATCGGCGAGTCGCCCCGGGGCGATCGAACCCAGCTCTCGCTCCAGCCTGAAATGCTGGGCAGTGTTGAGCGTCGCCATCTGGATCGCCGTCACCGGCTTCAACCCCTGGCTGATGGCGTGCCGGACCACCCGGTCCATATGGCCTTCATGGACAAGCGTGCCGGAATGGCTGTCGTCGGTGCACAGGATGAAATTGCGCGGATCGAGCCCGCTCTCCGTCACCGCTTTGATCTGCGAGGCGACGTCGTACCAGGCCGAACCCAGCCTCAGCATCGCCTTCATGCCCTGGCGGACGCGGGCGATGGCGTCCTCGGCGCGCGTGCCTTCGTGGTCGTCCTCGGGGCCGCCGGCGACATAGCCATGGAACGGCAGGCCGAGATCGCGCGAGGCGTAATGGCCGCCAACCGTCTTGCCCGCCCTCACCGTCGCGGCGATCTCGCCCGACATCACCGGATCGTTGGCCGCAACACCGGGAAAATTCATCACCTCGCCAAGCCCGATGATGTTTTCCCACGCCATAGCCTCGGCGACATCGGCGACCGTCAGCTCGGCGCCGGCATGCTCCAGCCCAGGTGCGGAGGGCACGCAGGACGGCATCTGCACTAACACGTTGATCGGCATGGCGACGGCCTCGTCATGCATCAGCCGCACACCCGGCAGGCCGAGCACATTGGCGATCTCGTGCGGATCGATGAACATCGAGGTGGTGCCATGCGGGATGACCGCGCGGCAGAACTCCGTCACCGTCACCATGCCGCTCTCGACATGCATATGCGCGTCGCAGAGACCCGGCACCAGATAGCGTCCGCCGGCGTCGACCACCTTGGTGCCCTGCCCGATGGCGTGGCCGGCATTCGGTCCGCAATAGGCGAAGCGGCCGCCGGCAATGGCAATGTCGGTGCCGGCGATGATCTCGCCGGAGTGAACGTTGACCCAGCGCCCGTTGCGGATGACGAGATCGGCGGGCCTCCTGCCCATGGCGACGTCGACCAGATGCGTGGCCGCCTCGGCCCAGGGTTTTGGTTTCGTTGCGGTCTTCGCCATGAAGAGACTCCTGTTTTCCCGACTGTGCCAAGCCGATGGCGTTTTGACCAGCGAGATCGGCGGATTGCCTGAGGGCTCCTCGGCCTTAATATCGACGGTGATTTTCGCGTCTGATGCGAGCTCGCGATTCGTTGCTTTGTGACGGCATTTATAGATTTCGCCATGGCGCTGATTTGCGCCAACGACCCGCCGCGGAGGCGGGTTTTTTGTTTCGGCGCCGTCCACGGCAAAGTGCCCAACCGGAATACGATTCGGTTTGCGGCAAATCAGATTGGCTCCCGTTAGCGAATCTTTCTGAATCGACGTTCGGGAAACCGCAGACACCACTCGAAGACTCAGATCAGAACTGGAAGTGCCTGATCCGGCCGCTCAGAGGGTCTCGACCTCCACCATTCGAGCCTGCAGGCGGTTCAATCAATTTGTCCCCGCACCGTCATTTTTTGCTCGGATCGTCCGCCGGATTGACGTAGTTGATCGTGAACGGTCCGTCGCCATGAACCTGAATAATCGTTTCGCTTGTCATCCAGGCGAAGTGATTCATTCCGGCCGGCGCAACTCCGAAGCCGCCAGCAGTCAGTTCGATGCCTTTCGCCTCGTCGAACTTGTCGCCCATTCCGATATGAAAGTTGCCGGAAAGCACCGTTATATATTCCGCGGTGGGATGACTATGTGCGGCAATTTTGTAGCCGGCGGGCGTCTTCAGTCGCAGCACATAAGGCCCATCCTTTGAGGGATCTCCAGCGATAACAGCTATGTCCGCGCCAGCGGGAATGACAGCAGGAGCAGGGCCCCATTTGATACTGTCCGCGTTCACTGGCATATCATCGGCAAACAGAGGCGCTGTCCCAACAAGCAGCAGCGCCAGAGCAGAGGCGAGCTTGAGCATGACAATCTCTCCATTGGTTCGTAGAGGACAGCGTCAAATTTCAACGCTGAATCACTCACCAATTGGAGCCTACCAATGCAGAACGCCCGAACGCATCCTCCGAACGGGGGACGCGCTTTCGTGGCGGACCTCGGCCTGGAAAGCCGCCGTTAAGTGTTCTCCCGCTGTTCCCTGTCGCGGCAGTTAAGAAGTTCGACCAGATCGTCGGCCTCTTCGATCGGCATGTCGATCAAGGGGACACCCACCTCGACAACCGGCAGCCCTGTGAACACATCGATGATGTCCCACGTGCCTTCAGGTGTCTTCTCAATGTCGTAGCGTTGAGTCATGGGGGAGTAGTGAGCCATGAGGGTAGAGGGGAAGACCTGGCGCGTTTTACTCGATCATCGCTCGTTCGGGCTTCGGCAATGCGGAAATGGATCCCGCCCGGCCTGATCAAGCGCCTCAAGCAATGAGGCAAGGGGGCTGGGAAGTCGCAGGTCGACGGCAAGATCCAGCGCGTCGTGTAAATACCGGCGATTATCTTCGGAACGGATCAGTTGCCGAACGGCTTCGGCAACAGACTTCCCTCGTTCTGTGTCAAACTCCGCCATGTTCGGAATTCCAGTAGCTTTAGTGCGAAACTCAGCCACTACGAAATTGTTCCAGGTGGAAACGATCTTGTTTGAACCTCAGTGTTTGATTCCCTCGCTGGGAACGGTTGCCGCCGGCCCGGTAACGGCAGCTATGCTGTTGACTTGGGCACGGATTTCGCGCCCACGATCCGCATCCAAGGCGGGTCGCGCGTGCCATGATGCGGGCCGGAAAAAACGCTCTAGCCTTGAGGCACCCGGTAACGGTTGGGTAACGAGCCTGCCCCGGCGAGGGGGAGTCCGGGACAGGCTCGGCTCCTCGAAACATGCCGGATTTCTCCGACTGGCCTTAAACCACTGTGCCTGCGCAAAGTTCCATTGCGTGGTGATCATTTTTCCTCGCGAAAGTCCTGCAGCGAGGCATGCCGAAGGTCTTTCTGCCACGCAGGTGTTTGGCGATCCGCGCAAGAACGAAGGCGACGATTTTTACATCTGCACGATCTGTGGGCAGCCGGTCGATATGCCGGATCTCAGGCAAGTGATCTGGCGCGACAAGCCGGCGCACGATCGGCTGGAAACGGACGCTTAGCGGCGCCTTTCTCGCCCGCGCCGTTATGACCGAACCGTAACCTCGACCGGCAAGGGGGAGCGCTGATTCTGCAGCGAGGCAGAAGCGCGATCAGCGGGCTGGCGAAAAGCGCGACGGTGACGTCCGCCTTGCTCTTGTGCCGCAGCTATTGCGCGATTTTGGTTCCGTTGACGCCCGGCAATCATGGACGGCCCAGGGGCGAGCGGTCGAGTTCCGGTTCTCATAGCACACTAGCCCAGCACTAAGCCTGCAATCAAAACGGTAAACCCGATAGAAAGCGGGACCGCCAAAAGCCAGCCAGCCTCCAAAACACTATTTTCCTGCCGATCCATAACAGTCTCCTCTTTGACGCTGCCCCTGATTACGAAAGCTCTGGGGAGCGGTTCGGTTCCGACGGATTTGCCGACGACCCGGCGGCGATGGCACCACGGGGCCTCGCGTTCGCCCTCACCATTCGCGTCGGCGGCGATCGCATCGCGTGGCGTCAGGGCCACGAGCTCATGGATGGCACCGTTGATCTCACCGCGCTCCAGACGCTCCACAAGGCGCCGCAGGACGATGTTGGAGCGGATGTCGTCGATAGCCTCGATGAAGGCGGCGGGCAGCATCGGGCTCGTACATCGCGACAAGCTGTTCGAACCGCTCGCGCGGTGATAGGCGTTGAGCATCTGAAGCCTACTTGAAGGTACCGCAATTGGTCATCGCGTTCGCCATATCTGCAGGTCTCGCACTGGTAACGGTTCTGATGCACTATGAGGTGCTGAATATCGCCGGAGCGATGAGGCGTCGTTTTTCACTTCCGATGCGGGTTGATCTGCTGCTCTTGGTCATCGCAGCGATCATTGCTCACGTGGTGGGGATCTGTCTTTTCGCGGTCGCCTATGCCTGGATGCACCAGCATCGAGACCTTGGAGCTCTCGCAGGCTTGTTTTCCGGGAGCGCAGCGGATTTCTTCTATTTCTCGATCACCTGTTACACGACCATCGGCTTTGGCGAAGTCTATGCCACTGGGCCGATGCGGATCGTTGCTGCCTTGGAAGGTCTCAACGGACTCGTCCTGATCGCTTGGTCAGCATCGTTCGCATACGCATCGACTTCGGATTTGTGGAAGCGGAAGCAAGACTGACGCGCGTGCGTAGTGCTTTGAGCGCCTAAGCTTCCACAAACGCAATGAGGGCTCGCACGCGGCCTGGCCGCGGATGGAACCATCAACAAGGCCGAGGTCGAGTTCCTTCAAAAATGGCTGGCAGCGAATGCGGAGATCAGCAATCAACCGATCATCCGAACCATGCCTCCCTCCCCCATTGGAACCCCGCGCAGCTAATCCCAATTGGAGATTAAGGCTGCACACTGGACGGGCTGCGCGTCACCTATGCCGCCGCCATACGGCGCATGGGCAATGACGCCGTGACGGGCACGGACGCGCTGGGGGCCGCTCTACGCGCTTGGGCGAGCACTATACCAGGCATGTCGAGAAAGAGGTTGGACGCTGCGAGCATGGACCAGAAAATATGGCAAAAACGGGCTCCGGCGAATGAAAAGGGGAACGCAGTTTTGCACAACACAATTTTCGGACTGCACAACGCCGATTGACGAAATCGCCTAAGTAGTTGAAACGAAAAGGGCGCGGACGTGGCGGAATTGGTAGACGCAAGGGACTTAAAATCCCTCGATCTCTGATCGTACGGGTTCGATTCCCGTCGTCCGCACCAGGAACACCGGCGCCACCCAGCGGGCGCGTCCAGGTTCCGGCAGATCAAGCCCGGATCGGGTTCAGCTTCAGATGCTGGATCAGGATGATCGTCTTGGCGTCGATGATGCGGCCGTCGGCGATGCCGGCCAGAGCTTCATCGAGCGGCATCTCCAGAACCTCTATGTCTTCGCCTTCTTCCGGCGCGCCGCCGCCGTCCGAGATGCGGTCGGTCGGCGAATAGCGCGCGACGAAGAACCAGAGCCGCTCGGTCACGCTGCCAGGGCTCATAAAGGGCGAAAACAGCCGATCAACGTCCTTCAGGTGGTACCCGAGCTCCTCTTCCGCCTCCTTGCGGATGCAGGTTTCGGGATCGTGTTCATCGAGCAGGCCGGCGCAGGCCTCGATCAGCGGCTCGCGGTGGCCGGTGACGTAGGCCGCGTAGCGGAACTGCCGAACGAGCAGAACCGTCGAGCGCTCGGGGTCGTAAGGCAGGATCACCGCCCCGTCGCCGCGATCGTAGGTCTGGCGGATCTGCGTCTCCCATTTCCCGTCGCGCCGGCGATAATCGAGAACGGTCTTTTTCAAGACTGCCCAATCATCGGAAAGGACTTCTTCCGAACGGATACGAATGCGGTCTTCCATGGTGAACTCCGTGCTGCCGGCGTGAGGACTACAGCGCCGCGCGTCCTCTTGGACGCGCAAAGGACGCTGTAGCACTTTTGATCTGCGCATGATCCATTCCGAAATCGGAATCGATTTTCGGGGTCATGCGCTAGCTGCGAACCGGCCCGTGCGCAATCCCAACAGCAATTGGTCCAGGGGCGCGCTTCACCGCCTCGTGTATGGCGCAGGCGCAATCCATTGCCTAAATAGCGACAGCCCCCTCCCCGGAGTTTTCTTATGACCACATCCCTTTTCCAGCCGATCACGCTTGACGGCCTCACCTTTCCCAACCGCATCGCGGTCGCGCCGATGTGCCAGTATTCCGCCGATGACGGTTCCGCCAGCGACTGGCACCTGTATCACTGGATGAACCTGGCGATGTCCGGCGCCGGCATGGTCACCGTCGAGATGACCGACGTCGAGCGGCGCGGCCGCATCTCGCATGGCTGCCTCGGCCTTTATTCGAACGATAATGAGGCAGCCGCCCGGCGTGCGCTGGATGCCGCCAGGCGCGTCGCCGCCCCCGGCACCAAGTTCGGCACGCAGCTTGCCCATGCCGGCCGCAAAGCATCTAACCGGAAGCCTTGGGAAGGCGGCGGGCCGCTCGGTCCCGATCAGGATCCCTGGCCGATCGTGTCCGCCTCGGCAATCGCCTACGACACGGGCTGGCAGGTGCCGCGGGCGCTGGAGGATGAGGAGATACTGCACATCATCGAACGCTTCGCCGAGGCGGCAAGGCGGGCCGAGCGGGCCGGCTTCGATTTCATCGAATTGCATGCGGCACACGGCTATCTGATCTTCCAGTTCCTGTCGCCGCTTTCCAACCAGCGCACCGACCGCTGGGGCGGCTCGCTGGAAAACCGCATGCGTTTTGTCGTCGAGATCGCCAAGGCGGTGAGGAAGGCAGTGCCCAAGCTGATGCTCGGGGCGCGTCTGTCGGTCAAGGAATGGGTCGATGGCGGCTTCGATGTCGAGGACGCGACCGAAGTGGCCAAGGCGCTGAAGGCAGCGGGCGTCGCCTATCTCTGCTGCTCGAGCGGCGGCAATTCGCCGTTGCAGAAGCTACCGACGGGTCGGGGCTACCAGGTGCATCTGGCGGAAGCCGTGCGCAAGGGCGCCGACATCCCGACGCGGGCCGTCGGCCTGATCGACGATCCGAAGCAGGCCGAGGCGATCGTCGCCCAGGGCCGTGCCGACATGGTGGCTTTGGCCCGCGCCTTTCTCGCCGATCCGCGCTGGGCGTGGCGCGCCGCGGCCACATTCGGCGAGACGATCCACCCGGCGCCGCAGCTTGCCCGCTCGGTGACGACGATGCAGCACTGGATGAAGGCGGCGGGCTGAACGGTCATTTCCAATGGCTGCGGCCCCAATGACCGCGACGCCAATGATTGCGACCCCAATGATTGCGACCCCAATGATTGCGACCCTTGAGACCTTTACGCGGAGGGACGTGCAACCAAATCGGCCGCTCCGCGTTGGCGGCGATGATGGATAACAAGCCTTTTGAAAAGCCGGTGGTGGTCGAACTTGGCCATGTCGGCAAATACCGTGAGATCCGCAGCACCCAGGAAGCGGCGGAGTGCCTGATGACGGTCTGGCCGCTCAATCGTGGTCCCCGGCATCGCGATGCTCTCGACACTTGCCTAAAAGTGCTGGAGGGTTATCGT
Organism: Mesorhizobium sp. BHscii; assembly: GCF_053848065.1. Classification (NCBI taxonomy): domain Bacteria; kingdom Pseudomonadati; phylum Pseudomonadota; class Alphaproteobacteria; order Hyphomicrobiales; family Phyllobacteriaceae; genus Mesorhizobium; species Mesorhizobium sp. BHscii. The sequence continues at coordinate 363,886 of NZ_JBSPKW010000003.1, read as the reverse complement.
TCGACGGCGGATGCGCGCCGCGCATTGGTCGAAGCCGCGAAGGAATCGGACGTGCTGGTTCCCGAGGAGAGATTGTCCGACGGCAGGCTGCCCGAAGGCAAACTGCCCCAAGGCAAACTGCATTGATCAGACGGAGCTTTTCCCACTGGAGGATTTCATGGCGAAGCTGACCTACAAGATCGTCGAGCATGACGGGGGCTGGGCCTACAAGGTCGGCTCGACATTCTCGGAAACGTTCCCTACCCACGAGGACGCGCTCCGCGCGGCTGAGATCGCTTCGGCCGAACAGCAGGTCGCCGGCACCACGGACGGCATCCAGTACGAGGACGCCGACGGCAAATGGCACGACGAGCTCGCCGACGGCCGGGACCGGCCGCAAACCGAAGTTTCCGATTAGGCTGGTGTCGTATACTGATGACTTCTCGCACCTCCGTTTTCAAGGGCTGGGGCTGGGCGAGTCATTTTCCTGCTAGGATCCCAGACGTGGCGAATTTCAATCCCACCGGGAACAAACACGATCAGGAGCAACGAAGAAGAGTGCTTGCCACGCAGCCGCTTTACAGGGCAGTCTGGTAGCGCTACCGTTTCATCATCGCGCGTGACCAGGGAGGAACTTTGGGAGCTGCCGCGGCCAGTTAGGAAAGCGGTTTCCTTCGAAGACGTCGCAGGAAGCATTCGGGAGGAAATCGATGGCGTCTGTCGCGATTGGCGATGTCTACAAATCATTCGGAACCGTCGAGATTCTCCACGGTGTCAGCGTCGATATAAACGATGGCGAGTTCGTCACGCTGGTCGGGCCGTCGGGCTGCGGAAAATCGACCCTTCTCAGGATGATCGCTGGCCTGGAAAAGATTTCGCGCGGCCAGATCGCGATTGGCGACCGTGTCGTCAACAACGTTGCGCCAAAAGAACGCGACGTCGCCATGGTCTTCCAGAACTACGCGCTCTACCCGCACATGACCGTCGCCGAGAACATGGCGTTCTCGCTCATGCTCAAGGGTGTTTCGAAAGCCGAAAGCGCTGCCAGCGTTAAGCGCGCCGCCGAAATCCTGGGGCTGGTGCCATTGCTGGAGCGCTATCCCCGGCAGCTTTCCGGCGGCCAGCGCCAGCGCGTCGCCATGGGCCGGGCGATCGTGCGCGATCCGGCGGTCTTCCTGTTCGACGAGCCGCTGTCCAACCTTGACGCCAAACTCAGGGTGCAGATGCGCGCCGAGATCAAGGAACTGCATCAGCGCCTGAAGACCACGACGGTCTATGTCACCCATGACCAGATCGAGGCCATGACCATGGCCGACAAGATCGTGGTCATGCATGACGGCCTCGTCGAGCAGATCGGGCCGCCATTGGAACTCTACGACCGGCCGAACAATCTCTTCGTCGCCAGCTTCATCGGCTCGCCCGCCATGAACATGCTGAGGGGCGAAATCGCAACTGATGGCGGCTCATCGTCTTTTCGCGGCTCCGGGGGGATTTCCCTGCCGCTGGCCGCAGTACCTTCGATCGGCAGCGGCGAACAGGTGGTGCTGGGGATACGACCCGAGCATCTGCGGCTGTCCGACGAAGATGGCATTCCGGTCACCGTCGTGGTGGTCGAGCCGACCGGGTCGGAAGTGCAGCTCATCGGCCGGACGGCCGGCGGCGAAGAGATCGTCGCCAATTTCCGGGAGCGCCATTCCTTCACGCCGGGCGAGACCGTACGGCTGACGGCCGAGCCCGGCCTCATCCATCTCTTTCATGGCGAAACCGGGCAGCGCTTCGAAATGCGGACCCGGCAGTAAGAAGCACCGCGAGGAAATAAACAGGAGGAGACGAGCATGAAATTCACCAGACGTGACGTGATCCGCACCACCGCCGGCGTGGCGGCGGGAGCCTTGGGAAGCCGGTTCGTCGGCTCTCCCGCCTTTGCCCAGGAGGGGTTGACATACAAGCCCGAGGACGGCGCGAAGCTGCGGATGCTGCGTTGGTCGCCCTTCGTGCAGGGCGATGAGGATCAATGGCTGGCCAACACCAAGCGGTTCACCGAGGCGACAGGCGTCGAGGTCCGCGTCGACAAGGAAAGCTGGGAGGACATTCGCCCCAAGGCGGCGGTTGCCGCCAATGTCGGCTCCGGTCCAGATCTGATGTTGGTCTGGTTCGACGACCCGCACCAGTACCCTGACAAGTTGCACGACGTGACGGAACTGGGTGAGTATCTCGGCACGAAATACGGCGGCTGGTACGACGGGCCAAAGCAATATGCGACGCGGGAGGGGAAATTCCTCGGCCTGCCTCTGGCCACCATCGGCAATGCCATCGTCTATCGGGAAAGCTGGGTAAAGGAGGCTGGCTTCTCGGAATTTCCGAAGGACACGGCGGGCTTCCTCGAGCTTTGCAAGGCGTTGCAGGCGAAGGGGCATCCGGCCGGCTTCACGCACGGCCATGGCGTCGGCGACGGCAACAACTATGCTCACTGGCTGCTTTGGAGCCATGGCGGCCAGATGGTCGACGAGAGCGGAAAGGTGACCATCAACAGCCCGGAGACGCTCAAGGCGATCGAATACGCGCAGGAACTCTACAAGACCTTCATCCCCGGCACCGAAAGCTGGCTCGACGTGAACAACAACCGCGCCTTCCTGGCCGGCGAACTGGGCGTCATCGCCAACGGCATTTCCGTGTATAACACGGCAAAAACCAACAAGGACAATGATCCGAAACTGGCTGAAATCGCCAAGGACATGCGCACGACCAGCCTGCCGATCGGTCCCGTCGGGAAATCGGTCGAGCTGTTCCAGGTGACCACGGCCGTGATCTTCGACTACACGCCCTACCCCAACGCAGCCAAGGCCTATCTGCAGTTCATGTTCGAGGAACAGCAAATGGCGGAGTGGATTACCTCCTCGGCCGCCTACTGCTGCCAGACACTCAAAGCCTTCGACAACAATCCGGTATGGACGGCCGACCCGAACAATGCCGCTTACGCCAAGGCCTCGGCGACGCTGCGTCCCAACGGCTATGCCGGGCCGCTCGGCTACGCCTCGGCGGCGACCATGGCCGATTATGTCCTGGTCGACATGTTCGCCAAGGCCGTGACGGGCCAGGCCACGCCGCAGGAGGCGATGGAAGAGGCGGAGAAACGCGCCAACCGGTACTATCGCGTTTGATCACAGCCGAGCCGGGCAGCCGCGACCGCGCTGCCCGGTCTGGTTCCTGAAATCGTGTGGCGGCCACTCAGGCCACCATGCCAGCAGACCTTATGAGGAGCCGTCCCATGGCCGTGTCGTCCGCCGCCGTTCAGCCGCGTCCGTCGATCCTGTCGCGGAGCCTGTCGCTCCTGGCCGACAGCCGGAACGCGCTTGGCTTCGGCTTCATGCTGCCGGCGGCAGCGCTGCTGCTGGTCTTCCTCACCTATCCGTTGGGGCTCGGCATCTGGCTCGGCTTCACGGATGCCCGCATCGGCCGCCCCGGTATCTTCATAGGCATCGAAAACTACCAATATCTGTCGGATGATGCCGTCTTCTGGCTCTCCGTATTCAACACCTTGCTCTACACAATAAGCGCCTCGATCCTGAAGTTCGCGCTCGGCCTCTGGCTGGCGCTTATCCTCAATCAGAACCTTCCCTTCAAATCGTTCTTCCGCGCGATCGTCCTGCTGCCGTGGGTGGTGCCGACGGTGCTGTCGGCCATCGCCTTCTGGTGGATATACGATTCGCAGTTCTCCATCCTGTCCTGGGCGCTTATGGAAATGGGCCTAATCGACCATCGCATCAATTTCCTCGGCGACCCGGAGAACGCGCGCGCTTCGGTAATCGCGGCCAATGTCTGGCGCGGCATTCCGTTCGTCGCCATCACGCTGCTGGCCGGCTTGCAGACGATTCCCCAGTCGCTTTACGAGGCCGCCACGCTCGACGGCGCCAGCCGCTGGCAATTGTTCCGTTTTGTGACGTTGCCGCTGCTGACGCCGATCATCGCCATCACCATGACGTTCTCTGTGCTGTTCACCTTCACCGATTTCCAGCTGATCTATGTGCTGACCCGCGGCGGACCGGTCAATGCCACCCATCTGATGGCGACATTGTCCTTTCAGCGCGGCATTTCGGGAGGCCAGCTTGGCGAGGGCGCCGCCATCGCTGTCGCCATGATCCCGTTCCTGCTTGCGGCGATCCTGTTCAGCTATTTCGGCTTGCAACGCCGCAAATGGCAGCAGGGCGGCGGAGACTGACATGGCCACGATCAAAAAAACGAAACGTCCGGAACTCGACGAAGGCGGCATGGGCTACCTTCAGAGCCTGCCGCGGCGCGTGGTGACGGTCTATCTGCCGTTGCTGGTGTTCGTCATCGTGCTGTTGTTCCCGTTCTACTGGATGACGATCACGGCAATTAAGCCCAATCACGAGATGACCGACTACGCCAATTTCAATCCGTTCTGGGTCGTGCATCCGACATTCGAGCACATCCGCTATCTCTTGTTCGACACGTCCTATCCGGGCTGGCTGCTCAACACGATCATCATCTCGACCGCCGCGACGTTCCTGTCGCTGCTGGCTGCGGTGTTCGCGGCCTATGCGATCGAACGGCTGAGGTTTTCGGGGGCGCGGCAGGTCGGGCTCGCGATCTTCCTCGCCTATCTCGTGCCGCCGTCGATCCTGTTCATCCCGCTGTCGGTGATGGTGTTCAACCTTGGGCTTTATGACACGCCCTTCGCGCTCATTCTTACTTACCCGACCTTCCTGGTACCCTTCTGCACGTGGCTGCTGATGGGTTACTTCCGCTCCATCCCGTTCGAACTGGAAGAATGCGCGCTCATCGACGGGGCGAGCCGGTGGCAGATCCTCACCAAGATCGTGCTGCCGCTGTCGGTGCCCGGCCTGATTTCCGCCGGCATATTCGCATTCACCCTGTCATGGAACGAATTCATCTATGCCCTGACATTCATCCAGTCGTCCGAAAACAAGACCGTGCCGGTCGGGGTGCTCACGGAGCTTGTCCGTTCCGACGTCTATGAGTGGGGAGCGCTGATGGCCGGAGCCCTGATCGGCTCCCTGCCGGTGGTCGTGCTTTATTCGTTCTTTGTCGAGCACTACGTTTCCTCGATGACCGGTGCGGTGAAGGAATAGCGCCTATGGGCGCCGCACCTTCTCCCTTCTCCCTTGTGGGAGAATGTGGCCTCGCCCACGGGTCTTGCCTCCAGCAAGCCCGAGGGCAGCTCCGCGAGATCGGATGAGAGGTGTCCAGCTTGGTACCGACGGCGTTCCGGCCAGCACCCCAACCGTCTTGGCGCTGCGCGCCAATCCACCTTCTCCCACAAGGGGAGAAGGAAGAGCCGCACCAGTGCGCGCCAATATCCTGGCGCATTGCCGCCCGCCATTCGCCGCGCTATCTCAGGCGACCCTGTCTGCCCAGGCGACTCTGTCTGCCTAAGGTGATCTTTTGCCGGAGCCTCCCATGCCTGAAATCGTCACCGCCGCCATGCTCGTCATCGGCGACGAGATTCTGTCCGGCCGCACCAAGGACAAGAATATCGGCCACCTCGCCGACATCATGACGGCGATCGGCATCGACCTGAAGGAGGTGCGCATCGTTCCCGACGAGGAAGACGAGATCGTCGCCGCAGTGAATGCCGTGCGTACCCGCTACACCTATGTCTTCACGACCGGCGGCATCGGCCCCACGCATGACGACATTACCGCGGACGCGATCGCCAAGGCCTTCGGCGTGCCCTGCGAATACGACGCCAAGGCCTATGCGATGCTGGAAGCGAGCTACGCCGCGCGCGGCATCGAATACACCGAGGCGCGCAAGCGCATGGCGCGGATGCCGCGTGGTGCCGACCATATCGACAATCCAGTGTCCATCGCGCCCGGCTTTCGCATCAGCAACGTCCATGTCATGGCCGGCGTGCCGTCGATTTTCCAGGCGATGCTCGACAATGTGGTGCCGACGCTAAAGGCCGGCACCAGAATGCTGTCGGCCACGGTGCACTGTCCGTTCGGCGAAGGCCTGGTCGGCGGACCGCTCGGCGACATCCAGAAGGCGCATCCGGATACGATCATCGGGTCCTACCCGAAATATGGCGACGGCAAGTTCTGGACCGAGCTGGTCGTCCGTGCCCGCAGCCAGGAAGCGCTGGACGCCGCCCACGCCGATGTCAAGGCGATGGTCGCAGGCCTCGCCAGCGCGGCCACCTGATCCAGGCCGGAACCAAGCATGGTGCTGTAACGTTTCATGCGGGCGAGTTTCGATCGCCGTAAATTGAGGGGGTCATCATGCGATTCAAAACCATCGTCGCCATACTGCAGAACGAACAGGACGCGGAGCGCGTGCTCGAATGCGCCATTCCGCTTGCCGACAGGTTCCAGAGCCATCTCATCGGCATTCATGCCGAAGCGCTTCCCGTCCCCTACACCTCGGCCACCGGCTTTCCCGACACCGAGTTCCTGCAGGTTTCGGCCGACATGAACAAGGAGCGTGCTGAAAAATTGCGGGCGGTTTTCCTCCGGCATCTCGAGGATTCCGACCTGTCGTTCGAGTGGCGTAGCCTCGAGAGCTTTTCCGGAGACAGCGCGCTGACCGGTATCCCAACCGTTCGCACCGCAGACCTCATCATCGCCGCGCAGCGGGAGTCGGGCGGCGATCCGAGCGCCGATGTCGACACGCTGGTCTACGACGCCGGCCGGCCGGTGCTGGTCGTGCCGCATTCGGGCCCGCTCGTGACCAGCTTCAAGCATGTGCTGCTCGCCTGGAACGGCAGCAAGGAAGCCGCGCGCGCCGCCTTCGACGCCCTGCCCTTCATCATCGAGGCCGAGAAGACCGATATCGTCGTCATCGACCCGCCGGATACGCTCGACGAGGCTCCGGAGGCGGCCGGCGCCGAAATCGCCGCCGCCCTGTCCAGGCATGGCGCCACCGTCAGCGTCTCGGTGCTGCAATCGGGCGGCCACTCGGTCGACGACGTGATCCAGACCAGGGTTGCCGAAACCGGCGCCGACCTGCTCGTGCTCGGCGCCTACAGCCATTCCTGGCTGCGCCAGCTTCTGTTCGGCGGGGTCACGCGCACGGTGCTGCGCACGTTGCCGGTGGCAGCTTTCCTGTCACGGTAAATCCACAAGGGTAACTCCACAGGGGCGAGTCCACAGGGATCGCCTGCCGCCACCCTTGCCAAGGCCAAGGCTTTCCAGTTAATTCCGCGCGCATTCCTTCAAGTGTTTGCGCGCGGTTTTTCGCGCGCTGCGGAGTGCATGCAAAAATGTCCCTTCCCGAAAAGGCCTTTCCCGTCTCCTGGGATCAGTTCCACCGCGACGCGCGTGCGCTTGCCTGGCGGCTTGCTGGCGCCAACAAAGGCCAGTGGAAGGCGATCGTCTGCATCACGCGCGGCGGCTTGGTTCCGGCCGCCATCATCTCGCGTGAACTCGGCATCCGGGTCATCGAGACGGTTTGCGTCGCCTCCTATCACGACTACGCCAGCCAGGGGCAGCTGCAGGTGCTGAAGGAGGTCACGCCGGCACTGCTCGCCGATGACGGCGCCGGCGTGCTGATCATCGACGACCTCACCGATACCGGCAAGACCGCGGGCATCGTGCGCGCCATGATGCCCAAGGCGCATTTCGCCACCGTCTACGCCAAGCCGAAAGGGAGGCCGCTGGTCGACACCTTCGTCACCGAGGTCAGCCAGGACACCTGGATCTATTTTCCGTGGGACATGGGCTTCACCTACCAGAAGCCGATCGCCGACGATCACGTCGGCTGATTCGCGGCAACTGCTTTTTCTCCCGGAACATGCCGGCGAGCATTGCTTGCCGGCGAGCACTTCTTGAAAGAGTGCCGCGGCGCACGATATTTCCTGAATGGACGCCTGTTGGTGTGGTTTAACCAGCCCGTATGAGGTTTTTTACTTTTATTGCTCATGATTAGCCGTAAGACTCGCGAAACGGCAGATGATTCTGGAGGCTGGGGCAAGCTTCTCCGATGTTGACGAGGCCAGCAACGCACAACCATTTGGCCGAAAGGGTTCAGCGGCTCTTCGGCACAGCGCCGTGCCGCCTGCAGGTTGCAGCATTGCCCTGGCGCGATACCGGGCATGGCGTCGAGATCATGCTGATCACCAGCCGCGATACCGGTCGCTGGGTGCTTCCCAAGGGCTGGCCTGAGGCCAAGGAACTGCTTTGCGAAGCGGCGGCGCGCGAGGCCGGCGAGGAAGCCGGACTGCGCGGCACGATCTCCCACCATGAAGCCGGCCGCTACTTCTATGCCAAGGCATTGGCTTCCGGCGAGGAAGTGCCTTGCGAAGTTCTGGTATTTCCGCTGCAGGTCGACAAGATCGCCGACCGGTGGAAGGAAAAGCGGTCGCGCATCCGCAAATGGGTCAGCCCCGCCGAGGCCGTGCGCATGGTCAACGAGCCGGACCTTGGTCAGATCATCGCCTATTTCTGCGCTGACCCGCAACAGTTCTCCTGAGCAAGACTAGGCGCACCGGCCAAAGCTGCGCACCTGCCGCATCACCGGCGATGCTCTTTGGCGAAGAGAATCGATTTGACTACCACAGCTTTGGCGGGCGTTGTCATCACGGTCGATGGCTTGGGCGTGGGTCAAAATCGAAATCCTCCGCGCCACTTCTATCCCCGTTATCCACATATGTGACACACAAGATGTTGGGGTCACAAAAGCTACGCAAACGAATCCTTGACGGCGCAAAACGAGTCGCCTTTTATGGGCCATGCGCTCCTGTTGAGAGTGCGACCGGAAAGTTCTGAGCCCGGTCTTTTTCCCGGACTATGTGCGTTTTGGCCGCATTTCCGCCTGTCTATAAGGCCGGCGGATGCGTTGGGGTTTTGGGGTTTTTGGGGACGAAAGGGAAAAATGTCGGACTAGAATAAATTGTCTGTTAACACTATATTTAGTGTTTGCAGGTAGGTTCGACGCTAGATAGTGTGAAGGTCCCCTCGATTGAGGGAGTCGCAAAAAAGTTTCAGTTTTGAGGGACCCGCAGGGTTCGTCGGCGCGTTGGACGACTACTTCGCAAGGAGTTCGGCCAGCAGGGCGGGCGGAGCCTGTGAAAGGGAGCCGGCCGTTTTCTAACGCTGGCAAACGGCGGACATGCGCGTTTCGCCAAGGGGGCAGAAATCCCCTGGGAAAAGCGCTATATATAGACAAGCAAGGGATAGGACCAATGCGCATCGAGCGTCGTTTCACCAAGCAAGGGCAGTCGGCTTATGCGGAGATCGAATTCCGCAAGGCGCTTTCGGAGATCAAGAATCCGGATGGCTCGGTGGTGTTCCGCTTGGACAATATCGATGTGCCGGCGCAGTTCAGCCAGGTTGCCGCCGACATCCTGGCGCAGAAGTATTTCCGCAAGGCCGGCGTGCCGGCTCGGCTGAAGAAGGTCGAGGAGAATGACGTCCCTTCCTTCCTGTGGCGCTCCGTCGCCGACGAGGCCGAACTGGCAAAGCTGCCCGAGTCCGAGCGTTACGGCTCCGAGATCGACGCCCGCCAGGTCTTCGACCGCCTCGCCGGTACCTGGACCTATTGGGGCTGGAAGGGCGGCTATTTCAAGTCGGAGGAAGATGCGCGCGCCTTCCGCGACGAGCTCGCCTATATGCTGGCCACCCAGCGCGTCGCGCCGAACTCGCCGCAATGGTTCAACACCGGCCTGCACTGGGCCTACGGCATCGACGGCCCGAGCCAAGGCCACTTCTATGTCGACCCGTTCACCGGCAAGCTGACCAAGTCGAAATCTTCCTACGAGCATCCGCAGCCGCATGCCTGCTTCATCCAGGGCGTGCAGGACGATCTCGTCAACGAAGGCGGCATCATGGACCTGTGGGTGCGTGAAGCGCGCCTGTTCAAATACGGCTCCGGCACCGGCTCCAACTTCTCGTTCCTGCGCGGCGAAGGCGAAAAGCTGTCCGGCGGCGGCCGTTCGTCCGGCCTGATGAGCTTCCTGAAGATCGGCGACCGCGCGGCGGGCGCCATCAAGTCGGGCGGCACGACGCGCCGCGCCGCAAAGATGGTCATCGTCGACGCAGACCATCCCGATATCGAGGAGTTCATCGACTGGAAGGTCAATGAGGAGCAGAAGGTCGCCTCGCTGGTCACCGGCTCGAAGATCGTGAAGAAGCACCTCGAAGCGATCATGAAGGCCTGCATCAACTGCGAAGGCCAGGACGACGATTGCTTCGACCCGGCGATCAACACAGCGCTGAAGCGCGAGATCAAGGCGGCCAAGAAGGACGGGGTGCCGGAGAACTACATCTACCGCGTCATCCAGTTCGCCAAGCAGGGCTACACTTCGATGTCGTTCAAGACCTACGACACCGACTGGGATTCGGATGCCTACCTCACCGTTTCTGGCCAGAACTCCAACAATTCGGTCTCGCTGAAAGACGATTTCCTGCGCGCCGTAGAGCAGGACGGCGACTGGCACCTCACCGCGCGCAAGGACGGCAAGGTGCTGAAGACGCTGAAGGCCAGGGATCTGTGGGAAAAGATCGGCTATGCCGCCTGGGCGTCAGCCGATCCGGGCCTGCACTTCAATACGACGATGAACGACTGGCACACCTGCGCCGCGGCCGGTGCGATCCGGGCGTCCAACCCGTGCTCGGAATACATGTTCCTCGACGACACGGCCTGCAACCTGGCCTCGATCAACCTGCTGCCCTACCGCAAAGCCGACGGCACCATCGACATATCAGCCTACGAGCACACGGTTCGGCTGTGGACCATGGTGCTGGAAATTTCCGTCATGATGGCGCAGTTCCCGTCGAAGGAGATCGCCAAGCTCTCCTACGAATACCGCACGCTCGGCCTCGGCTACGCCAATATCGGCGGCCTGCTGATGACCTCAGGCATTCCCTATGATTCCGACGAGGGCCGCGCCATCTGCGCAGCACTCACCGCTGTTATGACCGGCACGGCCTATGCCACCTCGGCCGAAATGGCCGCCGAGCTCGGCGCCTTCCCCGATTACGACCGCAATGCGCAGAACATGCTGCGCGTCATGCGCAACCATCGCCGCGCTGCCTATGGCGACAAAGACGGCTACGAGAAACTCGCCGTCAACCCGGTGCCGCTGGTCGCCTCCGACCTGAAGCAGCCTGAGCTTGCCGCCCATGCCAAGGCTGCCTGGGACCGCGCCATCGAGCTCGGCGAGGAGCATGGCTACCGCAATGCGCAGGCGACCGTAATCGCGCCGACCGGCACGATCGGCCTGGTGATGGATTGCGACACCACCGGCATCGAGCCCGACTTCGCGCTGGTCAAGTTCAAGAAGCTGGCCGGCGGCGGCTATTTCAAGATCATCAACCGCGCCGTTCCGGAAGCACTGCGTACGCTGGGCTATTCGGAAAGCCAGATCGCCGAGATCGAGGCCTATGCGGTCGGCCACGGCAATCTGAACCAGGCGCCAGCCGTCAACCCCGGCTCGCTCAAGGCCAAGGGTTTTACGGACGACAAGATCGCGGCACTCAATGCGGCATTGAAGTCGGCGTTCGACATCAAGTTCGTCTTCAACCAGTGGACGCTGGGTGCGGACTGGGTGAAGGAGACCTTTGGCTTCACCGACGAGCAGCTCAACGATTTCTCGTTCGAGATGCTGCCTGCCCTTGGCTTCTCGAAGAAGGACATCGAGGCCGCCAACATCCACGTCTGCGGTGCGATGACGCTGGAAGGCGCGCCGTTCCTCAAGGCCGAACACCTGCCCGTGTTCGACTGCGCCAGCCCGTGCGGCAAGATCGGCAAGCGTTCGCTGTCGATCAACAGTCACATCCAGATGATGGCGGCGGCCCAGCCCTTCATCTCCGGCGCCATTTCCAAGACCATCAACATGCCGAACGACGCGACGGTGGAAGACGCCAAGGGCGCCTACATGCTGTCGTGGAAGCTGGCGCTGAAGGCCAACGCGCTCTACCGCGACGGCTCGAAGCTCTCCCAGCCGCTCAATTCCTCGCTGCTTGCCGACGTCGAAGACGACGAGGACGAGGCGATCGAGCAGCTGATCGCGGCACCCGCCTCGCAGCGCGCCGTGCAGGTGACCGAAAAGATCGTTGAGCGCGTCGTCGAACGCCTCTACCGCGACCGCGAGAAACTGCCGAACCGCCGCAAGGGCTATACCCAAAAGGCGGTCGTTGGCGGCCACAAGGTCTATCTCAGAACTGGCGAATTCGACGACGGTCGCCTCGGCGAGATCTTCATCGACATGCACAAGGAAGGTGCTGCCTTCCGGGCGATGATGAACAACTTCGCCATCGCCATCTCGCTCGGCCTGCAATATGGCGTGCCGCTCGAGGAATATGTCGAAGCCTTCACCTTCACCAAGTTCGAACCTGCCGGCATGGTGCAGGGCAACGACGCGATCAAGAACGCGACGTCGATCCTCGACTATGTGTTCCGCGAGCTTGCCGTGTCCTATCTTGCGCGCCACGATCTCGCCCATGTCGACCAGTCGGATTTCGACAAGACAGCGCTCGGGCGCGGCATCAACGAAGGCAAGGCGACGCCGTTCTCGAAGGGGCTAACCCGCGGCGCCTCGCCGGTCAAGCTGGTGTCGGGCATGGGCGCCGAGCCTAAGGGGTTTGGGGGTTCAAGTCCCTCTCCCGCTACCGTCCCCACTCGCTCGGCGCCGACGGCGTTCTCAGGCTCCAACGTGCTGGCGCTGAAGCCGGCCAGCGACGAAGCGATCGCCTACAAGCGCGATTATGAGGAGCGGGCCAGGGAACTGGTCGAAGACATCGTCTACGAGGAAGCCGCAGACGAGGCTTCGGGGGCTTCGGCGCTGTTCACCGACGCCGCCGCGCAGGAGGCCGCCGAGGCAAAGGCGCTTGCCGCGACACGTCGCCAGCAATCGCTGATGCAAGGCTACACCGGCAACGAATGCTCGGAATGCCACAATTTTACGATGGTGCGGAACGGGACATGTGAAAAGTGCGACACCTGTGGAGCTACGAGCGGGTGTAGCTGACCGTCAGTAACTTAGACTTCTAGGAGGGGGATCTCCACCATGATGTACGTATCCAACTGGGCTAAACCTAGTGGTTTGAGCCACCGCTTCCGAGGATCAAATGTCCAGAGGCTCATCCGTTAAGCCCGCCTCCATCGCAGTTATTCGACCGGGTCTCCTGCCGCTTATGCCTACGGAGAGGCAGGTCGAATTGTTTCCGCTAAATACTCTCACCGAGATGCCAGATATGACTGGTACTACCGCCGATGCATGGGGGCGAGTAGAAGCGTCGGATTCACATGTCTATTTGGTCAAAACGGACGAGCGTGGTGGTAAGGCAATTCGAGCGTCCGAGTGGGTTGGTACGCGCTTGGCTGAAGAACTCAATATGCCCTGCCCGACGCCGAAGGTAATCCGACTGTCTGACGGGCAATTGTGTTTCGGGTCTCGAATCATTTCCGGAATTGCAGATGTAGCACGGACCTCTCAAATTCTGACCTCCGCGACGGTCGGACTTGGCGCGACACCCATTCCTGGCCTGCAGGGGCTTTTGAGCGCTCTTTATACGTTTGACATGTTTATAAACAACGTTGATCGCCATGATGAAAACTACCTTTCGGTAGAGGATCGAGGCACACGGCGCTTCTATGCAATTGATTTTGGCCGCTCACTTTTCTGGCATGATCGCCTTGACGGCTTTCCGGCACCAACGCAGCTGACGAGGATCACTTTCAAGAAGATCGTACAAAGACACGGATTCGATCTGGCCGCTGCGAACGCGATGATTGATCGGCTTGCCGGAATCGGATCAGAGAAGATATCGGCCGCCTTCTCTTCGATGCCAGATTCGTGGCTTGAGCAAGCTGCAAGACTGGAGTTTACTAATTGGTGGGAGAACGGCGAGAGGCAACGGCGCCTAGATGCGCTTCGCAAGGGCTTATCTGATGCCTCACTTATATAAGTTCGCCATTGTGCGACTTGAACCCAACGATGGTCGAGGGGAACGGTTGAACCTCGGCATCGTCGTGTTACGCAATGACAGCTTAGATGTTCGTGTGACGCGCACTTTGGATAGGGCACGCGTGTTGTCGGCTGCGCTCGACAAACAGGTGTTGCTCGATCTGTTTTCCAATTTCCGAGATATCGACGACCGTGCACGACAAGAAGGGCTACTCACCGAAGAAGATAGATTTAGCCGTCTTTCCCGGTTGGGACCACTTTCGGTCGTCAAGGCTGGGCAGTTTGTAGCCGAATCTCAACAGGCCTACGAGAACCGGATTTCGACTGTTCTTGAGCGATTAGTAGAGCCCGAGCCCGCTCCGCGAAAGGTGAGGGAAAAGCGTACGCGGCTGTACAGTCAAGTGAAGAGAGTATTGAAGGACCAGAGAATCCTTGCGCGAAAGGAAGAGGGTCTTGATTCCCATCGAATTGTCGCCGGATACGAACTCGACGAGGGCCTCGTCGCCGATCTGGTTTTACGAAACGGTGCGTTCCATGTCTTTGAGACAGTGGACGCCTCTGGTGACGAAGCATCGTTTCGAAAGGCTGTGTCAGAGATCGCTATCTCGGCACTTGTGATTGAGCGGGCGAAAATGCGGTTTGGAGAAAAATCAACGAAAGCACGCCTGATCTATTCGACCTCCGCAGTGCTAGAAAAACTTGCTCGCCCGTCGCTTGATGCAGCGGCTCATCAGGGCGTTGAGCTTATCAATTGGGCAAGTTTAAACGATAGGAATAATTTCCTTGTCACTGTGTCCCCTCTGGCCGACCCAATAGAGAATGGAAAAGGAAAGCAGTTCGCGTCTATTCTTCAGGACAAACTTTTCCACTAGCAACAGCAGACCTTAATTCACTCCGCGCCAACCAGCAGAGGCGCGCTATTGCCGCGTCACCGTGGCCGGCAAGCCGTCTGAAGAGGTTGCACCAGGGAACACTGAAAGGAGTGACGATATGCGTTACGCGGTGGTGATCGAAAAGGCCGGCAATAATTTTTCCGCTTATGTGCCGGATCTACCCGGCTGCGTCGCGACCGGCGCGACGGTGCCTGAGGTGGAAACCGAAATTCGCGACGCTATACGCTTTCATATCGAAGGCTTGCGTGCCGATGGGCTGGATGTGCCCAAAGGTGTCAGCCTGGCGGAATATGTAGGCTTAAAGCCACGCCTTCCCTTCCCCCTTGTGGGCCCACAGGGGGAGAAGGGAAGAACTGCCCTCAGTTCACAGCGCTGATGTTGCCCAAGCGGAGAAACAGCGTTTCGCCGGAAGAATCGTCGACGCCGTCATTGTCAGTGGCGACGAAGATGTCGCCGTTCTTGTCGATGGTGAAACCTTCGACCTTGTCGATGACATAGCCGTTGGTGGCCGATTTCAGGTCGCCGATGATGTCGCGCACCAGCGTCTTTTCGACCAGCGGCAGTTCGCCACCGAGCTTGGCCGGTTTGAAAGCGTCGAGCGCCACCGAATAGACGCGCTTTACCTTGGCCAGGTCGCCGATCTGGTTGTCGCGTTCGAGGATGTAGAGCTTGCCGTCATGCGCGGTGATCTCCGACAGGCCCATCCAGCCAGCGTCGGTCGCTTCGAGCGGATAGCGCACCGCCGACCATTCCTTGGCCTTCGGCTTGTAGGCCAGAAGCTTGACCTGGCCCTTCGGATCGTCGGCCCATTCGCGCTGCACCGCCATCACCAGCGTCAGGTCGTCGCCCTCGCCGATGGTGGTGATGCCTTCGAGGCCGAAGCGGGTCTGATGGGCGAGCAATTCCATCGGGAAGCCGATTTCCTGCTTGATCTCGCCCTTGTCGTTGACGTGTAGGATGGCGTGCGGGACGAGCTTTGCCGGATCGCCTTCATTGGCCAGCCAGAAGCCGCCTTCACCATCGGCGACGATGCCTTCGATGTCGAGCTTCTGTGCAGGATGGCCGCCACGCGTGACAATGGTCTTGCCGGTGATCAGCGCTGGCGTCTGCGTGGCATCGATCTCGAAGATCGAGGGCGCGTTGGCGTAGAACGAGTCCGAGGCCGCGAAGAGCTTGCCGGCAGTGTCGCCGGCCGCGAGCGCCGAAAGCGCACCCCAGCCGAGCGGCGTGCCGTCTGACGTGAGCTTTGCCGTGATCATCGGGTAAGTGGCGGGACCCTCGGAGCGCTCGTAGATCATCACGTGCGAGCGGGCGAGCCCGTCCTCGAACAGGTCGGCCTCGTTGGCGGTGACCAGGAGATTGCGCGACGGGATCGCGACCAGGCCTTCCGGACCGATGCCGGACGGCAGGATCTGGACAAACTGAGGCTCCGCACCCGTGTCCTTGTAGACGCCGAAAACGGAGCCACGCTCCGAAGCGACGAAAATCAGTCTGTCTTCGCCGAAGGCGCCGGTATCGAGACCTTCCGGCTCCACGCCCTTCTTGTCGCGGTCGTCGGGATAATGGCCGGCATTGGCGACCTCGTACTCGAAGGACGGGCCGGATTCGTAGAGAACCTCGCCCTTCTTGCTGAAGATCGTGAAGCCGCGCGAGCCGCCTTTGTAGTCGCCTTCGTTGGCGACGACGAGACGATCATTGTCGAGCCATTTCACGGCGTCGGGTTCGCGTGCGACGTTTTCGATTTTGCCGTCGAATGAAAAGGCGCCGTTCTTCTTGGTGTCGATCTTGTCCAGCGTGACGGAGCCTGCCGAGAAGTGCGTGACGATCGCGCCGGTTTCGGCGTTGATGATGGCGACGTGGTTGTTTTCCTGCAGCGTGACCGCTATTTCGCCGGCCTCGTTGAAGGCGACGAATTCCGGCTCCGGATCTTCCGCCGCAACCTCGGCAATGCCCGCCAGGTTCACGCTCTTCATCGTCGCGCAATCAGGCTGGCCTTCGGTCATCGTGAAAATCTTGAGGTCGCCCGCCGGCATCTGCGGAATTTCTCCGTCGTTCAGCTCCTCGTCGCGCTCGTTCTCGATGGCGATGGCCAGGAACTTGCCGTCCTTGCTGAACGCCAGCGAGTCCGGCTGGCCGCCGAGGTCGCAGGTGCCTTCGATCGCCTTGGAGGCAAGGTCGATGACGGTGAGGTTGCCCGAAGGCTTGGCTTTGCTCTTCGACGTGTTGACGCCGGCCAGCACCTTGCCGCTAATGACCACGACCGACGTCGGCTCGCCCTCGATCTTGACGATGCCGCCGGCCTTGGGCGCCTTGGGGTCGGTGATGTCGATGAAGCCGACGGCGCCGAGCGGGCTGTCGGAATAGACCAGCGTCATGCCGTCTTCGGTCGCCGTGATGATCTCGGACGAAGTCGGCGTGGTCTGCTCGACGTCCGCCGGGAGGTTTCCGGCGACGGCGAAGCTCGCGACCCGGTTGAACATCATGTCGGCATGGGCCGGCAGCGAAACGGAGGCAGCAAGCGCTGCCGTCAGGACGAAAAGCGCGGAATGGCGGGGCACGGTGGCGTCTCCTGTTCGAATGGAAGCCACCTGCTTTGGGGGAACGACATTTCAAAGCGATGACGGATCCATGACAGTTCTGAGACAGCGGCTTTCTGCGGCCGCGATCAGCACCCCGCAGGCGCGAGCAGCAAGAAGGAACCCCTACTCCGCCTCGGCCACCATCTGCCGCCCACCAACCCAGTTCCGCCAGGCTCTCTCGTCGCCGTGGAAGACGTTGAGGTCGATGCGGCCTCTCACGCCGTGCGACAGGCCGGAGCCGGAATACTGCCAGAACACCCATTTGCGGCCGGGATAGACCTTTGACGGGTGCTGTGCCACCGCGCGCAGCCAGAACGGATAGTCGGGGAAAGCGCCTCTGAGATTGTCGCGGTAGAAATCGGGCGCGGTGTAGATGATGGGCCGCTGGCCGTAGTGGCGCTCGAGCTTGTCCATGAACACCTGCATCTTCTCCAGCACCTTTTGCCGCGACGGCCGCCGCTTGCAGCTGGATTCGCCGTTCCACTCGACATCGATCACCGGCGGCAAGGCGCCCTCGACCCTCGGCACGTTGCGGATGAACCAGTCGGCCTGCTCGCCTGCCGTACGGCACCAGTAGAAGAAATGGTAGGCGCCGCGCTTGAGGCCGGCGGCGTCGGCGTTGCGCCAGTTCTTCATGAACATCGGATCAAGATGATCGCCGCCATCGGTCGCCTTGATGTAGGCGAAGTTCGCGCCCTGCGCGCGCAGCTTTGCCCAGTTCACGTTGCCCTGCCAGCGTGAAACGTCGACGCCGTGAACGGCGAGGTGTCTGGGCGAGGCCTTGCCGAAATTGATCGGCTTGGCGTCACGAAAACGGTAGCGCTGGACCGGCTCGGCGAGGATCGATGCTGCCCGTGCCAGCCGCTTCGGCGCAACCAGGGCAATCGGCTCGACGGGTGGTTCGATGCTGTCGGCAGGGCCTGGAGTGGCCATCGCCACAGTCTGCTCCGTCGCCTCTTCCTGCGCAAAGTCGGGTGCGGCATCGGCCGCACCGACCGACGCCACCGGCGCGGGCGGCCGCACAACGGAGCTGGTCGTCTCGCTGGACGGGACTTGCAGCGCGTCGACGCCGGACGTGGATGTGCAGCCGGCAAGGCAAAGTGACGCGATCGAGAAGATGACGACGCCTGATAACCGCATCTGGACCTGTACGCAGAACACAACAGACCGAGGGCAAGACAACGCCGCCGGACAACCGATCCAGATTACTAACGAGAAATTGCCAACAAAGTTTGAATCAAATTGTTAGGACGAGAGCTGGGCAAACAGAATACATGGCGCCCACTTTATCACCGTAGCGGTGAGAGCTTGGAAACGCCGGCAGGACGGAGACAGCGCGAAGGATCGCCGACGCCTGCAGGCCCGCTGCCTAGCCGCACAGCCATAACTTGTGGCAGCTCTCGGCTACCATGTGAGCGGGCGGTATGAAGCGGTCGGTGACGGGGCGATCGTTGACGACCGGTGCATCATCCCGGCGAACCTTTTCTTCAAGCAGCGAGCGAAGCTCGGCCGGCTGTACGCGGTCACGCTCCATCACGAGCTTGACCATCGGATCGCTCAAAAGCTCATCCAGGGTATTGATTCTGTCTTTCATCCGTCGCCTCCTCGACTGCCGACCCGCACGTAATAGATAGGCGGCAATGATGGCTCGCCAATGACGCTTTGCCGGCTATCTCGTGTCCCGGATGAAAAAATTGGGCACGCTTTGCGCTCAGTTCGCCTGTGCTTCAGTTCGGGGGTGGCGCGCCTTCATATTGCGGCAGGCCGTCGTCAAGCTGCACCCAGGGCTGCTTCGAGGCGGTCCACATATGCATCTGCGGCTTGAATACCGAAGGGGCGTCGAGCGAGCCTGAGGTCACGCCGATGATGCCGGCGGAGTCGCGCCGGGAAAACATCGTCGTGCCGCAGCCCGGGCAGAAGCCGCGCTTGAGATCGGGCGAGGAATTCACCGTCGCCACCGGCCCGTCGATGGTCACGTCGTCGATGCGGAACAGCACGCGTGCGTTGAAGGCCGCGCCCAGCGCCTTCTGGCAGAGCCGGCAATGGCAGACCCGCTCGTTGATCGGCGTGGCATCGGTGCGGTAACGCACCGCGCCGCACAGGCAGCCACCCTGATATTTCGCCATTACCTGCGCCCTCTTTCTGAAGATTGTCGGCAAGGTAGCTACCGGCACAGCAGCGTCAATTGAAAAGCCTTGATACGGCCATCTATGGCTGTGATGCGGGAGATGCCATTGGCCCCGAGGACGTGTGCCGGGATTGCCAATGCTTATCGCCGGCTTCAGAGGGATAAGCCTGTCCCAGCCATCTCGCGGGAGATGGGCCGGACAGGCCGTTGTCAGGTGGTTATTCCGCCTCGCTGATGACCTCGTCCCAGGTCTTGACCTTGGTCTCGCCATTGAGGAAGGGCAGCGTGACTGCTGTCAGTTCCGGCGCGAAGAACACGTCGTAATGGGTGCGGTTCGGCAGGATGGCCAGCCGGTTCTGCGAAAGGTTCTCGCGCATCCAGCCGGCGTCCTTCAGTCCGCCGCCGAGCATCTGATAGAATTTGATCTCATGCTCGGGCCGGTACATGTCGCTGTCGCCAAAAACCAGCATGACCGGCATCTTCAGCTTGGGTACGTCGGCGGAGTAGTCGTAGTCCTTGCGCATATGGGCGCCCAGTTGATCGAGCAGCTTCGGAAAGTCCTGCGGATGCGGCGCGACCGCCACGTAGGACTTGTACATCGGCGTGTCTTTCATCATGTCGGCCATCGCCGCGCCGACCTGCGCCTGCTGGGCGCGCATGTCGGCATAGAAGCCGTCCGCGGCATAGCCCGCCGACACCAGGACCAGCCGGCGCACTGCCTCGGGATGCTGGACGGCCATACGGAAGGCGACACCGCCGCCCAGCGAATAACCCATGACATCGACCTGCTCGTAGCCGAGCGCCTTGATGATTGCCGCCATGTCGTCACCCATCGCCTCCAGGCTCAACGGCCGGTCGCCGAGCGCGGTGCGGCCGTGGCCGTGCAGGTCGACGCCGATGACGGTGCGGTTCTCGGCAAGCCTCGGCAGGATCGGCGCGAACATGTCGGTGGTGCCGAGCCCACCATGCAGGAGAAGCAGCGGCTCGCCCTGGCCATAGACGGCGTAATAGTAATTCAGGCCGTTGATTGGCAGCAGGCCGGATTTCGCCGGCTTCGGCATTGCTTTCAGTTCGGAGGTCATGGCGGGCTTTGCCTCCTCGGCCTTGGTGGCGCCCGGCGCAGCGAAGAGTGCTGCAGCCGAGGCGAAAATGGCGAAAAACATCGCTCTGGACATGTCGGTCTCCTTCCGTCCCGCCGATATCAAAGTCGCTTGGCGACTTCTTCGAGCTGGTCGGCGCACTGGCCCCAGCCCTCGTGAAAGCCCATCTTCTCGTGCTCTTCGCGGTCAGTGACCGACCAATGCGCAACCCGGGCGATGTAGCGGGTCTTGCCCTCGCCCTCATCCTCGAAGGTCAGCACGACTGTCATGAACGGCTTTTCGGACGGCTCCCACGCCTTCGTATAGGCGTCGGTGAGAACGATCTTCTTGCCCGGCACGACTTCGAGGAAGATGCCGGGGTTCGGAAATTCATTACCATCGGGTCCCGCCATGACGACCAGGCTGGAGCCGCCGCTGCGCACATCCATTTCGGCGCGCGGCGTCGTCCACGGCTTTGGCGCGAACCATTGCGTCACGAGCTTCGGCTCGGTCCAGCAGCGATAGACGTTCTCGCGCGGCGCATCGATGATGCGGGCAAGAACCAGTTCGCGGTCGGAGCTGGGGGCGATGTCGAGCTTGGTGGTCATGATGGTCTCCTCACTTGCAAAAGAGTCGGCTTGAATGCCGGTTTCCGTCTCAAGGACGAGCGGGCAACGCGCAGCCCGACAGCGTCCCGCGAAAATTTCACCAGGCCGATTCCGGCGAACGCCGAAGGAGAGCTTAGTGGCGCTTGGCTTGCACCAGATAGGCGTCGATATCGGTCTCGCCGAGCCACTTCGCCGCTTCCAGCCGATGCAGGCCTTCGACCAGGACATGGCGCTTGCCGTCGTGGCGCACCTGGATCGGCGTCTTCATGCCGTTTTCCAGAATGTCTTCGGCCAGATGCCGGACGGTTTCGGGATGCAGTGTCTTCCTGCGCGCGGTCGGCACGTAGATGTCATCCACCTTGACCTTTTGCACTCTCAGCATGTCGGCTCCCGTGGCGAAAAAGGCCACCCTTTGTGATAGTCCGTTTGGAAGGCAAGGCCAAGGCCGGCTGTGAGCTATCGCTGGCCCGATCGTTTCCAATTGACGGCTGGCCGGCAGATGGTCGAAATGACGCGTTCGACCCTTCACAGGCGTTCATGACGAAGCTTCCTACCGAATTCCCCGATTTCGGACTGACGCCCCACCAGCGCCGGCAAGCCGTGCGCGGCCACTACTGGGAGTGGCCGGGCATGGATGGCGAACGCGGCGAGATCTGGTGCTACAGCGATCGTTTTTCATACCGCCGGGACGAGACGGTGGTGCTGCATGTCAGCTCGACGGCCTCCAGCTTCAGCATGTCGATCGTCCGCGACGGCGGCACCGAAACGAAAATGTTCGAGAAGGCTGGGATCGCGGCGCGCTGGCAGGATACACCCGACCAATGTTCGGTCGTGGGCTGCGGCTGGGGCGCTTCGTTTGAATTCCGGGTCGGCGACGATTGGCCGTCCGGAGCCTACCGCGTCACGCTGACGGCGGACGGCCGCGACGGCAAGCCGATCCGCTGCCAGGATCTTTTCATCGTTAGCCCGCAGCCCGGCAAGAAACGCGGTCGTGTGCTGCAGCTTGCAGCCACCGGCACCTGGCTTGCCTACAACACGTGGGGTGGCTCCAATCATTACGAAGGCATCACCGGCCCGAACCGCGACCAGTATGCCCCAATAGTGTCGACGCAGCGGCCATGGTGCCGCGGTTTTGTTGTTCTGCCGAACGAGGCGCCGCGCGTGCCGCTCGAGGTCGCCGTGCCGCCCAAGACCGTGCCGCGCTATCCGCATATGGAATGGGCCTTCGCCACCGGCCATTCGAAGAAATACGCCTCGTCCGGCTGGGCAAGCTATGACAGCCACTTCTTTCGTTTTGCCGAGCGTGCTGGCTATGCCGTCGACCTCGCCAGCCAGCACGAACTGCAATTCTCGCCCGAAATCCTCGACGGCTATGACTGCGTCGTCTTCGTCGGCCACGACGAATACTGGACCTGGGAGATGCGCGACACTGTCGACGCCTATGTCGAGCGCGGCGGCCATGCGGCGCGCTTCGCCGGCAATTTCATGTGGCAGACCAGGTTGGAGGACGAGGGCCGCCGGCAAATCTGTTACAAATACCGCG
This sequence comes from Mesorhizobium sp. BHscii, assembly GCF_053848065.1. Taxonomy (NCBI): domain Bacteria; kingdom Pseudomonadati; phylum Pseudomonadota; class Alphaproteobacteria; order Hyphomicrobiales; family Phyllobacteriaceae; genus Mesorhizobium; species Mesorhizobium sp. BHscii. The sequence continues at coordinate 341,189 of NZ_JBSPKW010000003.1, read as the reverse complement.
CCCGCGCCGAGGATCCGGCCTATCGGGGCGGCGACGTGACCCGCGCCACGAACTCCTGGGAAGCACCTGAGATTGGCCGGCCGGGCGCCTCGACTTTCGGGCTCAATGCGACTAGGGGCCTCTACGCCGGCTGGGGCGGTTGCGCGCCGCGCGGCGTGCGCGGCTTTCCGGTCTACCGGCCGGAGCATTGGGCGTTCGCCGGCACAGGCATCTATTATGGCGACCTGCTCGGCGCCGACAGCCATGTCTATGGCTATGAGGTCGACGGGCTCGACCACGAGATCCGAGGCGGACTGCCCTACCCTACGCCCAACAGCGGCGCACCGGACGGGCTGCAAATTCTCGCGGTCGGCATGGCCAGCCAGGTAGAGGAGAGCGCCGATATTCCGTTCGAAGACCAGTTCCTCGGCGACGAGGACGGACGCTTCACCGCCGAAACGCTGTTCGGCGAGGCGAGCGACGCCAATCTCGACAAGGTCAAGCGCGGCAACGGCATGATCGTCAATTTCCCGCGCGGCAAGGGCGAGGTGTTCCACGCCGGAAGCTGCGAATGGGTCGCCGGCCTGCTAAGGCAGGACCCGATGGTCGAGCTCGTCACCAAGAATGTTCTCGACCGCTATCTCGGAAAGTCCTGACATGCTGAAGTCCCAAACCCCTGCCCCGGACACCGAGACGCGCCCGCCATCGCATCTGTTCTATCTGTCCAGCCTGCGCCGGCCGCTGGTCGACCGCGCCGAAGGCATCTACATCTGGACGCAGGATGGCCGCCGCTTCATCGACGGATCGAGCGGACCGATGGTCGCCAATATCGGTCATTCCAACCGCAACGTGCTCGATGCGATGAAGCGGCAGATGGACCGCGCAACCTTCGCCTACCGGCTGCATTTCGAGAACGAGCCGGCCGAGGAGCTCGCGCGCGAGCTGGCCGGAAAGCTGCCCGAAGGCATGGACCGCATTTTTTTCGTCTCGGGCGGCTCGGAAGCGACGGAATCCTGCATCAAGCTCGGCCGGCAGTGGGCAGTGGCGACAGGCCAGCCCAAGCGCTGGAAGGTGATCACCCGCTTTCCCTCCTATCATGGCGGCACGCTTGGTTCGCTATCCGTCACCGGCGACGACGCCTTGGCCGAGACTTTCACACCGATGATGCAGGTCATGCCGACCGTGCCGGCGCCGGCCGCCTGGCGCGACCGCGACAATCTCTCGATGGAGCAGCGCGGCATCCGCTACGCCGACATGCTGGAGGAGAAGATCCTCGCCGAAGGGCCGGAAAGCGTGCTCGCCTTCATCATGGAGCCGGTCGGCGGCGCTGCCACCGCGGCGCTGGTCGCGCCGGACAGCTATTATCCGCGCATCCGCGAAATCTGCGACCGCTACAACATCCTGCTCATCCATGATGAAGTGATGAGCGGTGCCGGCCGCACCGGAAAATTCCTCGGTGGCGACCATTGGAACTGCAAGCCCGACATCGTCGCGCTGTCGAAGGGGCTGGGCTCGGGCTATGCGCCGCTCGGCGCGCTGGCGGCACCGATGCGGCTGGTGCAACCGCTGCTCGCCTCCGGCGGCTTCCAGCACGGCCATACCTATGCCGGCAATCCGCTCGCCTGCGCCGCCGGGCTCGCCGTGCTTAGCGAGATGGATCGTCTCGGCCTGATCGCCAATGCAGCTGACATGGGCGATCTTTTGATGGCCGAGCTGAAGGGGTTGGCCAAGCGGTTTCCGTTCATCGCCGACGTGCGCGGCAAGGGCCTGCTCCTAGGTGCCGAGATGGTCGCCGACCCCGATACGCTGGGGCCGATCGCACCGGCGAAGAAGGCCACCCAGCGGCTGCTCGACCTCGCCTATGAGCGCGGCCTGATCATCTATGGGCGAAAGGTCAAGGGCGGCTTCGACGGCGACAATTTCATGGTGGCACCGCCGATGATCATTACCAAGGAACAGGTCGGCGAAATCGTCGCCATCATCGGCGACTCGCTGCAGGTGCTGGCCGGCGAGCTCGACCTGCCGGTCGAAGGCTGAAATGGCGCCGCGAAAAGTCATCGTCACCTGCGCCGTCACCGGGTCGGTGCACACGCCGTCAATGTCGCCGCACCTGCCGGTGACGCCGGACCAGATCGCCGCAGAGGCTATTGCCGCCGCCGAAGCCGGCGCCTCGATCTTGCATCTTCACGCCCGCGATCCCAGTGACGGGCGGCCGACCGCCGATCCTGATGTGTTCATGCAGTTCCTGCCGCGCATCAAGCAGGCGACATCAGCGGTGATCAACATCACCACCGGCGGCTCGTCGCTGATGACGCTCGACCAGCGGCTGGCCGCACCGCTCAGGGCCGAGCCCGAAATGTGCTCGCTCAATATGGGCTCGATGAATTTCGCGCTGTTCCCGATGCTCGACCGGCCAAGGGAGTGGCATCACGAGTGGGAGCCCAAGCTGCTTGAAGCGACACGTGACACGATCTTCAAGAACACCTTTGCCGACATGGAGACCGTGCTCGAAAGACTTGGAAAGGGCTGCGGCACACGCTTCGAATTCGAATGCTATGATGTCGGCCACCTCTATTCTTTAGCGCATTTTCGAGACCGGGGGCTGGTGTCAGGACCTCTGTTCATCCAGTTCGTGTTCGGCATATTGGGCGGTATCGGCGCCGATCCCGACAATTTGGTCCATATGAAGCGTATCGCCGACAAACTGTTCGGCGACAGCTATCAGTTTTCGGTGCTGGCCGCCGGCCGCCACCAGATGCCGATGATCTCGCTTGCGGCAGCGATGGGCGGCAATGTCCGCGTTGGGCTGGAGGACAGCCTCTACGACGGCCGCCAGCTGGCAAAGTCCAATGCCGACCAGGTGCGCCGTATCCGCAGCGTGCTCGACGGGCTGTCGCTGGACGTCGCCTCGCCCGCTGAGGCGCGTGAGATGCTGGCACTCAAGGGCGGCGACCGGGTGGCGTTCTGAGATGCGGCCGTGATCAACCCAGCGTCAAAAGACATTCGCATCCGGCCCGGCACCGTCGAGGACATCGAAACCATCCATGCTGCGATCCTGCGGCTTGGCGCCCATATCGGCGCGCCCGAGGAAATCACTTCTACGGCCGACGACCTTCGCACCTACGGCTTTGGCGAAAACCCTGCCTTCTCGACGCTGATTGCGGAAGTCGGCGGCGAGTTCGCCGGCCTGTGCCTGCATTTCCCGATCTTCTCGACCTGGATGGGCCGGCCCGGCGTTTATGTGCAGGACCTCTATGTCGAGGACCGGTTTCGCGGCCGCAGGATCGGCGAACGCCTGCTGCGTCGTGTCGCGCGAGAATGCCGGGAGGACGGCGGCGTCTACCTTAGGCTGTCCGTCGACACCGACAATGAAACCGCCAAAGCCTTTTACGAAAGACTGGGCATTGCCTGGTCGAGCTACGAGCAGGTGCAGAAGATCGCCGGCGACGCGTTCTTTGCCTTCGCCGATGCACCCGATGATGAGGAGCCAAGATGAAAGCGTTCTATGCCGAAGAACAGAAGCGCCATGATCCCAAGGCATTCCTCTCCAGCGGTGCGCAGAAACCCAATCCGGAAAAGCCGGAACGCGTCGAATGGCTGCTCGCCGGCGCAAGGGCCGCCGGCTGCACGATCGAACGGCCGAGAGATCACGGGCCAGGACCGGTCGCGGCGGTGCATACGCCCGAATATCTCGATTTTCTCGAGCACATCTTTGTGCGCTGGCAGCGCATCGAAGGCGCTTCGGCGGAAGTGATCCCCAACATCCATCCGATCGCGCGGGGCGGCTCCTATCCGGCCTCAGCGGTCGGCCAGGCCGGCTATCACATGGCCGACACCGCTTGCCCGATCTCAAGCGAGACCTGGCAGAGCGCGCTGTGGAGCGCTTGGAGCGCGGTCGAGGCCGCTGAGGCCGTGATGTCAGGTGCACCGGCTGCCTATGCGCTCTGCCGTCCGCCCGGCCACCACGCCTTTGCCGATGTCGCCGGCGGCTTCTGTTTCATCAACAATTCAGCGGTCGCGGCACAGACGCTCCGCAAGAATGCGGCGCGGGTGGCAATCCTCGACGTCGATCTGCATCACGGCAACGGCACGCAAGGCATTTTCTATGCGCGACCGGACGTGCTCACCGTCTCGCTGCATGCCGATCCGGTGCGCTTCTACCCGTTCTTCTGGGGTCATGCCGACGAACGTGGCGAAGGGGCCGGCCTCGGCTACAATTTCAACCTGCCGCTGGCGCGCAAATCCGGCGACGCCGCATTCCTCGACGCGCTGGATGTGGCTTTCCAGCGTATCCGCGCCTTTGCGCCGGAAGCGCTTGTGGTGGCGCTCGGCCTCGACGCCTTCGAAGGCGATCCGTTCGGCGGACTGTCGGTAACGACACCGGGCTTCTCGCGCATCGGCGAGGCTATCGCCGGCCTCGGCCTGCCGACGGTCATCGTGCAGGAGGGCGGCTATCTCTGCGACGAGCTCGGCGACAATCTTACTGCCTTTCTCACCGGCTTCGGCGGCAGCAAGAGGCGGTGATGTCGGATCAGGATCGCTCCTGTCGCAGCATCGCGATGACGCGATGCACGCTCTCCAGTGTCTCGTCGATTTCGGCCGCCGTATTGTAGTGGGCGATGCCGATGCGCACGACGCCCTGTTCGGGCGGAATGCCGAGCTGGTGGACGATCTCCCAGGCATAGTTGTGGCCGGACCACAGGAAGATGTTTTCCGCATTCATCTGCCGTACGATCGTCTCCGGCACGATGCCGTCGACGGTGAAGGAGACCGTCGGGACGCGCTCCCCGACACGCGCCGGATCGGTAATGCCATGGATGGTCAGGCTTGAGATAGCCGACAGGCCGTCGATCAGCCTTTGCGCCAGCGGGTTCTCATAAGCTATTGATGTTTCGAAGGCCTTGGCGATCCTGGCGCGGCGCGAGCCGCCATCGCCTGCCGCCGCGCCGAGTTCCGCAAAGTAATCGACCGCGGCCGTCAGTCCGGCCATCAGCTCGATCTGCGGCGTGCCGAGTTCGAACCGCTCCGGCAGAGCATTGGACGAACAGCGGCATTTATACGGTTTCAGCGCATCGATGACATCCAGCCTGCCCCATAAGATACCCAAATGCGGGCCGAAGAATTTATAGGCCGAGCAGATCAGGAAATCGCAGCCGATATCGCTGACGTCGATCAGGCCGTGCGGTGCGAACTGAACAGCGTCGACATAGACCAGGGCGCCGGCCTGCTTGGCAATGCCGGTCAGCGCCTTCACCCGGTTAATTGAGCCGGTCAGATTGCTGGCGTAGTTCAAAGCGACGAGCCGGGTCCTGTCGGTGAGCAGCGTAGCAAGCGCCGCCTCCTCGATCTGCCAGCTCTGCTCGTCGAAAGGCAGCCAGCGCACGACAAGGCCAAGGTCTTCGGCCAGCTGCAGCCACGGCGATGCGTTGCCCTCGTGATCCATGCGGGTGAGGATGATTTCGTCGCCCGGTTTCATCGTGCGGCCGAGCGTGCGCGACATGTGATAGGTCAGAGTCGTCATGTTGGCGCCGATGATGATTTCCTGAGGGCTCGCAGCAGCCAAGAAATCGGCCATCGCCGCATGGGCGTCATCGACGATTTGTTGCGCCGCGATCGTGGTTTCGAAGAATCCGCCGAGATTGGCGTTTGTGGTCAGCAGGCAGCGTGACACCGCGTCGGCAACCGCTTGCGGCACCTGCGTGCCGGCAGGGTTGTCGAGGTAGATGCGGCGACGGCCCCTGTCGGTCAGCGACAGGGCCGGAAATTTCTCGCGCACGGCATCGATCGGAAAATCCATTTCTGCCCCTTCCCGTTGTAATCATTTGATAACTTCGCTACCGGCCGTATTGCTCACGGACAGGGGTTGCCGACACGCTGGTGGATTGCATCGACCGCCTTCTGCATGTCCTCGGTCCAGACGACATCGGCGCAAGACAGCGCCATTTCGAGTTGCGAAATGGTCGTCGCGCCGATGATGCTCGAGGTGACGAAAGGCCGGCTCGTGACATAGGCGTTGGCAAACAATGCCGGCTCCATGCCGAAAGAGCGCGCCAGCTCGTTGTACTCAAGCTGCGCTTCCGCGGCGTTGGGCGTCTCGTAGCGCTGGCCCCGATTGAAGAGCTGCGAGCGTGAGCCTTGCGGCCGCGCGCCATGATCGTATTTGCCGGTGAGATAGCCCTGCGCCAACGGCGAATAGGGCAGAAACGAAACCTGTTCGCGCTCGCAGACTTCGGCGAGATTCACCTCGAAGCTGCGGTTGACGAGATTATAGGCGTTTTGCAGCGACACCAGGCGTGGACCGAGGCCCTTGTCAGCTTCGGCGATGAACCGCATGACGCCCCAAGAGCTCTCGTTCGACAGACCGAAATGGCGGATTTTTCCAACCTTCACCAGTTCGTCGAAGACGGCGAGTGTCTCGGTGATCGGCGTCTCGCCAGCCGGTGCGCCGACGGAATCGGCTCGCAGCGGCACGGCACCGACACGGTTCGGGTTGGCGCCCCAAGGCACGTCCCGCTCCGGCCAATGGATCTGATAGAGATCGAAATAATCGGTGTTGAGCCTGGTCAGCGACTTTTCGACGGCATCGAAGATGTCGGCGCGCACCAGCTTCGACGGGCGCCCGCCGCGGAACCATGCATTGGCGGTGCGGCCAACCACTTTCGAGGCGAGGATCACTTGATCGCGATTGCGCTTCGCTTTCAACCAGCTGCCGATGATCTTCTCGGTCCAGCCCTGCGTCTCCGCCTTGGGCGGGATCGGGTAGAGCTCGGCGGTGTCGATGAAGTTGACGCCGCGCGAAAAGGCCAGGTCCATCTGGGCGTGGCCGTCCGCTTCGGTGTTCTGCTGGCCCCAGGTCATCGAACCCAAGCAGATCTGGGAAACAAGAAGATCGGTCCGACCGAGGCGGCGTTTGTGCATGGAACTTTCTCCGGCGGGAATTCTTTGCGCGGCTGCGCGGGGAGGAAGCCGCAGCATACAGGAAGGCGCGGGCTGTCTCCAAGCCCGCCGCAAATCGGCTAGCACTTTTCCGCGAGATCCAGTGAACGCAAGGCGCAAGTAGGTAAAAGGCGGACTGGATTTTCATGCAGTCCGGAATTCCGCCAGGAATGGCGAGGAAAAACCGGCCCTGTGCCGGCATTCAGCTATACGGTCAGCCCGCGCCGGGAGTTTCACCGGCGAAGTCGATTGTGGTCAAGAAATTCGGTGCGGCATAGCTGCCATGCAAATGCTGCACTGCACAATTGTCATGATTTGACTATATTTGGGACTCAGGGAGGACCAACCAGGGGCTTGAATCATGGGTTTCCTCACTGAAATGTTCGCCCGTCCGCGTCCGCAGGAACATCTGCGCTACCGCGCGGCGCTGGCGCTGCTTCATTCAATGAGCAATGCCGACCGTGGGGATATTGGCATCAAACCAGCCGACTTCCCGCGCACCGCCCGCGAAATGTCCTCCCGCTAGTCGGATATCCCGGCTCGACCGGGATATCTCATCGCCAATTTTTCAACGCGATCCCATGAAAATCGCCTTGCTCAGCGGCACGCCATTGTGGCGAAGGATGTCGTAGGCGGTGGTCACGTGGAAATAGAAATTGGGCATGGCGAGATGCAGCAGATACTGCATGCCGGCCATCGAGAATTCGCGCTGGCCAAGCTTCAGCTCGAGCACTCTGTCATCCGAGCCGTCCATATCGGCAGCCGAGAATGTCGCCAGATGGTCGACGGTTTTGGCGATGCGCGCCTGGAGATCGGCAAAGCTCGCCTCGTTGTCTTCGTATTTGGGCACCTCGCGGCCGGCAAGCCGCGATGGCGCGCCCTTGGCGTGGTCGGTGGCGATCTGTACCTGCCTGGTCAACGCGTACATGTCCGGCGCCAGCCTCGACGTCAAAAACACCTGCGGGTCGATCTTGCGGTCGAGCGCATTCTGCTCAGCGATATCCAGCACATTGGATAGCGCCTTCAACCTGGCCGAAAACACCGGCACGGACGCTTCGTACATCGATATGGTCACGTGAATCTCCTATCCGGCGGAACGCCGACGTCGGGACCTAACGCCTCCGCGGGCGATTCTTCAAGCGTCACCACGTCGCCGCAATCGGTATGATAGGATTTCCCATCAGGTGGAGATTCCCGATGAGAAGCGCCCTTTTCGCAGCGACCGCCTTTTTCTCCTTTACCGTGTCAGGCCAGCCAGTACTCGCCGCCGATGCGCCCTATGTCGATGACAGGTCGGACGCCGAAGCGGTCATCCGCTCGCTCTATAGCGCCATCAACCGGCAAGAATTCGCGCGCGCCTGGGATTATTTCGGCGACACCAAGCCGGCCAAGGATTTCGACGCCTTCGTAAAGGGCTATGACGGCACCAACGCCGTCGAAGTCAAAACCGGTGCCGTGTCCGAAGACGGTGCTGCCGGCAGCATCTATTACAGCGTTCCGGTCGCCATCCGGGCGACAGCTAAGGACGGCAGCGAAAATGTCTTTGCCGGCTGCTACACGCTGCGCCAGGTCAACGCCTCGATCCAGGAACCGCCATTTCGCCCGATCTTCATCGACAAGGGCGCGCTGAAACCGGCGAAGGCCGATTTCGACAATGCTGTGCCGGAAAGCTGCGGCGACGGACCGCCGCCGCCGAAGAAGGATGCGGCGCTGGAGCAGGCCAAGGAGGCGTTTGCGGCCACCTATGGCGAACAATGCGACAAGGAGATGCCTGGCGGCGAGCCTTTGGGAGAGCCGGACGCCTACTCGCTCCGCTACAAGGATGCTGGCGCCGCGGCCGATGAGCCCGAACGCGAGACGCGGCTGTTCCGCTTCTTCTGTTCGATGGCTGCCTACAATGAGAGTGCCGTCTACTATGTCTACGACGACATATCAGGCGTCCGGCAGCTGCAGTTCGCCTCGCCGGAACTCGATATCCATTATGAGAACAACGATAGCGAAGGTAAGGTCGAGGCGATCAACGTCGTTGGCTTCCAGACCGACGACCAGCTGGTCAATTCCGAATTTGACGACGCCACCAAGACGATCTCGTCCCTCAACAAGTGGCGCGGCGTCGGCGATGCCTCCTCGGCCGGGACATATCTTTTTCGCAACGGCAATTTCTCGCTGGTGCAGTACGATGTCGACGCCTCCTACGACGGCGAGATCAACCCGCAGACGGTGGTGGACTACAACACTGCGCCTTGAGGCGCGGCGCGCTTCAAGTTTTTTCTTGATGCATGTCGTTGTCCCAAAACCGCTACACACTTTTGGGCGACATGCATTAGGGCGCCTTCGACAGCATCCAATTGAGCGTGCCGCGCCAGTCGGTCATGCGGATCGGCGTGCCGTGCGTGCCTGTCTCGAAACGAACAAAGCGGGCCGGATAGGTTTTCGATTTGGCCAGGATCGAACGGAAGAAGTCTTCCTGTTTTGCCACCGGAAATACCGGATCCTTGCTGCCGTGGCCAAAGAAGACCGGGACACGGCGCTTAAAGCCCGGGCTCGAGAAGAATCTTTCATCCCACAGCGAACCGAGCAGCAGCAACCCGTCGATGCGGCCGCCCGTATCCTTGCGGGCAGCAAGCTTCCAGCACAGTGCGCCGCCCATCGAGCCGCAGGCAACGAAGATCTTCGCGCCCGGCGACTGCTGGGCATAATGGCCGATCAGCGCGGCGATCTGGGCCGCCCCGGTGTCGCCGAAATCGGAAAAGTCCGGTGAGAGATAGAGGCCACCATTGCCGGCCATCAGGTTCTTGATGCGGTTAAAATTGCCGCCAAAGGTGAAGTCGTCAACGCCCTGCTTGCGGCTGCCGCCCTGCCCGTGCAGATAGAGCACGATGATGCCGGCGCCTTGCGTGCGGCCGACGCCGACGTGGCGGATATTTCCGGCATCGGTCTTCAGCGACAGATCCCGCTGCACGTTACGCACACCGGTGTCGACATACTGCGCCTGCGCGCGGCGCTCCGGCACTTTGTCGCGGGCGTTGATGTCGCGCAGCTCGCGATAGTCGACGACTGTATACGCGCCGTTGTTCTCGGATGAGAGCGTGCCCGGATAGGCAAACAGATCATCCTTGAAGGGCTTTAGCGGCAGCGTTTGGCCATGCGCCAAACCCGAAAACAAAAAAAACGCCGAGATCAGAAGGGGTAAACGGAAAGCCATGCCAAAGGCATCGTTTTTCGGCTTTGGTTTGTCAATCCTGCAGCACGCCGCCGGCGCCTTCCAGCGCCTCGCGGGTGTCGACGTCTATCGAAGCCGCCTTGCCGATCTCGACATCGACGACATCGAGCCCCTCGGCCTCGACCAGATGGCGCGCGCCGGTATCGCCTTCGAGATGAGCGATCGCCGCAAACAGCGAGCGCGGCAGCAGCACCGGGTTGCCTCGCTTACCCTCATGCGAGGCGCGTACGACCGATTGGCCCTCGGACTTGCGGAATGCGTCAATCAGCCTGTCGAGGTCGGCCGACGAGACGCCAGGCATGTCGCCGAGCATGATCATGGCGCCGGCGGCATCGCCGGCAACCCGGGCGATGCCGGCCTTCAGCGACGAAGACAGGCCCTCGGTGAAATCCGGATTATCGGCGAAGGTCACATCCAGGCCCGACAATGCGGCGTGTACGCGTTCGCGCTGATGGCCGGTGACAACGATGATGCCCGAAGCTTTCGAACCGAGCGCGCGCTCGGCGGTGCGGCGCACCAGCGGCTTGCCGTCGAACAGCGCCAGCAGCTTGTTCGGGCCGCCCATGCGGCTGGAGCGACCGGCGGCCAGCAGCACGACATCGACTTTCAACTCGGCCCTGGCCGGCAGCGGCTCGCGGGGCTGCGGCCGCGTCGGGATTTCCATCAACAGACCGCCGACACCCATGCCGGCAATATCCTTGGCCGTCACGTCGAGACCGGCAATCAACCTGTCGAGAACCCAGTCGAAGCCGTTCTCCTTGGGGCTGCGCGCGCAGCCGGGCGCACCGATGACGTGCTTGCCGCCAAGTGTGCCGAGCACCAGCAGATTACCGGGATCGACCGGCATGCCGGCGCGGATGACGATGCCGCCGGCCTTCTCGATCGCCGCCGGGACGACGTCGCCAAAATCGCTCATCGCCGAAGCGCCGAAGATCACCACCATGTCGTTGTCGCGCGCCAGCGAGGCCGCAGCTTCCGCAACGGGACCAACTTCATGCGGCGTGCGGCGCTCCGCCGTCAGCCGGCCGCCCGAGCGCGCCAGGCGGGCTTCGGTGACACGCAACGTCTTGTCGAGCACGTTCGGCTTGATACCGGGCAGAACCGTCTGGATGACGCCGACACGGACCGGCTGATAGGCATTGACGGCGAAGATCTCGCTGCCGGCGCAGATCCTTGCCACCGCATCGACCAGCACTGAGCCGACCGCGAAGGGAATGATCTTCACGGTCGCCACCATCTGGCCCTTTTCGACCGGTGCGTGCTGCGCCAGCGTGGCGATGGTGATGGTCGGGTCGACGGCGTTGATGGCGTCGATCTTCGCCGCGTCGACAGTGAAGATGCCGCCCGCCTCGGCGTGCAGGTTGACCCGGCCGGTCGCGGCGGGCTTGGCCTCGATGTTGCGATGGATCATGCTTTCGGCGATCTTTTCGGCGGCAGCGTCCTCGCTCAAATCGTCGGGAGCAAGAACAGCCGCGACAACCTCCGAAATCCCTGCCGCCTTGAGCAAAGATACATCATTGGCGCTCAGCCGATGCGCCTTGCGGAAGCGCCGCTCTCCGACCGTGGTGGCATGCGCCAGCACCGCGCCCTCGGCCGTGTCGATCGGGATCGGGCCGAATTTCACGCCGCCGCGTCCGTAGAGCGCCGCGCGTCCTCTTGGACGCGCAAAGGACGCTCACCTACTTTGAATCTACGCATCGTGCTTCTCCAAAATCGATTCCGATCTTTGGGCCGATGCGGAGGCTTCGAGGCCACGCGAGCGAAAGGCCTGGATCGCCTGCGCCAGCACCGCGACGGCGATCTCGGCCGGGCTCGCTGCGCCGATGTCGAGGCCGATCGGCGCGTGGATGCGGGCGATCTGGTCGGCGGTCGCGCCCAATGCCAGCAGGCGCTCGACGCGCTTCGCATGGGTCTTGCGGCTGCCGAGCGCCCCGACATAGAAGCAGTTGGCGTCGAGCGCCGCCTTCAGCGCGAAGTCATCGATCTTCGGGTCATGGGTGACGGCTGCCAACGCCGTATAGCTGTCGAGCGGCTGGCGCTTCAGAACATCCTCGGGCCATTCGGCATGCAGCGCGACATCGGGAAAGCGGCCTGCGGTGGCAAAGGCCGTGCGCGGATCGACGATCTCGACGGGAAAGCCGGCGATCTTGGCCATCGGCGCCAGTGCCTGGCTGATATGAACGGCGCCGATCACCAACAGGCGCGGCTGCGGCAGATAGGCGTTGAGGAAGAAAGTTCGCCCCTCCGCCTCGACCGACCCGGAACTGCCTGATCGAAACGCCTTGGCGATCGCAGCGCCCAGATCGCCGGCGACCTGGTCGCCCTCGCGCACGATGCGGTCGCGGCCGTCGCCGAGATCGGTTACCAGGATCGCCGCGCGGCGGGCGCGGCGTTCGGCGTTCAGCGTCTTCAGCGCATAAGGATCCATCGTGCCCGGCCTAACCCAACCGCTCGACATAGACTTTGATGCGGCCTCCGCAGGACAAGCCAACCTGCCAGGCGGTCTCATCGGCGACACCGAACTCCAGCATCTTTGCCTTGCCGGTGTCGATGACATCGATTGCCTCGGCGACCACCGCGCCTTCGACGCAGCCGCCAGAGACGGAGCCGTGGAAGTTGCCTTCCGCGTCGATGACAAGATGGCTGCCGACCGGACGCGGCGCCGAGCCCCACGTCTCGACCACGGTGGCAATGGCGACATCCTTGCCGTCCTTCATCCAGCCTTCGGCGATGATCAGCGGATCGCGCGCCTCATCGAGATAGATATTGTTTTCCATCACCGTTTCTCCCGGAGAAAACATATGGCTATGCGGCGCTTCACGCGCCACCTTCAATCCATCTGCGTGGGTCGACCAAGCGCGCCGAATTCTTGTCCAGCGACTCGCAGAGATCAGCGAGCGCATCGAGATTGTGTACCGAGCGGAACTCGTCGACATGCGGCAGCATCGCCTTGACACCGCGGGCACGGGCCTCGAAACCGTCGAAGCGCAGCAGCGGGTTCAGCCAGATCAACCGGCGGCAGGATTTGTGCAGGCGCTCCATTTCCTCCGACAGGCCGGCGATGTCGTCGCGCTCCAGCCCGTCGGTGATCAGCAGCACCACCGCGCCCTGGCCCAGCACGCGCCGCGACCACAGCCGGTTGAATTCGGCCAGCGTATCGCCGATGCGGGTGCCGCCCGACCAGTCCATCACCGCAGCCGAGCAATCGGCGAGTGCTGCGTCAGGATCGCGATGGCGCATCTGCCGCGTCAGATTTGTCAGCCTGGTGCCGAAGACAAAGGCATGCACGCGTCGGCGCTTTTCGGTCAGCGCATGCAGGAAATGCAGAAAGATGCGTGTGTACTGGCTCATCGAACCGGAAATATCGGCAAGCACGACCAGCGGCGGGTGAACCTCGCGCGGTGACCGGAATCTTGGCAGGATCAGTTCGCCGCCTGTCCGCGCGGCCGAGCGCATCATGGCGCGCGGATCGATACGTCGGCCATGCGCGTCGGATTTGAAACGCCGTGTCCTGACCATGTCGAAGGGCAGCCGCAACGCGGTAATCGCCTTCTTGGCGTCGGCCATCTCGGCGGCGTTCATCTGAGCAAAGTCCTTGCCCCTCAGCACCTCGTTGCCGGAAAATGTGAAGCGGGCGTCGACCTCGAACTCGGGGATTTCTTTCGCCGGCTGGTTCTTCTGGTGGCCCTCGAACATTGCCTGGCTGACGCGGTTTTCCGCAGCGCGCGGCTTCTGCTTCTCTCTGATATCAGGCGCCACCGGAGAAAAAATCGCCAGCATCTTTTCGATCAGCTCGTGCGATTTCCAGAACAGCCGGAACGTCTCGTCAAAGGTTGGGTGGTCCTCGTGCCGCGAGACGAGGACAGCGTGCAGCGTCCAGTAGAAATCGTCGCGGGAACCGATGCCGGCGGCCAGCACCGCCTCGATCGCGTCCTTGACCGAGGCCGGGCCGACCCGCATGCCGGCCTTGCGCAAGGTGCGGGCGAAATACACGATGTTGTCGGCGATCCGCCCGTCCGGCGTGGCCTCTTTCGGTTCGCGACGCGGCGTTGCCATCGCCCTACTCCGCCGCCGAAAGCTCGGCCTTCACCTCGTTGAGGATGCGCCGGCCTTCGCCCTGTTCTATACGGGCAATGTCGTCCTGGTATTTCAACAACACGCCAATCGTGTCGGAAACGGTTTCCGGATCGAGCGCCACCTTGTCGAGTTCGGTCAGCGCGCCGGCCCAGTCGATGGTCTCGGCAACCCCCGGCACCTTGAACAGCTCGATCTCGCGCAGCTTCTGGATGAACGAAACCACCTCTGCCGACAGCCGGCTGTTGGCCTGCGGTACTTTCCTACGCACGATCTCCAGTTCGCGCTCGGCATTCGGATAATCGACCCAGTGATAGAGGCAGCGCCGCTTCAGCGCGTCGTGGATCTCGCGGGTGCGGTTGGTGGTGATGATGACGATCGGCGGCTCCTCCGCCTTGATCGTGCCGAGTTCGGGAACAGTCACCTGGAAGTCGGAGAGGATTTCGAGCAGGAACGCCTCGAAGGCCTCGTCAGTGCGGTCTAGCTCGTCGATCAGGAAGACCGGGGCGCCCCCCGCCTTGCCGGTCAGCGCGTCGAGCACCGGGCGGCGGATCAGGTACTTTTCGGAAAAAACGTTACGCTCCATGTCGGAGCGGTCGACCTTGCCGGCCGCCTCCTCCATGCGGATCTCGATCATCTGCGCGGCGTAATTCCACTCGTAGACGGCGGAGGAGACGTCCAGGCCTTCATAGCATTGCAGGCGGATCAGCCGGCGGCCAAGCGCTTGCGCCAGCACCTTGGCGATCTCGGTCTTGCCGACGCCGGCCTCGCCCTCGAGAAACAGCGGCCGCCTCATGCGCAGCGATAAGAACAGGACGGTCGCCAAAGACCGGTCCGCCACATAGTCCGCGCCGGTCAGCAGATCGAGCGTCTCGTCGATCGTCGCCGGCGCGGGGCGCGATTTCAACTCGGTCATTCTCTCTCCGTGGGTGCAGCCATCCAGAGCCTCTACAGAGCGTGATAGCCGCGGTCGTGATAGATCAGCGGCCGCAAATTATCGCCGGTGCGCAGGCCTGTCACCTTGCCAAAAAGCACACGGTGGGTGGCCAGATCCTTGGTGTCGATCAGTTCACAGTCGAACACGGCGAGCGCGCCGTTCAGCGTCGGCGCACCGGTCGAGATCACGTCCCAATCGCCCAACGCGAAACGTTCCTCGACAGGCAGGCCGGTGAGACCGGAAAAGCCGACCGACAGCGCCTCCTGGTCCGAAGCCAGCGTGTTCAAGGCGAACTTGCCGTTCTTCACGAACGGCTCGTTCTTGGGATTTTCGCGATTGAGACAAACCAGGATGGTCGGCGGCGTGTCCGAGACCGAACAGGCTGCAATGACGGTCGCACCGCGCCGGCCGGCGGGGCCATCGGTGGTAACCACATGGACGTGGCCGGCAAAATGGCTCATCGCGTCGCGATAGGCCTGCGGCCCTATGTCGTTCTTCTTCAGCACCGGCGATTTCCATTGGTTTGAAGCGAGGTGAACCCAGCGTTATATATGGCGGCATATTGCATGCCACAAGCGAAGTGGTTGACATGCATCCTGAATTTCGCGTGTTGCGTGAAAGCTGACCAGCCTTTAGGTCTTGGCAGGAAGTGGCGCCGGCAACACGCGACCGGCGCGGAGGAATTCTTCGCACGCATGCGACCGCGGACAATAGGCACGACAACGACAATAGCGGTGCTGGCCTGGCTGTCTCTCGCCGGCGATGCGAACGCTGAGAAGCTGCTGGTCGGTGTCGCAGCACCACTGTCGGGGCCCTCGGCGATCCTCGGCAGGCAGATCGAGGCGGGTGCTGGCCTGGCAGCGGAGGCGAACGATGCCCAGCTCAAGGTTGTCGATGACGCATGTACGGCCGATGGTGGGGCTGCCGCAGCGAGAGAATTCGTTGCGGCGAAAGTCGGCGCGGTCGTCGGCTTCCTCTGCACCGAGGCGATCGAGGCGGCACTGCCGATCCTGAAGGACGCCAACATACCGGTCATCACCGTCGGCGTGCGCACCGAAAGTCTGACCGACCGGCGCGCCAAGACCGGTTGGCCGATCTTTCGGCTTGGGCCGCGCGGCGATGACGAGCGCAACGCCGTCGCCTCCAATCTGACCCGCCGATGGCAGAACGAACTGTTCGCCATCGTCGACGACGGCACGATTTACGGCCGCGAAATCGCCGAGACGCTTCGGGCGGCAGCCGATCAGGCGGCGCTGAAACCGGTGTTCGTCGATACATTCCGGCCTCAGCTCGACAACCAGATCGGGCTGGTCGGGCGGCTGAGGAAAGCCGGCGCAACGCATGTGTTCGCCGGGGGCGACGGCGAAGACATCGCCATCATGGGCCGCGACGCCGGCCAGCTCGATGCCGGCATCACCTTTGCCGGCGGCGAGGCGCTCCGCACCCCGCCCGGCGACGTGCCTTATGCCACGGGCACGCTGATGATCGCACCGCCCGAATGGGATGATGTCGCCGCCCCCAAGGTGCTCGACAGCTTTGCCGCGCAAAAGATCGTGCCGGAGGGTTACATGCTGCCGGCCTATGCGGCGGTCGAGATCGCCGAGGCGGCGACGGCCCTGGCGGAAACCTCCAACAAGCCTTTGGCCGATGCGCTCACCGCGCGCGACTTCAGCACCGCGATCGGACCGATCCGCTTTGACGGCAAGGGCGACTTGACCGAAAACCTCTATCGGGTCTTCCGTTTCAACGGCGCAAATTTCGCGCCAGCGGAGGCCAAATGATGTTTCGTACAGGGCCGCGCAATCTCATCACCGATGTCGCCGGTCTGCGCGTCGGCAACGCTTCCGATGTGAGGCTGAGGTCCGGGGTGACCACCATCGTCTGCGACGTACCTGCGGTGGCCGGTGTCCAGATCCTGGGCGGTGCGCCGGGCACCCGCGAGACCGACCTGCTCGAGCCGCACAATTCGATCGAGGCGATCCATGCTGTGGTGCTTTCGGGTGGTTCGGCCTTCGGTCTCGACGCCGCCTCCGGCGTACAGGCGGCACTGCGTGAAAGGGGCATCGGTGTCGAGGTCGGCGGCTTTCGCGTGCCGATCGTGCCGGCGGCGATCCTGTTCGACCTGCGCAATGGCGGCGACAAGGATTGGGGCCGCTATCCGCCCTACCGCGATCTCGGCTATGAGGCGGCACAGGCTGTCGGCCTCGACTTTGCGCTGGGCACGGTCGGCGCGGGCACCGGTGCGTTGAGTTCCGGCCTCAAGGGCGGCCTCGGCTCGGCCTCGACGGTGCTCGACAGCGGCGTCACCATCGGTGCGCTCGCCGCCGTCAATCCGACCGGCTCGGTGACGATCGCCCAAACCCGCCACTTCTGGGCGGCGCCCTTCGAGATCGGCTGCGAGTTCGGCGGGCTTGGTTATCCCTCGCCTATGCCGGAGGACGCGAAAACGATCCTGCTGAAGTTTCGCGACAAGCATATCGGGAAACGGACGGAGGTCGGCGGCAACACGACCATCGCCGTCATCGCCACGGACGCCGTCCTCACCAAGGCCGCCGCCAAACGCCTGGCAATATCAGCGCATGACGGCTTCGTGCGCGCCATTTGGCCAACACACACGCCGGCCGACGGGGATCTGGTTTTCGCGCTGGCGATCGGCAAGAGCGGTATCGAGCTCGCGCCCAATGACGCCATCGACCTCTACGCAGCGGCCGGCGCCACCATGGCGCGCGCCATCAGCCGCGGTGTCTTTGCCGCGACGCCAGCCGACGGCGACCTGTTTCCGGTCTGGTCGTCGCGCTGAATGCGCGCTGCCGTAATCAAAAATGGGGCCGTGATTAATGGCCGTGATCAGGTGGGGTCGGATTTTTCTTCCTCGAATGTGACCGCAACATCCGAATTTGCCGACAGCCGCACTTTCTGGCCCTCGACTTCGGCTACGAGGCTGAGCGGAATGAAGTGGTGATGCCCCCTGTGGGCGCCCTCGCCGCTGTCGCGCTTGGTCAGCTTGATTCGTTGTCCCTCAACTTTGTCGACGGTGCCGACATGGACGCCGTCGGCGCCGATCACTTCCATATGTTCGCGAATCCTGGCTGCATCGGTCATTGTGGGTTCTCCATTTCAAGCTGCCAACATAAACAAATGACAGCGCGATTGGATGCATCGGCTTTGCGTCTCAGAGGGCACGATGTTTTGACGATGTCGTGATAGTGATCGAAACAACGCTGGCTGCTCAAACGGAAATCCGATGCGAATTCTTGCCCTGTTTGCCGTTTACCTCCTTGCCCAGTTTGCAATCTCGCTCGCTGCGCATGCCGGCGACGTCGCCGAGCTTGAAATCCTCGGCTTCACTGGGAATGGCGGCATCTTCGCCTTCGAGGAATATGGCGTCCAGGACGGGTCGGGATTTCCCTATGCCAATCGCTATTACATCGACACGGCCGACGACAGTTTTCTCGAGGGCACACCGATCAGGGTGCGGCTTGACGACGAGAACGCAACGCTCGACGCGGCGCGCCTTGCAGCTCGGCAGAAAGGCGAAGCTATCATCAAGCAGGCGGAATTGACCTCGAATCGCGGCATCACCGCCGGCTTCAACCCGGTGACCGAACTTTCGGCCGATCCGTTCCGCATGGTGGTCAACCCGCGGCCGATCTTTTCGCCGGTCGATGATCCGCTCGAGTTCCGGCTCGACGAGATCGGCATGAATGATACCGAAAACTGCCAGAGCCTCGGCGAGATCAATGGCTTTCGCTTGCTGCGCATCGAAGCGAAAGACGGCGGCAAGACTGAGCTTCTGCACGAGGACAAGTCGATCCCCAAAAGCAGAGGCTGCCCGAACGGCTACCGGATCGGCGCGGTGCAGACATTTTCCATGCAAGGCCTCAGCGCCTATGCCGTGCTGATCGCGGTGCGCCAGTACGGCTTCGAAGGGCCGGACTATCGCTGGATCGCGGTGACCGGCCGGCTGTGACGCCGCTCCCCGCCTTACACAACCGCCTGGATCGTATCCGCAACGCTTTGCCATCGCCGGGCGTCGCGGTTTGCGGCGCCCTGCTGTGGGCCGCAGCGATGGGCGCCAGCGCGCTTGTCAATCTGCTGTTGGACGACTGGGAGACCCCGGCAAAGATCCGCTTCGTCTCGCTGCTCTATGCGGCCGGCGGTGCGCTCGCCTTTCCGGTGGGCCTGTTCCTGGCGCGGCTCGTCTCGCTCGGACGGCATTGGCAAGTTGCCTTGGCGGCCGCGTTTGTCTGCCTTCTTGCCGCCACGATCGGCTTCACTGGTGGGCTCTTTGCGCTGCAATACCGTTCCTACTATGCCCAGTGGCATGAACCTGCACTGACCATCGCCTGGTCCATCCAGTTCGTGCACACAATGGCGACGGCGTTCTATCAATTCATCGTTTTGGGCGTCCGGCTTTATTTTCCGCTCGGTTTCATCGCGCTGGCTCTCGCCAGCATCTGGTTTGCGCGGCAGCAGCGTTGAGGATTTTGTCTGCCTCTGTTAGGACGCGGGCGAACGCCCTCGCAAGTCAGGACTGACGGATGATCCCTCGCTACTCCCGGCCGGAAATGGTGGCCATCTGGTCGCCCGAAACCCGATTCCGCATCTGGTTCGAGATTGAGGCCTACGCTTGCGATGCACTGGCCGAGCTCGGCGTCATCCCGAAGGAGGCCGCCAAAACCATCTGGGAAAAGGGTGGTGCCGCGAAGTTCGACGTCGATGCCATCGACGAGATCGAGCGTGTCACCAAGCACGACGTCATCGCCTTCCTCACTCATCTTAGTGAATTCGTCGGGCCGGACGCCCGCTTCATCCATCAGGGCATGACCTCCTCGGACGTTCTCGACACCTGCTTTGCCGTGCAGCTCACCCGCGCCAGCGACATCCTTCTGGCCGACATCGACGGCCTGCTTGCGGCGCTCAAGCGTCGCGCTTTCGAACACAAGGACACAATCACCATCGGCCGCAGCCACGGCATCCATGCCGAGCCGACCACCTTCGGCGTCAAGCTGGCGCAGGCCTATGCCGAATTCTCGCGCTGCCGCGAACGGCTGGTGCACGCGCGTGAGGATATTGCGACGTGCGCCATATCAGGTGCTGTCGGCACTTTCGCCAACATCGATCCCTATGTCGAAGAGCATGTGGCGAAGAAACTCGGATTGAAGCCGGAGCCGGTGTCGACGCAGGTGATCCCGCGCGACCGCCACGCGATGTTCTTCGCGACACTCGGTGTCATCGCATCGTCGATCGAACGGCTGGCGGTCGAGATCCGCCATCTGCAGCGCACCGAGGTGCTGGAGGCGGAAGAGTATTTTTCGCCCGGACAGAAAGGCTCGTCGGCGATGCCGCACAAGCGTAACCCGGTGCTTACCGAAAACCTCACCGGGCTAGCGCGCATGGTGCGTTCCTTCGCGCTACCGGCGATGGAGAACGTGGCGCTCTGGCACGAGCGCGATATCTCGCATTCGTCGGTCGAGCGTATGATCGGCCCGGATGCGACCGTGACGCTCGATTTTGCGCTGGCGCGGCTGACCAGTATCATCGACAGATTGCTCGTCTATCCCGACAACATGCTGAAGAACATGAACAAGTTCCGCGGCCTCGTGCATTCGCAGCGTGTGCTACTGGCGCTGACCCAGGCCGGTGTCAGCCGTGAGCACGCCTACCGGCTGGTTCAGAGAAACGCCATGAAAGTGTGGGAGCAAGCCGCTGATTTTCTTGAGGAACTTTTGGCTGACAAAGAGGTCACCGCAGCCTTGCCCGAAGCCGAGATCCGCGAGAAATTCGACTTGGACTATCATACCAAACATGTCGACACGATCTTCAAGCGCGTGTTCGGAGAAGCGTGATGATTTCCGCGGCCGGAGATTTCGATTTTCTCGCCCTGCCGGGCCGCGGCAATTCCGGGCCGGATCACTGGATGTCGCATTGGTGCCGGGCGTTCCCTAATTCGAGCCGCGTGCTGCAGGCCGAATGGGACAGGCCGACCCCTGAGGACTGGATCGGCCGGGTGGACGCAGCGATTGCCGCGGCACCTCGGCGCGTGGTGCTGCTTGCGCACTCACTGGCGGTGGCGACGGCGGTGAAGTGGGCGGCCGGCGCCAGCGAAAGCCAACTCAACAAGGTTGCGGGCGCATTGCTGGTTGCCGCAACCAATGTCGAGAATCCTGATCCTTCCTTCGACCTTGTTCGTCCCTTTGCGCCGATGCCGCTGAAACGCTTGCCATTTCCGACCTTGGTGGTGGCAAGCCGCACCGATCCGCGCGTCACCTTCGACCAGGCAACGGCCTTCGCCGCTGCCTGGGGCGCGGACCTCGCCGATGCCGGCGATCTCGGCCATATGGGAAACGAGACCCACCTCGGCCTTTGGCCGGCGGGCCTGCTCATGCTCGGCCGCCTGCTGGAAAAGGCCCGGCTCTAACAGGCTTCCGAAACGCTCAGGCCTTGCCGGGAACGGTCCTGATCACCGTGCCCCATGGATCCTCGCGGGTCGTTGCATCGGTCACGTTGTCCGAACGCATTTCGACCCAGGCCAGGCCGGACCGGGACGGATCGCGACGACCGACGCCGGCGCTCTGCCACGCATTGGCGCCGATGTGGTGGTGGTAGCCGCCTGACGACAGGAACACCGCCGCACCGCCATATTTCGCCACCGTATCGAAGCCGAACTCCTGGTGCCACCACGTCTCAGCATCTTCCGGCCGACCGACGCGCAGGTGGACGTGGCCGATGATGCTGTTGTCCGGCATCCCCTGCCAGCCGGCATCGCCGGCCGGCACTTCTGCGACGACAGAGGGGATATTCATCCGTTCGGTCGCCATCGCCACCTTGTCGCCAATCCATTTCCAGTCCTCATGGCGGCGGTCGGCATAGATTTCGATACCGTTGCCTTCAGGGTCGGTCAGGTAAAGCGCCTCGCTGACCAGATGGTCCGACGCGCCTTCAATGTCGATCTTGTTGGCGATGGCATGATTGATCCAGCGCCCGAGATCGGCCCGGCTGGGCAGCAGGAAGGCAGTGTGGAAAAGGCCGGCGCTGCGCGGATCGTCGGTTTTCGCCGCTGCATCCGCCTCAATGTCGAGCAAGGGACGATTGGCGGCGCCGAGCGTGATCGCGCCGCCGGCGCGGCTCAGTTCCCGCAGACCGACGGCGTTGCGATAGTAAGCGGCCAGGCTTTCGGCATTTCGCGCGCGCAACCCGACGCGGGCAACGCTGACCGGGGTCGTGGCGGCAAAAGGCAGTTCGCTCATCAAAATCTCCGTTAGGGCGGCCCTCGACGAGACCCCAAAGCCAGGACCCCTGTGCCACCGATCATTGTACGTCGTGTCAGTCCCAAAATCCTGGTTTCCTTACACGGCTGTTTCTTTTCCTGACGACAGATCGTCGATCGCGATCGTTCACACAAGGCGGCAAGAAGCGAACATGGTGTTCACAATTGTGGGCAATCGCACCGATAATCGCGGTTGCACGAAACCGTGTCGCTCGCTACATGCGCGCCATGAAAGTCAGGGATGCAGACATTCTCATCGTGCCGGGCTACACCAATTCCGGCCCCGACCATTGGCAGAGCCGCTGGCAGTCGAAATTGTCGACGGCGCGCCGTGTCGAGCAGGCGGAATGGTCGAAGCCGGTGCGCGAAGACTGGACGGCGAGCGTGGCGAAGGCGGTCAACGAGGCCGAACGGCCGGTCGTTATCGTCGCGCATTCGCTGGGCGTCGCCGCCGTAGTTCAGGCAATGCCGCAGTTCCAGCGCCGGGTCGCCGGAGCCTTCTTCGTGGCGCCGCCCGACGTCGCCAATCCTAGGATAAAACCCAGGCACCTGATGACCTTCGGTCCCTATCCGCGCGAGCCGCTGGCATTTCCTTCGGTGGTGATCGCCAGCCGCAACGACCCGTTCTGCACGTTCGAGGTGGCCGAGGACATTGCCGGCGCCTGGGGCTCACTGTTCATCGATGCTGGCGATGCCGGCCACCTCAATGCCGATTCCGGCTTCGGGCCGTGGCCCGAAGGATCGATGACCTTTGCCAAGTTCCTGACGGATCTTTAGGACCCGATCGAGTCCCTCACGCTCTTCAGCAGGGTCTTTGCCCCCAGACCGATCAACGCATGCTCGGAGCCCATGGCCAGCAGCCGGTAGCCCATCGACACAACACGGCCGGCGATGGCCGGCTCGACGACGTAAATCGCGGCATGCTTGCCGGCCTTGCGTGTCCGCTCGGCGATCAAGGCAACGGTTTCCAGCATGCTTTCGAGCGTCGAGTTGACGGTGGCGCCGTTCGACCAGGCAATCGAGAAGTCCGATGGGCCGAGGAAGATGCCATCGATACCCGGCGTGTCGAGTATGCCGTCGAGCGCATCGAGGGCGGCGCGCGTTTCGACCATGGCGAAGGCCATGGTGCGCTCGTTGCTGTCGCGCAGCCAGTCGGCATAGTCGCCCTTACCATGACGCGGAAAGGCATAAGTCGGGCCCCAGGAGCGCTCGCCGAGTGGCGGGTACTTCATGGCGGCGGCAAACAGCCGCGCGTCTGCCACCGAATTCACCATCGGCGCAATCACCGCCTCGGCGCCGAAATCGAGCGCGCGGCTGGCCATGTCGAAGCGGCCGACCGGAATGCGCACCAGCGCCGGTTTGTTGGCGGCCAGCACCGGCCCAAGGCCGCGCAGCACGCTGTCCTCGTGATGTCCGCCATGCTGCATATCGAGGGTGACGGCATCGAAACCTTGTCTGGCAAGAATCTCGACCGTCAGGGCATCAGGCACGCCGGACCATGCGGTGCACAACGTTTCATCGGCCGCAAGGCGTGACTTGAGGGACATGGGCGCCTTCCTTAATCGCTCTCGCATCGGCCCAAAATCGCCAAGCCCGACGCGAGGAGTCAAAGTTTGAGAGCGTACTTTGTGCGTCCGAATGGATGCATGTCGCTCTAATGCAGTTCAGCCGGAAACAGCTGCAAAGGCAAAGAAAAACCGCCCGGAGAGACAGGGCGGTCGATTGGTCCAGCGTATCGATTGGCTCAGAGCAAGGATCAGGTGTTCTTGATCTGCTCGATCGACTGCGCCATCAGATCGTCCATGGTGCGGCGAATCTGATGGTCCGACTGGACGACCCCGGCCTCGTCGAAATCCTTGCGTATCTTGCGGAACACGTCGTGATCGCCGGCTTCCTCGATGTCGGCGAGGACCACCTGCTTGGCATAGGCTTCGGCGTCGTCCCCGGCCTTGCCGAGCTTTTCGGCGGCCCACAGGCCGAGCGCCTTGTTGCGGCGGGCCGCGGCCTTGAACCGGAGCTCCTCGTCGATTGCGAACTTGCGCTCGAAGCCCTCCTCGCGATCTTTCATGCTGCTCATGGCATCCCTCCGGTCAAATCCGATTCGTTGGCAGTTGGAATATGTGTATTGCCGCAGCACAAACCAAAAGCCCGCGGGCCGGTCAATATGGTATGTCACTTGCTGCGCTGCGGCATTTCATTCCCGAAAGCGGTTGATTGAAAGGATTTGCCGATTGAGCAAACAGTGCGATTGGGATAGACACCGGCATTGAACCCCTACCGTTGCCGCACTAATTTAGGCAGACGGACAGGAACTGGCCGCTTGCCGCCTGCCCGGAAATCCAGAGAAAAGATCAGATGAAAAATCGCCGCCGCATTTATGAAGGCAAGGCCAAGATCCTCTATGAGGGCCCGGAGCCGGGAACACTGATCCAGTTCTTCAAGGACGACGCGACCGCTTTCAACAAGAAGAAGCACGAAATCGTCGATGGCAAGGGCGTGCTCAACAACCGCATTTCCGAGCACATCTTCAACCATCTCAACCGGATGGGCATTCCGACTCACTTCATCCGCCGGCTCAACATGCGCGAGCAGCTGATCAAGGAAGTCGAGATCATCCCGCTCGAAGTGGTGGTGCGCAATGTCGCCGCCGGTTCGCTGGCCAAGCGTCTTGGCATCGAGGAAGGCACCGTGCTGCCGCGCTCGATCATCGAATTCTATTACAAGGCCGACGCGCTCGACGACCCGATGGTGTCTGAAGAGCACATTACCGCTTTCGGCTGGGCGAGCCCGCAGGAGATCGACGACGTGATGGCGCTGGCCATCCGTGTCAACGATTTCCTCTCCGGCTTGTTCATGGGCGTCGGCATCCAGCTCGTCGACTTCAAGATCGAGTGCGGCCGCCTGTTCGAGGGCGATATGATGCGCATCGTCGTTGCCGACGAGATCTCGCCGGACTCCTGCCGTCTGTGGGACGTGGCGACCCAGGATAAGCTCGACAAGGACCGTTTCCGGCGTGACATGGGCGGGCTGGTCGAAGCCTATCAAGAAGTCGCCCGCCGCCTCGGCATCATGAACGAAAACGAGCCGCCGCGTCCCGCCGGACCAGTGCTCGTCGCCTCTACCGATGGCGTCAAAGGCAAGCCGCACTGAGATTCTTTGCCGCTCAACACTTCGAACAGGAGCATGTCCAGCGTGATCAAGGCCCGCATTACCGTAACCCTCAAGAATGGCGTGCTCGACCCGCAAGGCAAGGCGATCGAGCATGCGCTGTCCGGGATGGGCTTTGACGGGATCGGCCAGGTGCGGCAGGGCAAGGTTTTCGACGTCGAGCTCTCCGAGAGCGACAAGGCCAAGGCCGAGGCTGATCTCAAGGCGATGTGCGACAAGCTTCTGGCGAATACGGTGATCGAGAATTACGCAGTGGAGATCGCCTGAGGTGAAATCAGCCGTCGTCCTCCTGCCTGGCCTGAACCGCGACCGCGACATGATCGCGGCGCTGACCAAGATTTCGGGAACGCCGCCGGTCACAGTGTGGCAGACCGACACCGAAATCCCCGATGTCGACCTGATCACCATTCCGGGTGGCTTCTCCTTCGGCGACTATCTGCGCTGCGGCGCCATTGCCGCGCGCATGCCGGTGATGCGGGCAGTGGCCGAAAAGGCAGCCAAAGGCGTGATGGTCATCGGGGTCTGCAACGGCTTCCAGATCCTGGTCGAGGCCGGACTGCTGCCAGGCGCCTTGATGCGCAATACCTCGCTGAAATTCGTCTGCCGGCAAGTCAAGCTGCAGATCGCCAACGCCAACACGATGTTCACCCGTCGCTATCAGCCGGGCCAGATCATCCGCTCGCCGGTGGCGCATCACGACGGCAATTATTTTGCCGACGCCGAGACGCTTCGCAGGCTCGAAGGCGAAGGCCAGGTCGTGTTCCGCTATGCCGAAGGCACCAATCCCAACGGCTCGATCAACGACATTGCCGGCATCATCAACGTCCAGGGCAATGTGCTCGGCCTGATGCCGCACCCCGAGAACCTGATCGAAGCAGCGCATGGCGGCAGCGACGGCCGGGCGCTGTTCGAAAGTGCCCTCGGCGTCGCCGCTTGATATCTTCATCCTTTTTCCGAATTCGAAATAGGCGCCGCATGAGCCCGAGACAGACGATCGCCCGCCTCGCTCTCGTCGCCACCGCCGGCCTTGTGCTCGCCTCCTGCCAATCGAAGCCGAAGAGCGCACCGGCGCCTTCGGGCAAGAGTGCGGCGCTGCTTGCCATGGAACAGGTGGCGATCGCCGCTCACAAATGCTGGATCGCCAGCAAGGATCCCGCCTTCAGGCCCTATCAGATGGCCAATGAGCTGAATTCGTTCACCGGCACGCCGCGCTTCCTGTTGGTCCCAGCCAAGCATTATGGCGCAAAGCCGTTGCTGGTCGTGCAGGCGCAAGGCAATTCACGCCGGGTGGACGTGTACGGTCCGCTAATGGCCGAAACGCTCGGTGCGCGCATCGGCTCGGACATCGCCCGTTGGCAGACAGGCAACCCGGCCTGCGGTGTGGCTGCGTAGCGTCATGGCTCGCTTCCTGCAGATCGCGGGTCTGGTCATAGGCTGCCCGCGCTCGTCCTGCAAATCTGCATCACCATTCCGGCGTCGATGGCAGCCGGCCGAAGTTTTGTTGGCTCGCTGGTCTTCTACCTCAGCTTCTTCACCATCCTGACCAATATCGGCGAGGTGCTCGTGCATGCTTCGCTGCTGTCACCTGGTGGCCACGCCTGGTTCCCGGCCTTTGCCGGGCCGCGGATGCGAGCCGGCGTGGCGGTTGCCATAACACCTGGTCTTCATCATCTATGCCACGGTCCTGGCGCAGCTTTGGCAGCCGCAAGGCCGTTCCTGCTCTGCGACGTTCTGCTGCACTATGTGACGCCGGTGCTTTTCGTGCTGTGGTGGTTTGCGGCAGGCGCCGACGGCTCGACGCGGTGGCGCGACATCTCCTGGTGGATGATCTATCCAGTCGCCTATTTGGCCTATGCACTGGCGCGGGCGCCGATATCAGGCGAAGTGCCCTACCCGTTCCTCGATGTCGCCAAGAACGGCGTCGCCAGCGTCGCCGTCGGCGCTCGGCATCACCGGGCTTTTTCTGGTGCTGTGCATAGTCGCCGTACTTGCAGACCGCGGCGTCTCACGGATGAGGAGCCACGGAAACGATCAAGGCACGAAAAGGCGTCCTAAGACCGCGTCTTCTTAAGGATGCACACAAGCTTGATGCATCTTTCAGTCCCAGAACCGCCTCAGACCCTCTCGGTGGGCCTCGCAGCGCGAGATGCCGATATCCTTGAGCTGATCGTCGGTCATCTCCAGCAATGCCAGCCGGCTTCGCCGGCGATCCAGCAGGCTGCCGATCCGGCTCGCGAGTGACCTGACCGTGCGCACCAGGCGACGGACATAACCTTGCCGGCCCGACGGACCGACTCCGAGCAATTCAGCTCTCGTGTAACGGATTGTATCGATTGCAGCCATTTTCTTGCTACCAGAATTCGAGATTGTACCCTTTTGTTGCGCAATCCATATGTATTGACTCTCAATTCGGTGCAATATAGAAAATTGTCACCATGACAAATTGGCTACCCGACCTTACGTCCGGCTCCGGACCCCTCTACCAGCGGCTTGCAGATTCCATTGAAACCGACATCGACCGCGGCGTTATCGATGCGGGGGCAAAACTGCCGCCGCAACGCGACCTGGCTTATGACATCGGAACAACTGTCGGCACGGTCGGTCGGGCCTACCAATTGTTGCGCGAACGGGGGCTGGTGAGCGGCGAAGTCGGGCGCGGAACCTATGTTCTGGGCCGGCATGAGACCAAGACCGATCTGCTGGCATCCGACCCACATGTGGAAGGCACGCGCTATATCGATGCGCCTCGCGGTAAGTTGCGCTTCGACAGCACGGCTGCGCCGGATATTGGCCAGGGCGCCATTGTCGCCGATGTGCTCTCGCGCACGGCGCAGGACCATCCGTATGAGATTTCAAGCTATACGCGGGATTTTCCGGACCGCTGGTTCGAGGCCGGTTGCAGCTGGCTCTCGCGAAATTCGTTTCGCCCGAGCCCTGACGGCATCGTACCGACGCTCGGCACCCATGCGGCGGTTATGGCGGCGATTGCCGCGCTCACCACGCCTGGCGACTATATCGTCTTCGAGCACCTCACCTATTCGCAGATTTCACGCAGCGCCGGCCTGATCGGCCGCCGGACCGCGCTGGTGACGTCTGACGACGAAGGACTAGACCCAGAGGATTTCGAGCGCGTCTGCGCGCAAAAACATCCGAAAATGATGTTCCTGATGCCGACGGCCAAGAACCCCACACTGGTGACGCTGTCGGCAACACGCCGCGAGGCGATCGCGCGCGTCGCGCGCGAATACAATGTCATCCTGATCGAGGACGATCTCTATGGCGATCTGACCGACGACCCGACCCCGCTATTGGCCGAATATGCCCCCGAACGGACCATCGTTGCCGGGGGCCTGTCGAAATCCGTCGCGGCTGGTGTTCGCGGCGGCTGGCTCGCCTGTCCACCGGCCTATCGCCACCGGATCCGGGTCGCTCACAAGATGCTGACGGGTGGCCTCCCCTTCCTGCTGGCGGAAGTGTGTAGCCGGCTGGTTCTGTCCGGCCAGGCCAGCGAGATGCGCAATCGCAGCATCGTCGAGATCAACGCGCGCATCGCGATCGTGCGCGAGACGCTGGCCGGGTTCGACTTCAAGGCAGTGGACAATGTGCCCTTTGTCTGGCTCACCCTGCCTGATCCATGGCTTTCCGGCACCTTCAAGAATGCCTGTCTCGAACATGGCGTGCTCATCGATGATGAGGACGAGTTCAAGGCGGGACGTTCCGAGCAGGTTTTCCACGGCGTGCGTTTTGGCGTTTCGCAGCCGAGTCGGCGAGAGGACATCGCGGGCGGCGTCGGCGTGATAAGGCGGCTTCTCGACGAGGGCCGCGCCGGATACGACAGTTTCTCCTGAACCGGCTTGAAACCGGCGGGTCGAGTGGCGATCTTTCGCTGGTTGCTGCCCCTGTGGCTTTCCATCGTTTTTCGGCGCTTGATGGGTGTATCGGCCTTCGCGCTTGCGATAAGAGGGGATTCGACCCCAAGGATATAAATTGCCGCCCATGACCATTTCCAATTCCGTGCCGATCACTCCGGAACTTATTGCCGCGCACGGGCTGAAGCCCGACGAGTATCAACGCATCCTCGACCTGGTCGGGCGCGAGCCGAGCTTTACCGAGCTTGGCATCTTCTCGGCGATGTGGAACGAGCATTGCTCCTATAAATCCTCGAAGAAGTGGCTGCGCACGCTACCGACCACCGGACCGCAGGTCATCCAGGGACCGGGTGAGAATGCCGGCGTGGTCGACATCGGCGACGGCGACTGCGTCGTCTTCAAGATGGAGAGCCACAACCACCCCTCCTACATCGAGCCCTATCAGGGGGCGGCGACTGGCGTCGGCGGCATCCTGCGCGATGTCTTCACCATGGGCGCGCGGCCGATCGCGGCGATGAACGCGCTGCGCTTCGGTGCGCCGGACCATCCCAAGACCAAACACCTCGTTGCCGGCGTCGTTTCCGGCGTCGGCGGCTACGGCAATTCCTTCGGCGTGCCGACGGTCGGCGGTGAGGTCAATTTCGACGCGCGCTACAATGGCAACATCCTGGTCAACGCCTTCGCGGCGGGGCTCGCCAAGACCGATGCGATCTTTCTGTCGGAGGCGAAGGGCGTCGGTCTGCCGGTCGTCTATCTCGGCGCCAAGACCGGCCGCGACGGTGTCGGCGGCGCAACCATGGCCTCGGCCGAATTCGACGACAAGATCGACGAGAAGCGGCCCACCGTTCAGGTCGGCGACCCGTTCACCGAAAAATGCCTGCTCGAAGCCTGCCTCGAGCTGATGGCGTCCGGTGCCGTCATCGCCATCCAGGACATGGGGGCTGCCGGTCTCACCTGCTCGGCGGTCGAGATGGGCGCCAAGGGCGACCTCGGCATCGAGCTCGACCTCGACAAGGTGCCGGTGCGCGAGGAGCGCATGAGCGCCTATGAGATGATGCTGTCGGAGAGCCAGGAGCGCATGCTGATGGTGCTGCGCCCCGAAAAGGAAAAGGAAGCCGAGGCGATCTTCCACAAATGGGGCCTCGACTTCGCCATCGTCGGCAAGACCACCGACGATCTGCGCTTTCGCGTGCTGCATCAGGGCGACGAAGTCGCCAATCTGCCGATCAAAGACCTTGGCGACCAGGCGCCGGAATATGACCGTCCCTGGGCCGAGCCGAAGAAGCCCGCGCCCCTGGCTGCCAGCGATGCCCCACAAGCGGACATCGCCGAGGCTTTGTTGAAACTGCTCGGCGGACCCGACCTTTCATCGCGCCGTTGGGTATGGGAGCAGTACGACACGCTGATTCAGGGCAATTCGCTGCAGCTTCCGGGCGGCGATGCCGGCGTGGTGCGCGTCGAAGGTCATCCGACCAAAGCGCTCGCCTTCTCGTCCGACGTGACGCCGCGCTATTGCGAGGCCGACCCTTACGAGGGTGGCAAGCAGGCGGTGGCCGAATGCTGGCGCAACCTTACCGCCACCGGCGCCCTGCCGCTCGCGGCCACCGACAATCTCAATTTCGGCAATCCGGAACGGCCCGAGATCATGGGCCAGTTGGTCGGCGCCGTGAAAGGCATTGGCGACGCCTGCCGTGCTCTCGGCTTTCCGATCGTCTCCGGCAATGTCTCGCTGTACAACGAAACCAACGGGCAAGGCATCTTGCCGACGCCGACCATCGGCGGCGTCGGACTGATCGCCGACTGGTCCAAGATGGCACGGATCGGCTTTGCCGCCGAGGGCCAGATGATCCTGCTGGTAGGCGCGCCGTCCATGTGGGGAACGCATCTCGCGCAGTCGGCCTACATGCGCGACATTCATGGCCGCGCCGACGGCCCGCCGCCGCCGGTCGACCTCGACCATGAAAAGCGCGTCGGCGACCACGTACGCGCCCTAATCGCCTCCGGCGTCGTTACCGCTGCACATGACGTTTCCGATGGTGGCATTGCGGTCGCGCTGGCCGAGATGGCGATGGCGTCCGGCATCGGCGCGACCGTCCCCGGCCTGGTCGGGACCGATCCGATCCCGGTCTGGTTCGGCGAGGATCAGGGCCGCTATCTCTTGACGCTGTCGATCGATCCGCAGAACGATGAATGGGATGCAATTCGCGAGCAGCAAAGTAAGCTCGGCATCTTTGCGCCGTGGATCGGCTCGACCGGCGGTAGTGACCTGAAACTCGGCGAGGCACGGGCGATCCCTGTCGGCGAATTGACCGCTGCCCACGAATCCTGGTTTCCTCGCTTCATGGGAAATGAGCTCGTGGACCCGTGATATGATCGAGTGGGCACGTTTCGGCGTGGTCCATCCGCCATGTCGATCATATCTATGAGATCACGACCTGAACAAGGAATCCTCGCATGGCAATGGATGCGCACGACATCGAACGGCTAATCAAGGAAGGCATTCCGGACGCCAAGGTGACAATTCGCGACCTGGCCGGCGACGGTGACCATTATGCGGCCGAGGTGGTGGCCGAGAGCTTTCGCGGAAAAAGCCGCGTCCAGCAGCATCAGATGGTCTATGACGCATTGAAGGGCAATATGGGCGGCGTGCTGCACGCGCTCGCTTTGCAGACCAGCGTGCCGGACTGAGGGTTTCGCCTCCAACCCCTCGTCACTTTTTCGCCGAGACGGCAATGATCGGCCCTGCAGGATAGTTTCCGCCGACGATCATCCTCTCGCCATTCGACAGCGCCGAAACCACGCCGTCGAAGAAAAGTGCGTTGGGGCAATGCAGCGCATCACGGAACAGGCGTGCAAAGCTGCCGAGACTGACTTGCGAGCGTGAGATCGCCAGCACGACCGTGTCTTCGTCACGCACGCCGACGCCATTGCGGATGTGACGCGACGTGCCGTTCGCCTCGAAGCGAGGATGAAGCCGGCACCGACCTGCCCTCGCCCGACATCGCCCTGTCGAATTTGTCCAGCGAGCCGAAGACCTTGCCGTCTGCGCCGGCGTGGAAG
Source organism: Mesorhizobium sp. BHscii (assembly GCF_053848065.1). Lineage (NCBI taxonomy): Bacteria > Pseudomonadati > Pseudomonadota > Alphaproteobacteria > Hyphomicrobiales > Phyllobacteriaceae > Mesorhizobium > Mesorhizobium sp. BHscii. Next base: position 308,673 of record NZ_JBSPKW010000003.1, on the reverse strand, counting down.
ACAGCAACGTCGTAGCTGCGAAGATCGATCTCGCAGACGATATAGGGGATCGCCTCGAAATTCAGGTCCCGACATGGCCCGGGCAGTTTGCCGCCGACGGTGACAGGCGGATGCTCCGATGGCCTGAACCACCAGATCAAGGCCAGCGCAACGAGCAGAACACCAATCAGGATTGCGGCGCTAACTCGCCTTTTCATCGCTTCCTTGGGAAAATAGCTGGCCGATGCTCTTGGCCCAATATCAGGCCATCCTTTGCGCCATTTGCGTGACGATGCGGCAAACGTCTTGTTTCAGGCAACCTATGGGTTTATTTGAAGGGTATGTTTCGAGCCCGACTCCCGCGGGCATGAAAGGATTCTCTATGAGCGGTATCAACGACTACATCGACAGCGAAGTGAAGGGCAACGACGTCGTACTCTTCATGAAGGGCACGCCCGGTTTCCCGCAATGCGGATTTTCCGGTCAGGTCGTGCAGATCCTCGACTACATCGGGGCCGACTACAAGGGCGTGGACGTGCTGACCTCGGCCGAGCTGCGGCAAGGTATCAAGGAATACTCCAACTGGCCGACGATTCCTCAGCTCTACGTCAAGGGTGAATTCGTTGGCGGCTGCGACATCATCCGCGAGATGTTCCAGGCAGGCGAACTTCAGACGTTCCTCGTCGAAAAGGGCGTGAGCGTCAAAGGCGCCGCCTGACGAGCACGTCGGGCACTTCGCCAAGCTGATTACCTCCCGGTGTCGGGGTACAAGACGAACGAATGCGCCGGTGCGCCGGCGCTTTTTCGTTTGAAGATCGGACTTTGCCGTGGATCAGCATGCACAAGCGCCGCAAGAGGCAGGTACCTTGCCTATTCCGCGCTGGGAATTCATCGCTCTGTGCGCGGCATTGATGGCGCTCAACTCGCTAGCCATCGACATCATGCTGCCGGCGCTGCAGCAGATCGGCGCCTCGCTGGGTGTGGAGAATGAAAACCACCGCCAATATGTGATTGCCGCTTATATTCTGGGCTTTGGCGGTGGACAGCTCTTCTTCGGACCGATCTCGGACCGCTTCGGGCGCCGTGCTCCGCTCGTTGTCGGGCTGGTGATCTATGTCGCGGCAGCGGCTGCGGCGGCAATTGCCCCGACATTCGCCATCCTTATCCTGTGCAGGGTGGTGCAAGGCATCGGCGCCGCGGCCACACGCGTCATCGCCGTCTCGATCGTGCGCGACACGTTCGACGGCCGGCGCATGGCCGAAGTCATGTCGCTGATCTTCATGGTTTTCATGGCGATTCCGGTGGTGGCCCCCGGCATTGGCCAGTTCATCATGCTGTTCGCGACCTGGCACGTGATCTTCATCACCATGGCGGCCGGGGCTCTGATCGTGTCGGCGTGGGCGCTGCTGCGCTTGCCCGAAACGCTGCGTCCTGAATATCGCAGGCCGCTGACGGCCGAATCCATCATCGGCGGCTTCCGCATCGTGCTGACCGATCGCATGGCACTTTGCTATGCCTTTGCCAGCACTTTTGCCTTCGGCGCGATGTTTGGCTTCATCAACTCGGCGCAGCAGATCTATGTCGGCGTCTTTGGCGTCGGCGAGATGTTCCCGGTGATTTTTGCAGGGATCGCCGGCGTGCTCGCCTTTTCGAACTATCTGAATTCGCGCCTTGTCGGCCGCATCGGCATGCGCAGATTGTCGCAGAGCGCGCTGCTCTTGTTTCTGGCCATCAGCCTCGCCTGGCTGATCGTTTCCATCCAAATGAAGATGCCGCTCTGGCTTTTCATCACCTTCTTTGCCTGCGCGATGGTCCCGTTCGGCGCACTCGGCGCGAATTTCAACGCGCTCGCCATGGAGCCGCTCGGCCAACTGGCCGGCACGGCATCGTCCATTCTGGGTTTCATGCAGACCTTCCTCGGCGGCCTGCTCGGCACGCTGATCGGCCAAGCCTTCAACGGCACGGTGACGCCCTTGGCCGCCGGATTCTGCAGCGTGTCGCTTGGCGCATTGGTGATGGTGCTGATCGCCGAGCGCGGCAAATTCTTCCAGCCGCAAAACCAGCCGGTTTAATGCCGGACGCGCTTTAGGATGCACTCCCACTCGCTGCTGTGAAGCGAGGGAACAGCATACGCCCTGCGATCGCTTCACCCATGCTGTCCGAAACGGGCAGTGGCAGAGCCTTGTCGAGAGCCTCGAGGACGGAAGCCACGAAGGCCCGGTTGAGCGTGGCATCATTCCCTAGACGCGAGTAGGTGGCGCGAGGCTTGCCGATAAGTGTGCCGTTTCGGCGAATTGAGAACTGCAGCGTCAGGGTCATGCCCGCGGTTCCGGGCGGCGGCTCCCAACAGGCGACGATCGCGGAGAACATCTCGTTTATGGTGTCGACGGGATCGGGACTGCGACATGCGCGTTCCTGCGATCTTGCCTCGTTCGGCCCGGCAACCATAGCAAGGGCAAGGGCCAGTGCGACAATTGCGGACCAAGGTTTCATTTCGGGTCTCCGGTTTTGCGCCGACAAATGTAATGTAAGCGAATTTTTTGACGAAAACCTCCATCGATATCAGCCCGTCGTATCCTTTCAGACGCGATGCGCTTTTAGTGACGCACCATGCCGGCGTCGACATTCAACGTCTGGCCGGTGATCCAGCGCGCGTCGTCCGAGGCCAGGAACGACACCACGTCGGCGATATGTTCCGGCTGGCCCTTCCCCTTCATCGCCTGCAGCATCTCGACGAAGCCGAACGCCTCGTTGTGCGGGCTCACCTTGACGCCATCGCTCTCGATTAGGCCCGGCGTCACCGCGTTGGCGGTGATATTGTATTTGCCGAGCTCTGTGGCGAGCGCTCTGGTGAAACCGATGACGCCGCCCTTGGCCGCGACATAGGCTGCCATGTTCGGCGTGCCGGCAAAGAAGGTGTTGGAGGCGATGCTGATCACCCGGCCGGCCTTGCCCGCTGCACGCATCTGGTCCGTTCCTGCGCGGCTGACGATAAAGGTGCCGGTCAGATTGACGTCGATGATCTTGCGCCAATGGTCGAGATCGACATCGTCCCAGGCGACGAACGGCACGATGCTGGCATTGTTGACCAGAATATCGATGCCCCCGGTCAGCGCCTTGATCTCGGCGAAGAGTGCCTTGACCGATGCAGGATCGGAAATGTCGGCGGCGATCGCCTTCGCCTTTCCGCCGATCGACCCGGCCGCGGTTTCGGCCCCTTCCGCGTTGATGTCGCTGACGATGACGGTCGCGCCATCGGCGGCCAACCGCGCGGCGATCGCCTTGCCGATGCCTTGTGCGGCCCCGGTAACCAGGGCGGTCCTTCCCGCAAGCCGTTCAGTCATGAAAACGCTCCCTCAATTGTGATCTGGTGATTTTCTGGTTCACGCGTCGGCGTCGATAGTGGCCAGCGCCGCGTCTATGCCTTTGCCGACCGCGAGTTCCTGGCCTAAAGCATTCATCGCGCCGCCAAGTGCCGTCAGCGCCGCGATCGCATAGATCGGCTGGGCGGTCGGGCCCATATGGCCGATACGTGTCAGCTTGCCCAATGTTTCCCCACGGCCCGACGAAAACACCACGCCGTAGCGGGCGCGCGCCGCCTGGCGAAGCGCCTTCTCATCAATGTCTTCTGGCGTCCGGACGGCAGTCGTGGTTGGCGATGCGATATTGTCGCTGGCGGCCCAGATCGACAGACCCATGGCGGCGACGCCCGCGCGCATGGCCTTGGCGGTCAGCGCGTGGCGCGCCCACACCGCTGCCGGTCCCTCGTTGAGGTAGAGGTCGAGCGCGACGTCGAGCCCGTTCATCTCTGCGACGGACGGCGTGAAGGGAAACGGCTTGTCCTTCGACCAAGTATGCTCCCAGTCGACGATGCTGAGCATCGACGCGCGTGGCGCCAGTGGATTTGCCTTCATCCTGGCCCAGGCGCGCTCGCTGACGCCCATCATCGTGAGGCCGGGAGGCGCGCCGAGGCATTTGTTCGGGCCGGTGACGTAGATGTCGGCCTTGCAATCCTCAGGATGCGTTTTCATGCCGCCGAAGGACGAAACGGCATCGACGATCAGATAGGCGCCATGCGCCGAAACCAGCGCGCCGATGGCGTCGATCGGGTTGATGGTGCCCGACGGCGTATCGTGGTGGCAGACGGAAACGATGGTGATTTCCGAATGCGCTTCCAGCATTGCCGCAACCGCCTGCGGGTCGATCGCCTCGTTGTAGGGCACCTCGATTTCGAGGAGTTGCGGCGAATAGCGCTTGGCCCAATAGCCAAACCCCTTGCCGTAGACACCGGAGGCAAGGTTGAGCACGACGTCGTCAGGCGTGATCAGAGAGGCTGCGGCCGCCTCCAGGCCAAGAACCGGCTCGCCATGGAGAATGACCGGCCTGTTCGACAGCCGCATTGCCTTCTGCGCCTTGTCGACCACACCCTCGTAAAAGAGCTGGAACGCTGGGTCGTAGTCGTAGAGCACGGTGCGGCCGAGGCCGCGCAGCACATCGGGATAAGCGTTCACCGGCCCCGCGGTGAGCGTGATGACCGGTTCGGCGTGTTCGAGATAGCGCATGGTCTTTGTCTCCGCATTGGCGGCGGTCAGCCGTAGAATTGCATGCCGGTCCGATAGGTCTTGAAGTTTTCCATGTCGTGCGAATACATCAGCTCGGCCCCATAGTCCTCGGCGAGCTTCTTCACCTTGCGCATCGAGTTGACACCCGCCACCGGGTCGATGTGGAAGGCCGCCTGGCACAGCGTTTCAAGGCTCTTCTGCGTGTAGGCCGCATCGATGGTGAACATGATCGGCTTGCGCTTGGGAAACTCCACCAGCAGGCTGTAATGACCGATCGAATGACCGGGCGTCGAGATCAATTTGACGCCCCTGGCAAGCTCGACATCGCCGTCAATGCCCTCAAAGGTCGAGTTAGCCCGCGTCGTGCCTTCCAGCAATTGCGCGGTCGCGCCACGCGCTTCTGCAGCCTCAGCCGAAAAGCTCAGATCGGAATAGCCGAGATGCTCGAAAGGCTGGGGATTGCAGGCCTGCGGCACCTCGGTGCGATGGCAGATTTTCTTGGCATGCGGGAAATACTTGTTGCCGCCGCAATGGTCGAAGTGGAAATGCGAGTTGACAACGACGTCGATATCCTTCGGCTCGAGACCAAGCAGCGCCAGGGCGCCCGGAATTGTCTGGTGCTTTTCCTGGATCGGCTTTTCGAAGGGCAGCACTTTCATGACGTGATCGTAGTCGTAGCCGGTGTCGATGAGGAACCGGCCCTCCGCATGCTCGATCAGGATCGAATAGACGGGAAAGCGCACTTCGCCGCCGGGGCCGCGATTCCAGAACACGTGATAGCCGTCGAGCACGAGCGAACCTCCGTCGAGCAGGTAGACCTTGGTATCCGACATTTTTGTCTCCTCTTTTGGCGCGGGTCCCGTCCGCGCATGAATTGCCGTCAGCGCGCGCCGCGCTCGTAAGGAATACCGAGCGCTGCCGGCAGACTGGCCCGCCGGCCGAACAGCACCAGCATGATCATCACCGCCAGGAACGGTAGCATCTGGATGACGTCGGTTGGTATGTTGATGCCGGCCACCTGCATGGCCGTCGTCAGCGACAGGCAGACGCCGAACAGCAAGGCGCCGAACAGCACCCAGACCGGTCGGCCGCGCGCCAGCATGGCCAGCACGATGCCGAGAAAGCCCGCGCCATTGGTGATGAACGGAATGAACAGGCCTGCGCCGACATTGGCGAGAAAGGCGCCGCCGAGCCCCGCCAGCGCTCCCGTCGTCAGCACGGCGATGGTGCGGGTTCGCACGACGTCAATGCCGGCGACGTCAAGGGCGGCCGGCTTATCGCCCGCCGCCTGCAGGTTGAGGCCGAGCTGCGTGCGCCGATAGACGTAGCCCATGGCGAAAACCAGCGTGACCGCGAGATAGACGCTGAGATGCTGCCTGAACAGCGCCGGCCCGATGACCGGAATGTCCGACAGCAACGGAATGACGGTCACGTCCACTGCCGGCAGGCGGGGATAGCTGCGCGAAAACTGGAAATGGTGGAGCAGCGCCGTCAGACCTTCCAGTCCGAGCGTCAGCGCGATGCCGATGACGATCTGGTTCAACCCGATGCGCACGCAAAGCAGCGCCATGACCAGCGCCACCGCGATACCACCGCCGGCGCCGGTGAGAAAGCCGAGCCACAGCGATCCGGAATAGAAGGCGCCGACAAAGCCGAGATAGGCGCCGGCCAGCATCATGCCCTCGATGCCGATGTTGAGTACGCCGGCCTGTTCGGACATCTGTTCGCCGAGACCGGCCAGCAGCAGCGGGATCGCCGCGGTGACCGCGCCAAACAAAAGCGCGCTGAGAAAGACTTCGCCGAACAGCCCGGTCATCGCTTCAGTTCCCTTCGCGACTGGTTGTAGCGGTGATCGAGGTATTCGGCGAGCGCGAGCACGATCAGCACGATGGAGACCAGCACGAGCGTGAAATGATTGGGCACGCCGAGCCGGCGCGCCGCACTCTCGCCGCCGATCGACAGCACCGAGAGCAGGAACACGAAACCGATGGCGGCAAAGCCGTTCATGCGGGCGAGGAACACCACGGGGATGACTGCAAGCCCATACGCAGGGTTCCAGTCGGCGCGGACGTTACCCTGAACGCCGAGGATATCGACGGCGCCGGCAAGGCCGGCCAGCCCGGCCGAAATGGCGAAGACGGCAACGGTGAGCTTCGGCACGCCGAGCCCCGCATGGATGGCTGCGCGCGGGTTTGCGCCGACGATCCTCAGCTTCAGGCCGAAGGCCGTGCGCGTCATCACCAGATGTACAGTGATGATTGCCACCAGTCCCAGAAGCAATCCGCTGGTGATGGTCGTGTCGAACAGGCGCGGCAGCCGGTCCTCGACCGGCAAGGTGCGGGTTTGCGGCACGGTAGTCCCTGGATCGCGAAACACCAACTTGACCAGCACATTTGCAAGCGAGGTACCCAGGAAGGTCATCATCAGCGTGGTGATGATCTCGTTGACGCCCTGATAGGCCCGCAGCAGCGCCGGCACCAGCGACCAGATCATCGCAACCAACATGGCGATGACGAACGAGCAGATCAGCGCCAGCCAGGCCGGCATGACCTGCACGAGAGCCGGAGCGCTGGCCGCAGCCGTTACCGCGCCGAGCAGGAACTGGCCATCGCCGCCGAGATTCCACATACCGGCGCGAAAGGCCACGATCAGACCGGCGGCAATAAACAGCAGCGGCGCCATGCGCGTCAGCGTCTGCTGGATGCCGAGCGGCGATAAAAGCCCTCTCTTGAGCACAAAGCCATAGTAGGCAAGCGGATCGACGCCGACGGCAAGCAGGATGCTGCCGGCGATGATCAGCGCGGCCAGTATAGGGCCGAGCGTCATCAGCAGCCGATGCTGGATATCGCGGCGCGTGACCACAGCAGCCGTGGCATCGAGTGCGGTTGCACCGGCGGATGGTGCGGTGTCGATGCTCATGCGGCAAGCCCGATCATCAAGCGACCGATCTTGGTGCGGGCATCGTCGGCATTCTCGACGGTGCCGACGAGCGATCCGTTCGCGATGACGGCGATGCGGTCGCACATGCTGAGCAACTCCTCCAGATCGGTGGAGATGAGCAGCACGGCAAGGCCGCGAGCCGCCGTGTCGCGGATTCGCTGGCGTGAAGCCAATGTGTTGGCGAGATCGAGCCCGTATGTCGGCTTGTTGAAGATTACCACTTTTGCGCCTTCGGCGAGTTCGCGCGCGAGCAGCACCTTCTGGATATTGCCGCCGGAGAGCCGGGCGACCGGCGTTTTCAGGCTGGGCGTACGCACGTCGTATTCACGGACCAGTTGGGCCGCACGCTTGTCGATTTCGGCGCGCTGCTCGACGCCTCTGCGCCAGAAGGGGGCCGCGCCGACCTGCTTGAGAAAGAAGTTGATCGAGACCGGGAAGGTCCCGACGGTGCCCTCGCCGAGCCGGTCGTCGGTCAGATAGCGAAGGCCTCGCTCACGGCGTTCGCCGACGCTCAGCGCGTCGATAGTCGCTCCTTGCAGCCGCACCGAACCGCCCACAATCGCACGCTGGCCGGCCAACGCCTCCGCCAGTTGCTTCTGGCCATTGCCGTCGATGCCGGCGATGCCCAGCAGCTCGCCTGGACGGATGTCGAACGAAATCGACGACAGGCCCGGCGCATCGTCTGTCGGCGCAACGCCGAGATCATGGACCTGAAGCAGCGGAGCCGCTTCGGCGTGGATGGTGCGAACCGGTCGCTCGGCCGCTTCCGGGTCGTCCTTCTGCTTGCCGAACATCAATTCGACGATCTCCGAGATGATCGCTTGCTCGCCCAGTGCACGAAACCGCTCGGGAGGAACTTCGCCGACCTTGCGGCCGAGTTTCAGCACCGAGATTCGATCGCCAAAAGCCGCCGCCTCCTTGAGCTTGTGGGTGATGAAGACGATCGCCAACCCCTGCTCGACCAGGCGGCGCATAAGCGCGCCAAGCTCGTCGATGCCCTTCGGCGTTAGCATCGAGGTCGACTCGTCGAGGATCAGAAGCCGGCTGTTGCGCACAATCGCGCGCAGGATCTCGACCTGCTGCTGCTCGCCGAGCGAGAGTTCCGACACCCTGGCATGCAGCTTGACCGTGATGCCGAGTGTCCTTGTGATTTCGGCGACGCGCGCTTCCAATTCTTCGGTCTTGGGGCGCTGCCACCACGGTCCGCCGAGCAGCAGGTTTTCCGCCACCGTCAGCGTCGGCACCAGCATCATGTGCTGGAATACGGTTCCGATGCCGAGCGCCAGTGCATGGCGCGGCGATGTGATCGCGGTAGGCTCGCCGTCGACCAGTATGCGCCCCTCGTCCGGCTGCTGCAGGCCAGACAGCATGCCGATCAAGGTGGATTTCCCGGCGCCGTTTTCACCGAGCAACACATGCACCTCGCCCGGACGGATCGCCAGATCGACGCTGTCATTGGCAACCACACCGGGGAACCGTTTGGTGACGCCTTCAAGCGCGACGATGTCGCGCTTGTCGACCGACAATGAGGACGCACTGCTCATGAAAGCCAAGGCCTTGAAAACATAAAATCGGTTCGGAGGGGTGAACGGATCACCCCTCCGGAAGCCTGCTTTTGATCGCCCTACTGGGCGACGCTGGTCATCAGCGCCCTGACGGCTGCTGCATCATAGACCGGCTCGATCTTGGTCTTGCCGGAAATGATGTCTTCGCGCAGCGTCTGGATCTCTGCCCAGACATCGTCGGGGATCGCAGCGGTCTTCAGAAGCTTGACCGAATCGTCCTTGAGGCCGATCGAGTAGCTCTTGGTGCCGAACGTGTCGGCCTTCAGGTCGGCGATCATCGCCGCGTAGACCGGCTCGATATTCCAGACCACCGACGACAGCAGGAAACCTTTGTCGATCGGCGTCTTGTCGCCGATGACGTCGATGAAATAGACCTTGCCGCCATCGCCGGCCTTGGTCGTCTCGACCGCCTGCAGCATGCCGAAGCTCGAGCCGTTGCCCTGGCCGAAGATGATGTCGGCGCCGGACGCGATCACACTTTCGGTGACGCGCTTGCCGCCGGCCGCATCGCTGTAGGCGGCGGGCCCGATCACCGCGTAGGTAACCTTGACGTCAGGGTTCTCGGCCTTGACGCCCTGCGCGAACGCAGCCGACTGCGAGTTCCACGACGGAGGCTCGCCGGACACGACGATACCGACCGACTTGGAACGCGACATCTTGGCGGCGAGACGACCGGCAAGATACGCGCCCTGGTGACCGCTCAGCGTGTAGTCGGCGACCAGGCCCTTCTCCAGACCGGTCGGTGTATCGACGATCGCCACCGGCACCTTGGTTTCCTTGGCGATTTCGGGTGCCGCGGTGTTGTAGCCGCTGGCATGGGCGATCAGCAGGCTGGCGCCGTCAGCCGCCAGTTCCCGCAATGTCGGCCGCACGTCACCATAGCCGAGCCCCTGCGCCATCACTATCTCGACACCGGCAGCTTTCGCCGCTGCCTTGGCAGCGTCGATGCCTTGCTGGTTCCAGCCATAGTCAGTGCCTTCTTCCGGCGTCAGGATGGCAATGGACGTGACTTCGGCGGCAAGTGCGTTGCCCAGCAAGAGGCCGCTTAATATAACAGCGCTAACGCTGCTCTTCAGAAACTTAGACATGTTACCCTCTCTGTTCGGTTGAACCAAGATATTCTTATTGTTATTGCGCAAAAGCGAGGTAGACTGCCTGAACAATTCCATACGGAGTTCAGGCAAGGTGGTTGTGCGATACATCCTTCCGATAGCGCTGGCGTTCACGTCGTTCGCCAGCGCGGTTGAATTGCGGAACATCGCCGTGCGAACCGGCACCGACGGGCTCGATCGTGTGCCGCTGACGATTTCGAATGCGGGGCGCGAGGCGCTTTCCTGCAACGCAGACTTCGCCCACTGGTATTCGGCCACGATCGCCACCGCGGCGCCTGGCCGGAGCGCCAGTGTCGAGCTGTGGTTCGATCCAAAAACCGGGACGTTTGCGATCCTCAACGACAAGCGCGAAAACCTGCCCGTCGAGCGACTGTGGTGCGGCCTGGCCAGCCAGGCATACGCCACGCGCGTTCAAATCGCGCTTGATCGAACCAGCGCCGCAAAGGGGCAAGTGGCCGTGACGTGCAGCAGCGCGGACGACAGGCTGGCCTGTCGATAGACCCTCGCTTTTCACCAGGTCAGACACCGCCCCCGACCTTCACTCTGCCGCCAGGAATTTGTCAGTGAAGACGTCGTCGGCCGACAGGGCCGTTTTGAGGACGCCCTGATCCGTCAGCGTCTTCAAGGTCTCTTCCCACTGGGTCTTGGTCATCCAGCCGAGGCCGTGCTCCTTCGTCGCCGGACTGTTGAACGTCGAAGCGATGTCGGCGTTGAGCTGGGCCAGCAGCACATCCTTCTTTTCCGCGTAGCCCGGAACGGCCTTGGCGGTGATCTCGGCGGCTTCTTCCGGATGAGCTGCGACATAGTCGAAAGCTTCCCTGTAGGCCTTCACGAAGCGGCGCACGACATCGGGCTTGTCCTTGATCATCGCCTCAGAGGTGAACAGCCCCGAGCCATAGGCTTTCCAGCCGTGATCCGCGCCGAGCATGATGCTCAGCGACCCCGGGCCGCCGGCCTTGGCTTCAAGTTCGGGCACTTCGGCGTCGAGATAACCGACCACTGTCTGCACGCGTCCGAGCAGCAGGTAGCTCTCGTAAGGCGGCGAGACGCTGTTGAGCGTCATGTCCTTCTCGCTCATGCCATTGGCAGCCAGAAAACCCCTGAAGAAGATGTAGGTGGAGCCTGCCGGATGGATGCCGATGGTCAGGCCCTTGAGGTCGGACGGCTTGGTCAGCTTGAGCGTCTTGGCGAGCGAGATGATGCCCAGCGGCGACTGCTGGTTGACTGCCGCCAGCGCCACGACGGGAACATTCTGGGATCGTGCCACGGCAAGCGTCGGAAGATCGCCGAAGCCGAATTCAGCGTTGCCGTTGCCCACGAGGCGCATTGCGTCCGGCGAGCCAGAGCCTTTGCGGACCTCGATGACATCTATGTCGTTCTTGGCGAAGAAGCCTTTTTCCTTGCCGACAAAGAACATGGCGTGATTGCCGCGCACCACCCAGTCGAGCTGGACGTTGACCGTGTCCGCCGCCAGCGCCGCGTTCGAGAAGCCAAGCGCGCTGACAAACGCCGCAAAGGTGGCTGCCTTGATAAGAGAGCGTCTCAGCATTGTTTGTTCCCCTTGTTTGTTGGTTGTTCAAAAGATCCTAAGCCCGGCTGAATTTCGGCGCCCAGGGCACCACGAAGCGTTCTAGAATTTCGGCTGCGTAGTAGAAGGCGATGCCGAGCACGGAAACGAGCAGCAGCGCAGCAAAGACAAGAGCCGTGTCGAGTTGGGTCGACGCGAACTGGATGACGTAGCCGAGCCCGTCCGAGGCTCCGGCAAATTCGCCAACGATGGCGCCGATCACACTCAGGGTCGCTGCAATTTTGGTTCCGGCCATTAGGCTCGGCAGCGAGTGGGGAACACGGATCCTGAACAGGATCTGGGTCCGGCTGGCGCCAACCGAATTCATCAGCGACAGAAGCGAACGGTCGACCGATTGCATGCCGGCCAGCATCGACAGCGTCACCGGGAAGAAGGCGATGACCAGGATCAGACCGATTTTGGGTGCGAGCCCGTAGCCGAACCAGAGGATGAAGATCGGCGCCAGCGCGACCTTCGGCACATTCTGGAACAACACGACGAGCGGGTATAGCGCACGGCCCAGCCAGTCGAAGCGCACGATGACAAGAGCAAGCGCAATGCCGACTACGACCGAGACAAGGAAGCCAAACAGGATTTCGCCCGCCGTGACCACCGTCGCCTGCATGAGGGTGCCCCATTGGGCGACCAGCGATTTCGCAATCTCGGATGGGGCAGGAACGATAAACGAGGAAATGGAGAATATCCGCACCGCGGCTTCCCACAACACGATCGTCATCAGCAGAAGGATGACCGCCGGAAGCCAGCTGCCTGTTGCCGCGCTCCAGCCGGAAACCGGCTGTGACGATGAGAGATTCAGAGAGGGTTGCTCGCTCACGTCGCGCCTCCCGGCTTATGACTGGAGCGCAGCATCGTTCGAAGCTGAAGCACCAGCCTGACGAATTCGGGGACTTCGGTCACGGAAGCGTCGCGCGGATAGGGCAGCGGAATGTCTAGACTCTGAGTAATGCGTCCCGGGTTGATCCCCAGCACATGAACCTGGCGAGACAACTGAATGGCTTCGTCGATCGAATGCGTCACGAAGACAATAGTCTTGCCGGTCCTCTGCCAGATCTCAAGCAGCGACTGGCCCATCGAATCGCGGGTGATCGCGTCAAGGGCACCAAACGGCTCGTCCATCAGCAAGACAGCCGGATCAAGCGCCAAAGCCCGGGCGATGGCGACCCGCTGACGCATGCCGCCAGACAGTTCGTTTGGGCGCTTGTGGGCGGCATCGCCAAGGCCCACCAGTTCCAGCATCTCCTGTCCACGCGCCCGCAGCGCCGAGCGCGACATCGACTTGTCGGCGATGCCTAGCAGCATCGAGGCATTGTCGACGGCGTTTTTCCACGGCAGCAGATTGGCGTCCTGAAAGACCAGACCGATCATCCGTTTGCGCGCCGCCTCGCCTGGCGAAACGCCGGCGATCGAGACGCTGCCGTTGCTCGGATTTACCAGCCCAGCCAGCACTTTGAGCAACGTACTCTTGCCACAACCGGACGGACCGATGAGGGAAACGAACGAACCCTTCGGAACCGAAAGGTCTATATCCCTAAGGATCAGTTGCCGGTTCTGATCCGTGCCCATGATTACCGACACGCCCTTGATGGAAATGAGGTCGTCGTGGCGAATATGGGCGGGTCGGCCGCCGGCTGGTCGAATGGTTTCAACCTGCATGGTCGGTCACCCCACACATGGTCATTGGCCGCAGCCGCGCGGTTTTGATGGTGCAGTCCGCATGAGCGGCCAACCAGGTGAAATTCCCAACACGGCCAGCCTCGTGCGCAACTCGTGCCATCGCCTACTCCTGGCCCTCGAGGATGCGGCGCACGGCGACCAGCTTGCGCGCCCGTTCGCCTTGCAGCGCCTTTATCTGTTCGGGCGTGTAGGAGAACATGCCCTCGCCCGACTTGATTCCGAACTTCGATGCACCGGTCTTCTCCAGAACCATCGGCGCGACATCATCCCGATTGGAAAGATCGGCGTTCAGGAACGACGAGACGGATTTGTAGATGTCGAGGCCCGCCATATCGAGCAGCGCCATCGGCCCGATGACGGCGACCTTGTAGCCGATGCCCCAGGATACGCAGGTGTCGAGATCCTCCGGTTCGATGACGCCGCGCTCGACCAGGTCGACCGCTTCACGCAGCAGCGCGTAAAGCACGCGATTTTCGACGAAGCCGGGAACGTCCTTCTTCACAACCACCGGCAACAGCCCGATCGAGCGGATCAGGTCGCGTATCGTCGCGACGGTTTCAGGCGCGGTCTTCTCGCCGCCAATCACCTCGATCATCGGAATGATGTGCGGGGGGTTCGACCAGTGCATGCCGACCAACCTCTCGGGATGCGAAATATGGGCCTGCAGCTTGGTGATCGGAATTCCTGACGTGTCCGAGGCGACGATCACCGAAGAACCTATCAGCGGGTCGATGGCGCGATAGGTTTCGGCCTTGATGTCGATATTCTCAGGCACATTCTCGATGACCAGTTCCGCACCATCGACAGTCTCGGCGAGGGTGCGGACGAAGCGCACCGTGCCAGCGCCCGATGCGGGCGCCTTGATATCGAGACGGTCCAGAATCGCGCCAGCAATGTCGAGCATGCCGCTGGCGCGTTCGACCGCGACATCGGAAACATCATACGCCGCCACGTCGAGCCCGCCGCGCGAAAGCCGCGCGGCGATGCCCGGACCCATCGTTCCCAGTCCGATGAGGGCGGCGCGCTTGATCATCATGCGGCCTTTGCCGGGGCGGCGGCGGTCGCCGCCTTGAAGGCCGGACGAGCGGCGATTGTGGCCACCCAGCGCTCGAGGTTGGGCAGCGACGGCCGGTCGATCTTGAAGTCGATACAGCGCTTCAGGATCGGCGCGCAGGCGACGTCGGCAATGGTCAGCTTGCCCAGTGCCAGGAAATCCTTGCCGGCCAGATGCCCGTCGACGATCTTGAGTTGCGCCACAAGGTCCTTCACCTGCTCCTTGTATTCGGCGGTCTGCTCTTCGGGCGTCAGCTTGGCGCCCTTGAAGGCGGCCATATAGCCCGGATTGACAGCTGCCAGCAGAAAATCCATCCAACGCTCGACCTCGGTCTTTTCGGCAGGGGTGGCGCCGGTCAGCTGTTCGCCGCCGGATGCCGCGAGATAGCGCAGGATGGTGTTCGACTCCCAGATCACGGTGTTGCCGTCGATCAGCGTCGGAACCTTCGACGTCGGATTAAGCGCCTTGTACTCGGGCGTCTGGGTGTTTTCGAACTGGCGGCCGTAGTCCTCGCGCTTATACGCCGCGCCAAGCTCTTCGAGCATGAAGAGCACCTTTTGAACGTTGCCCGATGTCTGGCGTCCCAAAAGTTTGTACATGTCGTCTCCTCGATTGTGTCGTGACCTACCTGCCGGCCGGCAGCGGCTTGTAGACGATGGCGTCCATTTCGATCTTGGTGTTGATGACGGCTTTTGCCTCGACGGTCGTGCGCGCCAGCACCGCGTCGCCAATCCCTTCGAGGAACGCCTTGTTGTAGCGGCCGAAATCGCGCGTATCCTCGAGATAGGTGGTGATCCGCACGACATCGGACAGCGTTGCGCCCTCATCGGCAATGACGCGCGCGATGGTCTTCAGCGTCGCCAGCGTCTCTTCCTCGATCGTGCCGCTGATCATGTTGTTGTTCTCGTCCTTCGGCACCTGGCCGGAGACGAAAATGAAATCGCCGGCCCGCACCGCCGGATGAAACGGCAGGTTCGGATTCTTCTTGCCGATGGCGTAGTGGCTGGCGGATTTTCGCGTGCTGTCGTTCAACCTATCCCCCTAGAGAACGCTGGTTTCGATGATGTCGACGCCACGGATGCGGTCGATAAGGTAGACGATGCCGCGATCGTCGATGGTGACGTCGTTGGAAGACGAACGCTCAGCGCCTTCAGGCGCGTCGGGCACGAAATGGCCGACCTCCTTGGGTGCGAACGGGTCAGCGATGTCGACCAGCCGCAGCCCCTGCGCGAACCATGCAAACGGAATGATGGTGCCCTTGAAGCGCTCGGAAGGCTGATGGCAGCCGGTCATCGGCGGTTGTGGTTCGCCATCCGGGTCGAGGCCAGGCACCTGGAAGGTCGAGATCGGCAGCGGGTTCGTCTCGTCGGTGATGTCGTAGATCCAGGTGAAGGCCGGCGGCGAAGGTCGGAGTTTGGCGACATCCTCGTCCGCCACCACCATGATGTTGCGGCCCTTGAGCGGCTGCGGGATCGGCAGGCATGTGTGCGTGGGATGCGGGAAGCTCGGGCTCGAATTGATATGCGAGACAAGCTTCGGCTTCGAAATGTCGGAAATGTCGAGGATGAACAGACCGTGATGCCAGTAGCTGACATAGAGCCGGTCGCCCATGCGCAACGGATGGTGGCAGCGCGGCGTGACGTAGTCATGCCACGGATACTCCTCACCGCCGCCGGTCCACTGCCCCGGTATCCACCAGCGCCCGACCTCGACCGGATTTACCGGATCGATCAGGTCGAGGATCATAACGATGTTGCCGACATAGCCGTCGGCGGTCGGCGAGATATAGGCGTAGCGGCCGTCATAGTCATAGCGGTGCACGCCATGGCCGCCGGTTGTCCATTTCGAGATCAGCTTCGGCTCCGTCGGTCGGGTCGTGTCGTAAATCGCCAGGCCACCGCCGAAATCGGCTGGGCCCGCATTGCCGAAGCGCTCGTGGTTGATGATCATCAGACCGTCCTGCGCACGCACCTTGTGCGAGTGCCAGCCCGGCGGAACGTCGATCGTCGCGATCTTCTTCGGATTGCGCGGATCGGAAATGTCGACCAGCGTCGTGCCGCTCGGCGGGCGCATGTGGCCGACATAGAGGATGTTGCCGTCGACCCAGACCTGGCCACCGCCCGGACAGTCGACATGGCCGATCTGCTTTGTGTTGAACGCCGAAACCAAATTCATCCGCCTTTGCTGCTGAACCGTCTCTTTCGGTGTCCGCGCCATTATGCCGGCGCGGACAGTTTCCGCTGCAAAGACTAGACGATGCGGAGCAGGTCGCCGGCCTGGTTGCGGCCCCAGCGCTTGTAGAGGAGCAGCGCCTTCTGGGTCGGCGCATCGGTCGCGCCGAAGAAGATGACCGGCTCGGTCGAGGAGCCGTTGACATGCTCGACCCACGAACCGCCCGGTATGGCGATCGTGTCGAACTGGTTCCAGTCGTAGCGCTTGCCGTCGATGATTGAATGGCCATTGCCGCGGAACGGCGCCAACAGCAGGCTGGCGGTCTCGCGCTGCGGCAGCGTCTTCTCGCCCGGCCGCAACATCTGGACGTAGAAGTTGATCGTTCGGAAGACCGGGCCGCCGGTGGTGGGGTCGACATAGTCGATGACGATGCCTTCGTGCGGATCGCCGTCCCAATCCTTGTGCGCGTCGAGGATCGCTTCCATCTTTTCCCAGCGATAGACATACATCGGCGACGACAGGCCACCGCCACGCTTGTGGTCGACGAAGCGCGGCATCAAGCCACCCTCGCCGTAGATTCGCTGCGAATAATCGCTCGGGAACCGGGCGGTCTGCACCTTCTTCTCGACTTCCTTGCCGTCGACCATCTCGGTATATTTGTGGTCGAAATGCACGGCGTGCAGCGTCTCGACCAGCGGCAGATCGAGAACCGATAGATTGACCGCCTGTTCGCCGCCGACCGTGCCGTGATTGTGCCAGGCGTCGTTCGGCGTCAGCACCATGTCGCCAGGGCCGAAAACCACATCCTCGCCTTCGACGCCGGTAAAGTTGCCCTTGCCGGTCAGGCCAAAACGTATGGCGCTCGGCGAATGCTTGTGCGGCGGCATGATCTCGTCGGGATCGTTCAGGCGGTAGGCGGTGTACATCGTGCTGACCGAGGCGCGCTTGGGCGCAAGACCCGGATTGACCAGGATCAGCGACCGGCGCTCGCTATCGTCCATGGTCACCAGTTCCGCGGCGCGCTGCAGCAGCGGCTCGATGTCGGTGTAGGACCAGACGAAGGGGATCGCCTTCGACGTCGCCATGAGCTGCTTGATCTCGTCGTGATCGACGCCTTCCGATGTCGCCCAGAACGGAAACATGTTCTTTTCGTAGAGGGCGTCATAGAGGCCCTTCAGCGCTGCCTTTTTATTGGTGACGGCAAGGTCTGCTGGTTGCGCCAAGGACATGTCTGACACCTCTCTTCACGAAGAATATGCGTTTAACCAACTCAACCGTATTCGGATTGGTTTTGCTCGACAATCCCAAAAATGGAGAATTTTTGAGGTTTTTGGTTGAGACGCTTTTTTGAAGGGAAAATGCCGCGAAAGGGCACAACATTTCAAAAATACGCGAAAAATACGACCCGTCCAGCAGGTGCGGATCGAGCCATGACGGCCGCGACCTTCCCACGGCAGCCCAACCAACTCAAATTTTGCTTTCAACCAAAGGATTTGGTTGAACGCCGCGCGACAGCGATCAGTCGGCAATGCTTTGCTCAGCACGGCTGCGGATCAGGTCCGAGGCCTTTTCGGCGATCATGATGACCGCCGCATTGATGTTGCCGCAAATAAGGTCCGGCATCACGGAAGCATCCACTGCGCGGAGCCCGGCGACTCCGCGCACCCGCAGTTCGGGATCGACCACCGAGCCGGCGTCGACACCCATGCGGCAGGTGCCGGCTGGATGATGCACAGTGATCGAGGTCTTGCGAATATGCTCATCGATCTCGTCGTCGCTCTGGCATTGTGACCCCGGAAAGAATTCCGATGCGATGAACGGCGTCATCGACGGTTGTGCAGCTAGGTTGCGCGCAACGCGGAAGCCGGCGCGAAGCGACTGCCAGTCACGCGGCGAAGACAGGAAATTCTGGTGGATCAGCGGCGCGGCCAACGGGTCGTTCGACGCCAGTTTGACGCTCCCCCTGCTTTCCGGCTGGACGGCGACGATGCGGGTCGCAAAGCCATCGGCGAAGGGTGCCTTGAATGGCGACAGGTAAGGCCATGCGGCAAGCGGTGCAGCCGTAAAAAGCAGCTGAACATCCGGCAACGGCCGGCTTGCATCGCTTTTCAGAAACGCCACGACCCCGCCGGGCACGTCTCCCGAAAAACCCTTGCCAGTGAGATAGGTCTTGACGAAATCCAGCCCGATACGGTCGGCCCGCATCATCTTCAGGAATGGTCCCGGCTGCTTGCGCCGGTACATCAAAATGACCGAAACATGGTCCTGCAGGTTCTTGCCGACCTGCGGCCGGTCGACTTTCGTCTCGATACCATGCGCGGCGAGCTCGCCGCCATCGCCGATCCCCGACAGCATCAGCAGCTGCGGCGTATTGATGACGCCGCCGGCAAGCAGGACCTCACGCCGCGCCAGCACCTGGTGGGTCGCGCCGCCTCTGGTGTAGGCGATGCCGGTCGCCCGCCCATCCTTCAGCAGGATCCTCGTCGCCATCGCGCCGGTCAGCACCTTGACATTGCTGCGGCGCATGGCGGGACGCAGATAGGCCGACGCCGTCGAGCAGCGGCGACCGTTTGCGATCGTCATCTGCAGGCGGCCAAAGCCTTCCTGCACGGCGCCGTTATAGTCGTCGGTCTGGGGGTATCCGGCATCCCGGCCGGCTGTGGCGAAGGCATCGATCAGTTCGTCCTTGTAGCGGCAGAACTGCGTGTTCAGTGGCCCGCTGCCGCCGCGATAGTCGCTCTCGCCCTTTTCCCAGCGCTCCTGCTTCTTGAAATAGGGCAGCACCTTGTCGAACGACCAATCGGTGAGCCCGCTGGCCGCCCAGCGATCATAGTCGCCACGATTGCCGCGCACATAGGCCATGGCGTTGGTGGAGGAGGAGCCGCCGATGACCTTGCCGCGCGCGCATTCGACCTTGCGTCCGCCGACATTGGCCTCGGGCTCGCAGAAATACATCCAGTCGTGACGGCGCTCGGTCAGGATCTTACCCCAGCCGAGCGGGATGTGGATCATTGGATCGCGATCCCAGTCCCCGGCTTCCAGGAGCAGCACGGAAACATCAGGATCTTCGCTCAGGCGGTTTGCAAGCACGCAGCCGGCTGACCCGGCTCCGACAATGACATAATCGAATGTTTCTCCAAACGGCATGCACGGTCCTCGGGAGAAGGACGGCCCCGCCGAGATGTGAGCCGTCAAAAGAAACAACTGCGGCACTCAACCATCGCGCAACTGGTGTTGTCAACCACTGGGCGCAGATGTAGATTGGTTGAGTTGGTTGAGTGCCGTGTTCATCGATTCTGTGTCACAATATGATATCAGGACGCTGAGTCGACCGCCGCCGATCAGACAGGAGATTTGGTTTTGAGCGCATTCGAGCCGCAGATCGTATCATCGGATCTCGACGACATCATCGCAGCGGTCCGCCAGTTGCAGCAGGATGGCGGCAAGCTTCCTTCCGAGCGTGACCTAGCCGAACATCTGAACGTAAAGCGCCATCAGCTTCGCAAGGCGCTCGAGTTACTGCGCCAATCAGGTGATTTGAAACCGGCGCGCGCCAGGCGTGCGCCAACCGCCCTGCCCCGATACGGCGAAGAGCTCGTCAGGGTAACCAACCCTATCGAGGTTCTGGAGTTGCGCCTGCTCATGGAGCCGGGCCTCGCCCGGCTGGCATCGCTGCGCGCCTCCTCGTTCGAGACGGCCCGGATCATTGACGCGGCAACCACGCCGGAGAATGCGTCGTCGGGCGCGGTCGATTTCGCTTTTCATTCCGCCATCGTCGCTGCCGCCCGCAACCATCTTGCCGCCGAATTCTATAAGATGCTGCGCCAGGTCGGGGTCGATGCGCGGGTGAAGATCGCACGCACCGCAGCACCCACCTGCCCTAAGCGGATCGCCGAGCGCGACGGCGAACATCGTCTGATCGCCGAAGCGATCTCGAAACGCGACCCCGAAGCTGCCGAAGCGGCCATGCGCGCGCATTTGCTGTCCGTGCAAAGACGAATCACGGAACGGTCGAATGCCGGCGCTTTCGCGGCATGAGCGTTGCGCGTTCTAGCCAGCAAGCCTGCTCGCGGGGCCTTTCAGATTGATGCGTCATTTCGACGTGCTGGTCGTCGGCGCGGGATCCGCTGGCTCGGTGGTGGCTAGCCGGTTAAGCGAGGACAGCTCGTGCCGGGTCGGCTTGATCGAAGCCGGGACCATGCCGTCCGATCCCGATATCGCCGACCCGCTGAAATGGACGATGCTGCAGGGCCGCGCCTATGACTGGGCCTATCGGACGGTGCCGCAACCCTTTACCGCAAACCGCGTCCATGAATGGCCGCGCGGAAAGATCGTCGGCGGTTCGAGCTGCCTGCATGCCATGGCCTATGTGCGTGGCCATCCCGATGATTTCCAACCCTGGGCAGTGGCAGGCGGCGAGCGCTGGTCCTTTTCGGGCTTGTTGCCAGGCTTCGTCCGCAGCGAAGCTTTCACCGCCTTCGACGCGCCGTCGCGCGGCCGCAGCGGACCGCTGGACGTCTATCTGCCGGATGCGGAGGTCAGCCCCGTCGTCCGCGCTTATATGGCCGCTGGACAGGCCATGGGGGTCCCCGTCCTGACCGACCACAACAGCGGCGAGCTCGCCGGCACGAGCCCCAATTCGCTGAACATCCGCGCCGGCAAGCGCCTGAGCGTCGCCGACGCCTATCTGCCGCCGGAGGTCATGACGCGACCGAACCTCGCTCTCCTAACCGACCACGAGGTCGAGCACCTCGTGCTGGAAGGCCAGCGGGCCACGGGTGTGGCTGTCGTGTGCGACGGAGCGAGCATGACGATCTCCGCCGACAGGGTCGTTCTTTGCGCCGGCGCGGTGTCGTCGCCGCTCATCCTCATGCGGTCTGGCATCGGCGACCCGGATACGCTGAAGCGGGCGGGGATACGCTGCCTCGCCGACAGACGCGATGTCGGCCGCAATCTGCAGGATCATCTGCTGGCCCTTGGAAATGTCTACAGCACGAAAAGACCGCTGCCGCCGTCGCGCCTGCAGCACTCGGAATCGCTGATGTACCTGCACGGCAGCGATCCGACCCGTTCGACGGGAGGCCCCGATATTGTGCTCGCCTGCGTCGTTGCTCCATCAGCCGCTGGTGGCTTGAATGCACCATCCTATGGCTCGGCTTTCACCATTCTATGCGGCGTCACCCATCCGACCAGTCGTGGACACATCGCACCGGGCGGGCCGGGCCGAAACGATGCACCGATCATCGACCCGCATTATCTCGAAACCGAACATGACCGGGCGGTTTTCCGGACGGCGCTGAAGGCGGCGCGAATGATTGGTCATCATGCAGCGCTGGACGAGTGGCGCGACGTGGAAGTTCTGCCGGGATCACCGGTGCAGTCGGACGACGACCTTGACGCTTTCATCGCCAGCGCCGCCTCCACACATCATCATCCTGCCGGTACCTGCCGGATGGGCGGGGATGCCGACGCCGTCGTCGACCCGGATTTGCGGCTCAACGGCTTCGACAACATCTTCATCCTCGACGCGTCGGTGATGCCGACGATCCCGAGCGGACCGATCAATGCCGCCATAGTGGCCATCGCGGAGACCTGGGCGTCAGCTCCACCTCGCGCATGACCCCGAAAATCGGAATCGTATCGAGCGCAATTCGGGCCAATCGAGATCGGCCGGGCGTGGCCCGAACCGGATCGATGCCGGACGGCCTATTCCGCCCAGAGTTCGCGGCGCAGTTCGCGCCAGCTTTCTTCGTCCGGCGCGACCAGAAGGCCACCTCCGACATGCGAAGGCAGATAGTCGCTGCCATCGAAACGCGCCGCGTAACCACCTGCTTCGGCATGGATCAGCACACCGGCCAGATGATCCCACGGCATCAGCTTGTTGTAGACGACGAAGTGGGCGTGGCCGCTCGCCAGCAGGCGGTATTCGTGAGCCGCGCAGCGGTAGCCGAATTGCGACAAGGATTTCGTCTGGTTGCGCGCCAGCCGTGACCGTTCCGGCTCGGGCATGTATTGCCAGGACACCGCGCCGGTCATTTGCGAGATCGGTGCAGGCTCGGCGACATGCACCTTCTCCAGAGTGCCATGCGCATGCCGTATGTGGCTGCCAGCACCCTTGGCGCCGATCAGCCAGTCCTTGCCGACGGGATCGTGAATGATGCCGGCGACGGTCTCGCCCTTCACGACGACGCCCAGCATGACGCCGAACAGCGGCACGCCCGAGGCGAAATTGAAGGTGCCGTCCACTGGATCGATGACGAAGGCAAGATCGGCTTCGCCGAGGCCCTGGAGCAGCGCCGTGTCGTCGGAGCAGGCTTCCTCGCCGACGATCATCGCCTGGGGGTAGCGCTCACGCAGCCTGACGGTGATGAGCCGCTCAGCATTCACGTCGGCCTCCGTCACCAGGTCGGCTGCCGAGGTCTTCTGGCGGACCTCGCCCTCATCCAGCCGTCGAAAGCGCGGCATGATCTCGGCAATGGCGGCGTCGGACAGAAGCTTGGCAAGCCAGTCGATCGCGGTATCGTCAAATGTCATCGGGAACGTCTTGCCGTGTAAGGGTTTCGTTGAGGGCGGCGAAATCGAAGAGTTTGCGATCGAGCAGATGCGAAGGCCGCACATTGGTCATGGCGTGAATCATCGTGTCCTTGCGGCCGGGCATGCGCTTTTCCAAGTCGTCGAGCATCGCCTTCATCGCATTGCGCTGCAAGCCGTCCTGGCTGCCGCACAGATCGCACGGGATGATCGGGAATTTCATGGCGCCGGCGAATTTTTCGAGATCGGCCTCGGCGCAATAGGCGAGCGGCCGCAGCACCATGACGTCGCCGTCGTCGTTGAGCAGTTTTGGCGGCATGGCGGCGAGGCGCCCGCCATGGAACAAATTCATGAAAAAGGTTTCGAGAATGTCCTCGCGGTGGTGGCCGAGCACCAAAGCCGAGCAGCCCTCCTCCCGCGCGATGCGGTAGAGATGGCCGCGCCTGAGCCGCGAGCACAGCGAACAATAGGTGCTGCCCTGGGGAAGCTTGTCGGTCACCACCGAATAGGTGTCCTGATATTCGATGCGGTGCGGAATGGCGTATGTGTTGAGATAATCGGGCAGAATGTGTTTCGGAAAATTCGGCTGGCCCTGGTCGAGATTGCAAGCCAACAGGTCGACCGGCAGCAGCCCGCGCCATTTGAGGTCGAGCAGCAAAGCGAGCAGGCCGTAGGAATCCTTGCCGCCGGACAACGCGACGAGCCAGCGATCGCCTGATTTCACCATCGAAAAATCGTCGATCGCCTGACGGGCGAGGCGCAGCAGCCGCTTGCGCAGCTTGTTGAACTCGACGGAGGACGGCACATCGGCAAACAGCGGATGAAAGCCGCCTGCGGCATCGGCGATCGGTCCGAGTGTTTTGGCGTCTGGCAGCATGTTCATGGCGCGTCGGCCCCAAAGTCCTTGTTGCTGCCCGGATTAACGCATCGGCCCGAAAACCGAAATCGATTTTCGAAAAGCATGATGCGCAAATAGAACGAACCAGAGCGTACTTTGTGCGTCCAAGCGGATGCACATCGCTCTAGCATGGCTGACAAAGAAAAGCTGGGCGGACCAAAACCGGACAAAGAAAAGGCCGCCTCGATGGGCGGCCTTCGATGCTGTCGCAGACGGCGCGTTCGATCAGCGCGAATAGAATTCGACGACCAGGTTCGGTTCCATCTGCACGGCGAAAGGAACATCCGATAGGCCGGGGATGCGACCGAAGGTCGCTGTCATCTTGTTGTGGTCGACCTCGATGTAGTCAGGCACGTCGCGCTCGGCCAAGCCCACTGATTCCAGGACGATCACCAGCTGCTTCGACTTTTCGCGCACTTCGATGACGTCGCCCGGCTTGCAGCGGTATGAGCCGATGTTGACGCGCTTGCCGTTGACATTAATGTGGCCGTGATTGACGAACTGGCGAGCGGCAAAAATGGTCGGCACGAACTTGGCGCGGTAGACGACCGCGTCGAGACGCGACTCGAGCAGGCCGATCAGGTTCTCCGAGGTGTCGCCCTTGCGGCGATCCGCCTCTTCATAGACCTTGCGGAACTGCTTTTCCGAAACGTCGCCGTAATGACCCTTCAGCTTCTGCTTGGCACGAAGCTGCAGGCCGAAATCGGAAAGCTTGCCCTTGCGGCGCTGGCCGTGCTGGCCGGGACCGTATTCGCGCTTGTTGACCGGGGATTTCGGGCGGCCCCAGATGTTTTCGCCGAGACGGCGGTCGATCTTGTATTTCGCGGATTCGCGCTTGCTCATCGCATTCCCTTTCAAAACAACACACCCGGAACCTCATGGTCCGGATGAAGGAAACGCGCCCTCCTCTGGCCCCCGTTTTCGAGACCTGACAGGGTTTTCCCACGCAACGCGGCGGAAAACCCACGGGACACGTCATTTACACAAGACCTGGGAAAATAGAGCGCTTCCCAAACGTCTTGCGCACATAAAGAAACCACCGGGCGTTGCGGCCCGGTGTTGGTGGGCTGATTAAACGGAGATTTAACCGGTGTCAAGCTTGCGGCTGGCGGATAACCGACCCGCTGCGGGCTGTGTGCTGGACCGCGGCCGTCCAACTGCGGAATCGGACCCGCCCTCCGTGCGGGTGCGGATGAGCGGCTAGTGCTTTGATTTCTTCTCGGGCAGGTCTTTACGCTTGGTCTCCGCGAATTCCTCGAGCTGCTTTTCGCTCATCGATTTGTACATTCCCTTCGAAGCGCCTTTGAGCTCACTCTTTTTGGTCTCGCCACGCTTGGCGGACAATGCCGCTCCTGCGGCTTTCTGCTGGACTTTTGAAGTGGCTGGCATGATCGTTTCTCCCGTCTTGCAATGAGGGAAAACGCACCGGTCCAGGTGACGTTCCCAGGTATCAGGAAATCGCCAGCCCAAACCCCTGCATCAGGCGGCGAGTCGGGAAA
This sequence comes from Mesorhizobium sp. BHscii, assembly GCF_053848065.1. Lineage (NCBI taxonomy): Bacteria > Pseudomonadati > Pseudomonadota > Alphaproteobacteria > Hyphomicrobiales > Phyllobacteriaceae > Mesorhizobium > Mesorhizobium sp. BHscii. Next base: position 283,099 of record NZ_JBSPKW010000003.1, on the reverse strand, counting down.
TCAACCCGCTTCGACGTGAAGACAGCAAGGTCGGCGCCTTCCGGCAGCGCCTCGCCGCGATTCCTGGCCTCGGTGCCCGCGAGCAGCGAGAGCGCCCGCCGTGCGATCGCCTCGGCGGGATCGAGCCAATCGACCGGCCAAGGTGCCGTCTTGCGCATACGGTTGGCCAGAAACGGATAATGGGTGCAGGCAAGCACGACGATGTCGGTCCGCAGTTCATCATGTTCGACGAAGCACGGCGCGATCTCGGTTCGCACCGCTTCTTCATCGACAAAGCCCTCGCGCATATAAACCTCGGCCAGCCCCGCCAGATTATCGCTGCCAACCAGGCGGACATCGCATTTTTGCGCCCATCTGCTGATCAGGTCGCGCGTATACTGGCGTTTGACGGTGCCGGGCGTCGCCAGCACCGAAACCAACCCGGAGCGAGTGCGTTCCGCCGCCGGCTTGATCGCCGGCACCGTGCCGACGAAAGGGTGGCCGGGAAATCTCTCACGCAACGCATCGATGACCAGCGTCGAAGCGGTATTGCAGGCGATGACCGAGATCGCCGGCGAAAAACGGTCGAGCAGCTTGCCGAACAGCTCCAGTATATGCGCCCTCAGTGCCGGTTCCTCCCAAGCGCCATAAGGGAAAGCCGCATCGTCGGCGACATAGACGAAGCGGCGGTCGGGCATCAGCACGCGCGCTTCGCGCAAAACCGTCAGGCCGCCGATGCCGGAATCGAACATCAGGATCGGGCGGGCGCTTGAGGGATCGGTCATTGTCATTTGAGTCGCGAGGGAAGGCTCGGATTACGAGAGAAGGCTGGGATTGCGAGAGAGGCTGGGGACCACGTCAGGAAGATGGTCACATTCGAAGGTCCATCGTCCTAAAATGATGGACCACACCAAATAACATTCGGTTACTCGTGTTTAAGCCTGGTCTTTGTCTGTCGCCTTCGCGGCGCGTGCGGCCGCCGCCGGAAGCCGCCTTGGATCATCGCCCGGCGATCCGTCGCCGCGCGGCATGGCCGGCGAAAACCTGTCCAGCGATGATATTATGCCGCGCAGCACCTTGAGTTCCGGCTCGGCGAAGCCGGCGCGCGTCAGCACCGCGCGCAGGTTGTCGACCATCTTCGGCTTCTTCGGCGCCGGGCGGAAATAGCCGCGCGCTTCGAGCGCGCCTTCCAGATACGCGAAGAGGCCGTGCAATTGTTCCTTGGTCGCCGGCATCATGTCGGGGCTGGAAAAATTGGTTTTCGTCTCATCTTCCAGGCCGGACTTCATCCATTCATAGGACATCAGCAGGGCCGCCTGGGCGATATTGAGCGAGGAGAAGGCGGGATCGACCGGGAAGGTGACGATCTCGTCGGCCAAGCCAACCTCGTCGTTGTAGAGCCCGAACCGCTCGCGGCCGAACAGGATGCCGGTGCGCTGTCCGGCTTCCTGGCGCGCCCTTAGCGCCCTGCCCGCCTCGACCGGTCCGCGCACCGGCTTGAAATTATCGCGTGCGCGCGCCGTGGTGGCGAAGACGAAATTCAGGTCGGCGACCGCCGAGGCCAAATCGTCAAATACCCTAGCGGCATCTATCACATGGTCGGCCCGGCTCGCGGCAGCGCGCGCCTTTTCGCTCGGCCAGCCGTCGCGCGGATTGACGAGGCGCAGCTCGGACAGACCGAAATTCGCCATGGCGCGCGCGACCATGCCGATATTCTCGCCGAGCTGCGGCTCGACCAGGATGATCGCCGGGCCTGCGGCAGGAGGGATGTCGTTGCTGGCTTGCATGGCTGTCAATGAACTGCTGTTTGCGGCATTTCAGCCTCCCCTGCCATATCCGGCCGCGAAAATGAAGCTTTCACAAAATGAAGCTTTCACAAAGAGTGGCCGACGGCGATGGTGAAGCACGCCCGCGCGGATCGCCGTTTGCGCGGCCAAAAATGCTTTGATATACGGGCCCCATCCCCGGCCGAAAGCCATGCGGCAAGGCCGTTCCGATCCCAACAATGAGGCATTCTTTCCATGGCGAAGATCAAGGTGGCGAACCCGGTCGTCGAGCTCGACGGCGACGAGATGACCCGCATCATCTGGCAGTTCATCAAGGACAAGCTGATCCACCCCTATCTCGATCTGAAGCTTGAATATTACGACCTCGGCGTCGAGCACCGCGACGCCACCAACGACCAGGTGACCATCGAGGCGGCCAATGCCATCAAGAAACACGGCGTCGGCGTGAAATGCGCGACGATCACGCCCGACGAGCAGCGCGTCGAAGAATTCAAGCTGAAGAAGATGTGGAAGTCGCCGAACGGCACGATCCGCAACATCCTCGGCGGCACCATCTTTCGCGAGCCGATCATCATGAAGAACGTGCCGCGGTTGGTGCCCGGCTGGACCAAGCCGATCATCGTCGGCCGTCATGCTTTCGGCGACCAGTACCGCGCCACCGACTTCCGCTTTCCCGGCAAGGGCAAGCTGACGATCAAGTTCGTCGGCGAGGACGGCAAGGTGATCGAGCATGACGTGTTCGATGCGCCGGCCGCCGGCGTCGCCATGGCAATGTACAACCTCGACGAGTCGATCCGCGAATTCGCCCGCGCCTCGCTGAATTACGGCCTGCTGCGCAATTATCCGGTCTACCTCTCGACCAAGAACACCATCCTCAAGGCCTATGACGGTCGGTTCAAGGACATTTTCCAGGAAGTCTACGAGGCTGAGTTCGAAGCCGAATTCAAGGCGAAAAAGATCTGGTACGAGCACCGGCTGATCGACGACATGGTCGCCTCCAGCCTGAAATGGTCGGGCGGCTATGTCTGGGCCTGCAAGAACTATGATGGCGACGTGCAGTCGGACACTGTGGCGCAAGGCTTCGGTTCGCTCGGCCTGATGACATCGGTGCTGATGACGCCGGATGGCAAGACGGTGGAGGCGGAGGCCGCACATGGCACCGTCACCCGTCACTATCGCCAGCATCAGAAGGGCGAGGAAACCTCGACCAATTCGATCGCGTCGATCTTCGCCTGGACACGCGGCCTCGCCCATCGCGCCAAGCTCGACGACAATGCCGAGTTGAAGCGTTTTGCCGAGACGCTGGAAACGGTCTGCATCCAGACCGTCGAGGCCGGCTTCATGACCAAGGATCTGTCGCTGCTGATCGGTCCCGACCAGCCATGGCTTTCGACCACCGGCTTCCTCGACAAGATCGACGAGAACCTGCAGAAGGCGATGGCCTGAGCCACCGGTTTGCGCCAGCAAATTCGTCGCGCCAGTTGCGACGAAGGGCGGCGACTAAAAAGAACCGGCCGCCCTCGATCATTCCCCAACAATGAGGCCACTTGCTCATGGAAAAGTGGAACCGTTCATTTTGCTTGGCATCAGCGATTGTGTTGGGGGCTGGTTCCGGTGCCTTTGCAGATCCGAAGCCCGGAGAGGACATTTGGTACTTTCAAAACGGCAGCATGCTTCTCAAAAACTGTGATGCCTACCTCAGGCTGATAAAAGGACTAGCCAGCAAAACGCCGCAAGGTGAGAAGGCTGAATTCTACTTTGATGCTGGCCGGTGCAAAGGCACGATCGAAAGCACGTCGGACACCCTTGCATTACAAAAAGATTCGCTTCGGGGCGGCATTCTTCCAATTGCGTGCGTTCCCGATCACGTTCGGATATCCACCTTGGTCAAATTTGTGGTCGACTACGGCCATATGCATCCGGAACTTGGTGCAACCAATGCTCAAAATTTCATACGATATGCGCTGGCCGAAAAGTATCCGTGCAGTGTGAAAAACTCGCCTCAGCCCTCGACGGGAATTTGTGACGCGGAGGAAGAAAATTGCGGTTGATCGGTTGTTCGGCGATTAGCGGCCGGCAATTTACCACGACCTAACAGCCAGTTGTCCTAGCAGTAACCGACGGGTGTACAATCATGAGCAGGCCAGTCGTCTACGGGGCGGACTACAGCGTCTACGTGCGCATCGTCCGCCTCGCACTCGCGGAAAAAGGCATCGACTACGAACTTGTGCCGGTCGACATCTTTGCGGCGGACGGCATTCCCGGCTGGTATTTCGACCATCAGCCGTTCGGCCGCATCCCGGCCTTCGAGCATGACGGGTTCCGCCTCCACGAGACCAGCGCGATTACGCGTTACATCGATGAGGCGTTTGCCGGGCCGGCCCTCCAGCCGGCGAATGCGCGCGCCTGCGCAACCATGAACCAGATCATCGGCATGCTCGACGCCTATGCCTATCGGGCCATGGTCTGGGATGTCGCCGTCGAGCGGCTGGAAAAGACGGCGCCCGACGAGGCTTTGATCGCCGCCGGACTTCGGCAGGCGAGAACGACGCTTAAGGCGCTCTCATCGCTGAAGGCCGAGGGGCCATGGCTGTTGGGCGAGCAACTGACGCTCGCCGACCTGCATGCAGCACCCATCATCGGCTATTTCGTCAAGGTCACCGAAGGGCGGAAGCTGCTGGCCGAATTTCCAGATCTTCGGGACTGGTATGCCAGCATCGCGGCCCGGGAGAGCTTTGCCCGTACTGAAAAGGCTGGGTGACAAAGTCCGAAAGGCCGAGGGACAGCACCCCCCTCTGTCCTGCCGGACATCTCCCCCTCAAGGGGGGAGATTGGATGTCACGATTGTTTTCGCCAATTTTCAACGTTTGAGGAAAGGCAGGGCAATGAAGCTGCCAATCTCCCCCCTTGAGGGGGAGATGTCCGGCAGGACAGAGGGGGATGCCTCCCAGACCCCCAGCAACCGATCAGGCCGCCTCCAGAGCCGCTTTCACCGCAGCGATCGCGTCTTCGGCCCTCGAGGCGTCCGGGCCGCCGGCCTGGGCCATATCGGGTCGACCACCGCCGCCCTGCCCGCCCAATGCCGCGGATGCCACGCGGACCAGATCGACGGCGCTGAAGCGGCCGGTCAGGTCGTCGGTGACGCCGACCACGACGCTCGCCTTGTTGTCCTCGCCGGCGCCAACGAAGACGACGACGCCGGAGCCGAGCGACTTCTTGCCGGCATCGGCCAACGGCTTCAAATCCTTTGGCGCGACGCCCGATACCGCCTTGCCGAGAAAACCGACACCGGCAATGGTTTCGTTTTCCGCAGGCACGCCGGCTGGCGAGCGGTCGCCCAGCGCCAGCTTCTTGCGCGCCTCGGTCAGCTCCTTCTCAAGCTTCTTGCGCTCGTCAAGCAGCGCCTCGACGCGGGCCGGCACGTCGGCCGGCGAAATCTTCAGCGTGGCAGCGACCGCCTTCAGCCGCCTGTCCTGTTCGTCGAGATGCTTTCTGGCCGCCTCTCCGGTCAGCGCCTCGATGCGGCGTACGCCAGCGGCGACAGCGCCCTCCGACACCAGCCGGACCAGGCCGATATCGCCGGTGGCGCCGACATGGGTGCCGCCGCAGAGCTCGACCGAATAGGGCTTGCCGGCCTTGTCACCGGCAACCCCGGTGCCCATCGACACGACGCGGACCTCGTCGCCATATTTTTCGCCGAACAGCGCCATGGCGCCCTCGGCAATCGCGTCATCGACGCTCATCAGCCTCGTCGTCACCGGGCCGTTCTGCACGACGATCTCGTTGGCCATCGCCTCGACGCGTTCCAGTTCCTCGGCCGAAATCGGCTTGGGATGGGAAAAGTCGAAGCGCAGCCGTTCCGGCGCGACCAGCGAGCCCTTTTGCGCGACATGAGTGCCGAGCACCTCGCGCAGCGCCTCGTGGACAAGGTGGGTCGCCGAATGGTTTGAGCGTAGTCGCGTGCGCCTGATATGGTCGACCTTCAACTCGACCGCTTCACCCGTCTTGACGGTGCCCTTGGTGACCTTGCCGAAATGCACGAACAGGCCGTCGCCCTTCTTCTGCGTGTCGGTGACGTCGATAGCAAAACCTTCGCCCGAAATCACGCCGGTGTCGCCCATCTGGCCGCCGGACTCGCCATAGAACGGCGTCTGGTTGACGACGACGCCGACGGTTTCGCCGACAACGGCGCTCTCCACCGCGGCGCCATCCCTGACTAGCGCCTGAACGATGCCTTCTGCTTGCTCGGTGTCGTAGCCTAGAAACTCGGTCGCGCCCGCCTTCTCGCGCACCGCGAACCAGACGGTTTCGGTGGCCGCGTCGCCGGAGCCGGCCCAGCTCTTCCGCGCTTCGGCCTTCTGCCGCTCCATCGCCGCGTTAAATCCCTCAAGATCGACCGAAACCCCGCGCGGGCGCAGTGCGTCCTGAGTGAGGTCGAGCGGGAAGCCATAGGTGTCGTAGAGCTTGAACGCTGTCTCGCCGTCAAGCCGGTCGCCGCTGCCGAGCGCCTCGGTCGCGTCGGCAAGCAGGCCGAGGCCGCGCGCCAGCGTCTTGCGGAAGCGCGTTTCCTCGAGCTTCAGCGTCTCTGATATCAGCGGCTGGCCGCGCACCAGTTCGGGATAGGCCTGGCCCATCTCGCGCACCAGCGCCGGCACCAGCCGCCACATCAGCGGATCACGGGCGCCCAAAAGCTGCGCATGGCGCATGGCGCGGCGCATGATGCGACGCAGCACGTAGCCGCGGCCTTCGTTCGACGGCAGCACGCCGTCGGCGATGAGGAAGCTCGATGCGCGCAGGTGATCGGCAATGACGCGGTGGCTCGCCCGGTTCTTGCCTTCCGCCTTGACGCCGGTCGCCTCTTCCGAGGCACGGATCAGCGCCTTGAACAGGTCGATGTCGTAATTGTCGTGCTCACCCTGCAGGACGGCTGCGATGCGCTCCAGCCCCATGCCGGTGTCGATCGACGGGCGCGGCAGTTCGATCCGCTCCGCCTTCGTCACCTGCTCGAACTGCATGAAGACGAGGTTCCAGATCTCGATGAAACGGTCGCCGTCCTCATCCGCGCTGCCGGGCGGGCCGCCCGGAATGTCGGCGCCATGGTCGTAGAAGATTTCCGAGCACGGGCCGCAGGGACCGGTATCGCCCATCGCCCAGAAATTGTCGCTGGTGGCGATCCGGATGATCCTGTCCTCCGGCAGCCCGGCGATCTTCTTCCAGAAGCCCGCGGCCGCGTCGTCGGTATGGTAGACGGTCACCAGAAGCCGGTCCTTGGCGATGCCGAACTCGCGGGTGATCAGGTTCCAGGCAAGCTCGATGGCGCGCTCCTTGAAATAATCGCCGAAGGAGAAATTGCCGAGCATCTCGAAGAAGGTGTGGTGACGGGCAGTGTAGCCGACATTGTCGAGATCGTTGTGCTTGCCGCCGGCGCGCACGCATTTCTGCGAGGTGGTGGCGCGCGAATAGGGACGGCTTTCCAACCCCGTGAAGACGTTCTTGAACTGCACCATGCCAGCGTTGGTGAACATCAGCGTCGGGTCGTTGCGCGGCACCAGCGGGCTCGACGCCACGACCTCGTGACCCTCTTTGCGGAAATAGTCGAGAAATGCCGACCTGATCTCGTTGACGCCACTCATGAATACTGCCTTTTCGAGAGATCCGCCGATTGCCGGCGGAAAACAGACATGGCCTTTTAGCGGTCGCACCGCACCCTGTCCAGAAACACGGAATTGCTCCAAACCGTAGCGCTGGCCGGCTGTTCACAATGACCAGAGCTATCAGCAAAAACGCAAACCGCCGGCCCAAGGCCGGCGGCATAAACACATCGATACACCAACTCAATTCGGGATACGCGAACTCAAACGGGTATCCTGGCTGGCACAGCCTGTATCTTACATCGCGCCCGCTTCGTCCTCGAAACCATCGTCTCCGCCTTCGGAACCGCCATTTTCGAGGAATTTCTCGGCGATCAGCCCGGCATTCTGCCTCAGCGCCAGCTCGATCTCGCGTGCCGTGTCGGGATTGTCGCGCAGGAACAGTTTTGCGTTCTCGCGGCCCTGGCCGAGACGCTGCGAATTATAGGAGAACCAGGCGCCCGACTTCTCGACCACGCCGGCCTTGACGCCGAGGTCGACCAGCTCGCCGGTCTTGGACACGCCCTCGCCATACATGATGTCGAACTCGACCACCTTGAAGGGCGGCGCCAGCTTGTTCTTGACCACCTTGACGCGGGTCTGGTTGCCGACGACCTCGTCGCGGTCCTTGACCGAGCCGATGCGGCGAATGTCGAGGCGCACCGAAGCATAGAATTTCAGCGCGTTGCCGCCGGTCGTGGTCTCGGGCGAACCGAACATCACGCCGATCTTCATGCGGATCTGGTTGATGAAGATGACCATGGTGTTGGAGCGCGAGATCGAGGCGGTCAGCTTGCGCAGCGCCTGGCTCATCAGGCGGGCCTGCAGGCCGGGCAGTGAATCGCCCATTTCGCCCTCGATTTCGGCGCGCGGCGTCAGCGCCGCGACCGAATCGACCACCAGCACGTCGATGGCGCCGGAACGCACCAGCGTGTCGCAGATCTCCAGCGCCTGTTCGCCGGTATCGGGCTGCGAGATCAGCAGATTTTCGAGGTCGACGCCGAGCTTGCGCGCATAGACCGGATCGAGCGCGTGCTCGGCATCGACAAAGGCGCAGATGCCGCCCTTCTTCTGGGCTTCGGCCACCGTGTGCAGCGCCAGCGTCGTCTTGCCCGAGCTTTCCGGCCCATAGATCTCGACGATGCGGCCGCGCGGCAGGCCGCCGACGCCAAGCGCGATGTCGAGGCCAAGTGAACCGGTCGGCACCGTTTCGATCTCGACGACCTGCTCGTTTGCGCCGAGCCGCATGATCGAGCCCTTGCCGAAGGCACGCTCGATTTGCGACAGCGCCGCATCCAGAGCCTTTGATTTATCCACTGCTTTGTCCTCTACCAGCCGCAAAGAATTCTGAGCCATGATACATCACCCCTTGGTCGTCAATGAAGGCCGGACAATCCGTAATCCTTATTAATTTGTACCTTTTTTGTTCTCGTCTGGCAAGGGGAGACAAACGATTGAAAAACAAACAATATCCGGATTTGTTCTTTTTTTGTTTCGTGTTTCACCCCAGGATGTATCCCGCTTCACCCGCAGGATCGTGCTGGCATCTTTCGAATCGCGCCTTCGGTTGCCGGGTTCCGCCGGACACCCTAGTCTTTGCCCGGCAACAGCAAAGGTCTCCTCCCAGGCATGATGAAGTCGCCGACAATCCTGGCCGTAGGCGGCGCCTATATAGATCGGCGCGGCCAGGTTTCGGGCGCCTTTGTGCCGGCGGCGTCGAATCCCGGCACGATGCGCGAGGCTGTCGGCGGCGCCGTCTTCAATGCGCTGCGCGGCGCCGTGCGGCGCGGCGTCTCCGGCTCGCTGCTTTCGGTGCGCGGCGGCGATGTTCTGGCCGACACGGTCTCGCGCGCCATCGCTGCGGCCGGCATTGCTGATCTATCCGTGGTGTTCCTCGATCGCACGACGCCGAGCAACACGACGATAATCGACGGCGACGGCGCGCTGATCGTCGGCCTTTCCGACATGGCGCTCTACGACCTGGCGCTTCCCAAGCAGATCCGCCGTGCCAAGGTGCGTGAGGCGATCAGCACCGCCCATGCGGTCCTGTGCGACGCCAACCTGCCGTCGACGGCGCTGGAGCGGCTGGTGGCGCTTGCCGCCGGCAAGCCGGTCTTCGCCCTCGCCGTCTCACCAGACAAGGCGGTGCGGCTCGCGCCGGTGCTTGGCAGCCTGGCGATGGTCTTCATGGACCGGCGCGAGGCCATCGCACTCGCCGATGTCGGTATCGACACGGCGGAGCGTGATATCATCGACCGCCTGAGGCGCGCCGGCCTCAAATATGGCGTGGTGAGGTCGGATGACGGTCCGGTGCTGGGTTTCGACGAGGCCGGCGCCTTCTCGATCCCGCCGCCAAGAAAAGTCACCGACGTCGCCGCCGATGCGCTGGCGGGCGCAATGGTCGCCGCCCTGCTGCGCGGCCTGACGCTGCGCGCGGCGCTGCGTGACGGCGTTGCCGCGGCAATGCTTGCGATCGAAAGTGCCGAAATTGTGCCGGTCTTTACGGCGGCAGACTTTGCCGACGCGCTGGCCCTTGTGCCCGAGCCGCAGAAAATTGGCATGAGCTGATGACCAGTGGAGAGGCGGCCTATTTGCCGGCACGCAGCCCCGCCTCATAGGCCCGGCGCGCCCAGACCGCCATCTCGTCCGGATCGTCGAAGGCGCTGTCGGGAATGCTCCAATACGGCATGGACACGAGCTTGCCGTGCCGCGAGCCGGTGTAGGTCCATTGCCGGCAGCCGGCCGCTTCGAATTCGGGCGCGCTTTCCGAGTCGGCCTTCAGCATCAATTCGCCACGGATGACGATGGCGACGATGACGCCGTCGAAGTAGATGCCCTTGCCGCCGAACATCTTGCGAATGCTGACCGGGCCGAGGCCTTCGAAAAGTTCGGCAATGCGTTCATTGTCCATGCCGCGATCATGTCACCCGGATTTCCCCTTGTCATCGCCGCAACCAAAACCATCCTGACAAGTTGAGAGCCAAATTCTTCGGAGTCCCTCATCATGCCGCTTCTGCTCAAAGGGTCCTGCCGGTGCGATGCCGTCCGCTTCGAGGTGGAAAGCCACACGCCGGTGCCGTTCATGCTTTGCTATTGCTCGATCTGCCGCAAGCAGCAGGGCGGCGGCGGCTTTGCCATCAATCTCGGTGCCGATTTCGATACGCTGAAAATCAAGGGCAAGCGCAACCTTGGCGTCTATCAAGCCGAGATCGAGGACGACGAGCATCCACAATGCGAGATCTCGTCAGGCGAGCGGAATTTCTGCAGGAAATGCGGATCGGCACTCTGGCTCTACGATCCGACGTGGCCGGAGCTGGTCCACCCATTTGCATCGGCGATCGACACAGACCTGCCGAAACCGCCTGAAAAGGTGCACCTCATGCTGAAATACAAGGCGAACTGGGTCGAGCCCGACATCGGCGAGGACGACAGGGCCTACGATGTCTATCCGGAAGAATCGATCGCCGGATGGCACAAACGAACGGGAATGTGGGTGGACTGAGGAGCCCGATCAGGCCGAAGCGCGCGCCTCGGCCAGTGCCTTCAGATCGGCCGGTTTCAACTCGACCGATTCGCCGCAGCCGCAGGCAGAACTCTGGTTCGGGTTGCGGAAGGTGAAGCCGGTGCGCAGCGTCGTCTGCTCGAAATCCATCTCGGTGCCGAACAGGAAAAGTGCGGCCTCGGGGGCGACGTAAACATGGGCGCCGTCGCGCTCGATATGGTCATCCTTCGTGTTAGGCTCGGTCACCAGGTCGACCGTATATTCCATGCCGGCGCAGCCGCCCTTCTTGATGCCAAGGCGAATGCCGTACGCATTCTCACGGGTCGCAACGATCTCGCGAACCCGGTCGGCGGCCTTTTCGGTCATCGTGATGACGGCAAAGCGTCCCATCTTTTCTTTCTCCATTGCGTGCAGGTTCAAGGCCTGCCGAATGATTCCTCACCTAAAATGGTGAAATTCTCTGCCTGGCGCAAGTGCACCAATCTTTGTCATATCCGGTGCTAGTACCAACCCACCGCTACCTGTGCCTCTTCCGACATGCGGTCGGGTGACCAGGGCGGATCGAAGGTCATGGTGACCTCGACGCCTGAAACGCCCTCCACGGCGCCGACGGCATTTTCCACCCAGCCCGGCATTTCGCCGGCCACCGGACAGCCGGGCGCGGTCAGCGTCATGTCGATCTTGACCGAGCGGTCGTCCTCGATGTCGATCTTGTAGATCAGGCCAAGCTCGTAGATGTCGGCCGGAATCTCCGGGTCATAGACCGTCTTCAGCGCCGAGACGATATCGTCGGTCAGCCGCGCCAGTTCGTCGGCGGGAATGGCCGAGGCGGAAACCAGACCGTTGGCAGTCGTTTCCGAAGCGGTCTCAGCGGTCCGGCCTACATCATCCATGATCGTCACCCGAAGAATTTTCGCGCTTTTTCGAGCGCATCGGCCAAAGCGTCGACTTCGGCCCTGGTATTATACATGCCGAACGATGCCCTGCATGTGGAAGTTACGCCGAAGCGTTTCAACAGCGGCTGGGCGCAATGGGTGCCGGCGCGGACAGCAATACCCTGCCGGTCGATCACCATCGATACGTCATGCGCATGAATACCCTGCAGTTCGAAGGAGATGATGGCGCCCTTATCGGGCGCGTCGCCGAAGATGCGCAGCGAGTTGATGGCACGCAGCCGCTGATGGGCATAATCCTTCAAATCGGCCTCATGGGCGGCAATGCGCTCGCGGCCGATCTTTTCCATGTATTCCAGCGCAGCGCCCAGCCCGATCGCCTGCACGATCGGCGGCGTGCCGGCCTCGAAACGGTGCGGCGGATCGTTGTAGGTGACGATGTCTTGCGTCACCTCCTCGATCATCTCGCCGCCGCCCATGAACGGGCGCATGCGCTCCAGCATGTCCTTCTTGCCATAGAGCACGCCGATGCCCGAGGGACCGTAGACCTTGTGGCCGGTGAAGACGAAGAAATCGCAATCGAGATCCTGGACGTCGATCGGCATATGCACGGCGCTCTGGCTGCCGTCGACCAGCACCGGAATGCCGCGCGCATGCGCGATGCGGACGATCTCCTTGATCGGCGTCACCGTGCCCAGCGCATTCGACATGTGCGTGATGGCGACCAGTTTTGTGCGATCAGTCAGCCGCTTCTCGAACTCCTCGATGTGGAAGACGCCGAGATCGTCGACCGGCACCCAGACCAGCTTGGCGCCCTGCCGCTCGCGGATGAAATGCCACGGCACGATATTGGAATGGTGCTCCATGATCGACAGCACGATCTCGTCGCCCTCGCCGATATTCGGCATGCCGAAGCCGTAGGCGACGGTGTTGATCGCCGCGGTGGTGTTCGAGGTGAAGACGATGTTGTCGGTGCTTGGCGCGTTGAGAAACCTCTGCACTATCTTCCGCGCGTTCTCATAGGCGTCGGTCGCGGCATTCGACAGGAAATGCAGCCCGCGATGAACGTTGGCATATTCCTGGGAATAAGCGTGCTGGATGGTGTCGAGCACGACCTGCGGCTTCTGCGCCGAGGCGCCGTTGTCGAGATAGACCAACGGCTTGCCATAGACTTCCCGCGACAGGATCGGGAAGTCGCGGCGGATCGCCTCGACGTCGTAGGGGATGTTTTCGACTTTCTGGTCCATCACAACTTCATCGCCTCATTCCGTCCAACACCCTCGTCCGTCTCGGCGCTACGCGCCGATCCACCTTCTCCCATCCCACAAGGGGAGAAGGAAGGCGCTAGCCGTGCGCCACGAACCAGCCGTCGAGCCTTGCTTCCAGCGCCTCGACAATCGCCTCGTCGTCCAGATCCTCAATTACCTCGGCAACGAAAGCCTTGACCAGAAGGCCGCGCGCGGTCTTCTCGTCGATGCCGCGGGCCATCAGGTAGAACAGGTGGCTATGGTCGATCTCGGTGACGGTCGCGCCATGGCCGCAGACGACATCGTCGGCGAAGATTTCGAGCTCAGGCTTGGTCGAGAACTCGCCGTCATCCGACAGAAGCAGCGTGTTGCAGGCCATCTTGGCGTTGGTCTTCTGCGCATATTGGTGGACGTTGATGCGCCCCTGGAAGATGCCGCGCGCCTTGCCGGTAACCACATTGCGGATTACTTCCGTCGAAGCCGTGTGCGGCACGGCATGGTCGAGCACCATGGTCACGTCCGTATGAGTGTCACCGGCAAGCAGGTTGATGCCGCGCAGCGTGAAATCGGCGCCTTCGCCTGTCGTCTTGACCACGATCTCCTGGCGCACCAGCTTGCCGCCGGCATTCATCACGAACAGCGTCAGCTTCGCATTCTTGCCGAGATGCGCCTTGAACTGGGCAAGATGCGTGGCCGTATCCGGCTGCTCCTGCACGATCAGCCACGTCACGTCGGCGCCCTCGTCAAGCAGAAGCTGGCTGACCGAGCTGACGAGTGCGGCGCCCTCGCCCGCCTGGCGCTCGACGATAACAGCCTTGGCGCCGGCGCCGACGCGGACGCCCAAGCGCACATGCGTCTGGCCGCCGGCCTGCAGGTTCTGCAGTTCGATCGGCTTGTCCAGTTCGGTGCCGTCGGAGATGTCGACAAAATAGCCGTCTGCAACGAAAGCGGTGTTCAGAGCGCCGATTGCATCGTCGGTGCCATACGGATCGAGCCCAGGTGCTGCGCTGCCGTCGGTCAGCTTCTCCGACAGGCGCTGCACCGCAACGCCATCAACCGTCGGCAGCTTCGTGCTCGAGACGCCGTTCAGGACTGGCAGAACGGCAGAGCCTTCAACGATCGGTGCGATCGCCTTGGCGGCAGCCGCGGGATCGAAGTCCGGCACGGAAGCCAGCAGGCGACGCAGGTCGGTGTAGTGCCAGGATTCGATGCGCCGCGTCGGCAGGCCGCTCTTGATCGCCTCGATGGCGTCGTCGCGCTTCAGCATCACCGTGCCGTCGCCGGGCAGCAGCGAGAGCCGGTCGCTGAAGGAGTCGATCAGCGCCGTTTCGGCTGGCGTTCGCTGGGGTGTCGTATGTATATTCATCAGTTTCGCCTTGCCTAGCTTTGTCTCGCCTTCTGGCATCTCACGCGGCTTGGCCGATCACGCCGGCATAGCCATTGGCCTCGAGATCGAGCGCCAGCGACTTGTCGCCCGATTTGATCACCTGGCCCCTGTAGAGCACGTGCACAGTATCCGGCTCGATGTGTTGGAGCAGGCGCTGGTAGTGGGTGATGATGACGATGGCGCGGTCGGGCGAGCGCAGCGCGTTGACGCCGTCCGAGACGATCTTCAGCGCATCGATATCGAGGCCTGAATCGGTCTCGTCGAGCACGCAGAGTTTTGGCTCCAGAAGCTTCATCTGCAGGATCTCGGCGCGCTTCTTCTCGCCGCCGGAAAAGCCGACATTGAGCGGCCGCTTCAGCATCGCCATGTCCATGTTGAGCGAGGCGGCGGCGTCCTTCACGCGCTTCAGGAATTCGGGGATCTTCAGCGGCTCCTCGCCGCGCGCCTTGCGCTGCTCGTTCATCGCCACCTTCAGGAATTCCATCGTCGCGACGCCCGGTATTTCCATCGGATACTGAAAGGCGAGAAAGATGCCTGATGTGGCGCGCTCGGCCGGATCCATTTCGAGGATCGACTGGCCGTTGTAGAGGATGTCGCCCTCGGTGACTTCATAATCCTCGCGCCCGGCGAGGATGTAGGACAGCGTCGATTTTCCCGAGCCGTTCGGGCCCATGATGGCGGCGACCTCGCCGGCTTTCACCGTCAGGTTCAGGCCGCGGATAATCTCGGTGCCGTCATCGACGATGCGGGCATGCAGGTTCTTGATCTCAAGCATCATTTTCTACTTTCGTGTTCTTGTTCTCGACGCTCGGTCCTTGACGGGATCTCCCTAAAAGCGCGCCCGCAAGATCGCCAGTAACGAACATCCAGCCAAAAAACCCAACCGCGCCTAGGCCCGCAATCGAACCACCAATATTCTTTACCGAACTCAAGCCAAACATTGCGCCTATCAGAGCCACCACGGCACCTCCAATAGCGAGCGTCAACGAGAGCATCAGAACGATGACTATCAAGCTCTCGATACGCTCGAAGAATTTCCAAGAGCGCCGTTCCATCTAATCAACCCACGCTGCCTTCCAGCGAGATCCCAATCAGCTTCTGCGCCTCGACGGCGAACTCCATCGGCAGCTGCTGGATGACGTCCTTGACGAAGCCGTTGACGATCAGCGCGATCGCCTCTTCTTCCGGAATGCCGCGCTGCATGACGTAGAATTTCTGGTCTTCGGAAATTTTCGACGTCGTCGCCTCATGCTCGAACTTCGCCGTCGCGTTCTTGGCTTCCATGTAGGGCACGGTGTGCGCGCCGCACTGGTCGCCGATCAGCAGCGAGTCGCAGTTGGTGAAGTTGCGGGCGTTGGTCGCCTTGCGGTGCGCCGAAACCTGTCCGCGATAGGTGTTCTGCGAAAGGCCGGCGGCGATGCCCTTGGAGATGATGCGGCTCGACGTGTTCTTGCCGAGATGAATCATCTTGGTGCCGCTATCGACCTGCTGGTAGCCGTTTGACACGGCGATCGAATAGAACTCGCCGCTGGAATCGTCGCCGCGCAGGATGCAGCTCGGATATTTCCAGGTGATGGCCGAGCCGGTCTCGACCTGCGTCCACGATATCTTCGAACGATGGCCACGGCAGTCGCCGCGTTTGGTGACGAAATTGTAGATGCCGCCCTTGCCCTCGGCGTCGCCGGGGTACCAGTTCTGCACCGTCGAATATTTGATCTCGGCATCGTCGAGCGCGATCAATTCGACCACGGCGGCGTGAAGCTGGTTCTCGTCGCGCTGCGGCGCCGTGCAGCCTTCGAGATAGGAGACGTAAGCCCCCTCCTCGGCGATGATCAGCGTACGCTCGAACTGGCCGGTATTCTTCTCGTTCATGCGGAAATAGGTCGACAGTTCCATCGGGCAGCGCACGCCCTTGGGCACGAAGACGAAGGAGCCGTCTGTGAACACCGCCGAATTCAGTGTCGCGTAGAAATTGTCGGAGGTCGGCACAACCGAACCGAGATATTTCTTCACCAGTTCCGGGTGCTCGCGGATCGCTTCCGAGATCGAACAGAAAATGACGCCGGCCTGCGCCAGCTCCTTCTTGAAGGTGGTGACGACGGACACCGAATCGAACACCGCGTCGACGGCGACGCGGCCCGACTTGTAGACATTGTCGCTGGGTTCCTCGAGTTCCGACGCGTCGGTCTTCTGCACGCCGGCGAGGATTTCCTGTTCCTTCAGCGGAATGCCGAGCTTTTCGTAGACCCTCAAGAGCTCAGGATCGACGTCGCTCAGCGATGTCGGTCCCGGCGTGCTCTTGGGCGCCGCATAGTAGTAGAGGTCCTGGAAATCGATCTTCGGATAATGGACGCGCGCCCACTTCGGCTCGTCCAGCGTCACCCAGCGCCGATAGGCTTCCAGACGCCATTCCAGCATCCAGGACGGCTCGTCCTTCTTCGCCGAAATGAAGCGAATAATGTCTTCGCTCAGGCCCTTTGGGGCCTTGTCCATCGCGATTTCGGTCTGGAATCCGTATTTATACTGGTCGACGTCGATCTTTCGGACCCGATCGATCGTGTCCTGCACAGCAGGCATATGCGTTCTCCATCCACGCCGGGGTCAAGGCCCGACAGTTTTCAAACTATGGCACCGCGAAACGAGTGCCCATGGGCAACCAAGGCGGCGTAAGTTCCATATAGTGCGTCCCTGCCGGAAATTCACCCGGCCACCATGAAACGCACGGCTCTACCAGGCCCGAAGGCCTGCATCATTCTGCCGCACTCAGGCAGCTTTTTCCCTGCCCGCCGCTTCCTTACCGGCTTGCCGCGAGGCGATACCTGACAGTGCCTTGCGGAACAACTCGACATCCTTGGCACTCGTTGCGTGGCCGATGGACACGCGCAAAGCGCCAAGGCTATCACTGTGCCCCATGGCTTTCAGGACATGGCTCGGGCCAACCTTGCCCGACGAACAGGCGGAACCGGCCGACAGCGCCACGCCGGCGAGGTCGAAGGCGATCTGCGCCGTCTCGGCCTTGGTGCCCGCAATAGCGAAGAATGTCGTATTAGCAAGCCTCGGCGCGCCGGTTCCGAAGATTTCCGCATCCGGCACCAGCGTTTTCACGATGGCCTCGATCTCGTCGCGGCGGCGACCGACCGCATCGATGCTCTTCAATCCGATCAGGGCTTCTCGCGCCGCCGCGCCAAAACCGGCGATCGCGGCTAGGTTTTCGGTGCCGCCACGGTGGCCCTTTTCCTGGCCACCGCCGGCGATCAAGGGTCTTGGCATCATCAGGTCCGAGGCGGCGATGATGGCGCCAGCGCCCTTGGGACCGCCGATCTTGTGCGAAGACAGAATCAGGTAATCGGCGTAACCCGCTGACAAATCGAGCGGAATGCGGCCGGCGGCCTGCACGGCGTCGATGATCAGAATGCCGCCCGCCGCCTTGACGATTTCGGCGATGCGCTCGACCGGCTGGATGATGCCGGTCTCGTTATTGGCAGCGTGGATCGCCACCAGCGGCAGGCCGTCTGCCTTGTCATGACGGCCAAGTGCCGCCGCCAACGCGTCCAGCCTGACAATGCCGTCGGTGTCGACGCCGATGCGTGTCACCTGGGCTGCCGGAAAGCGCCCGCCATTCAGCACACAAGGATGATCGGCTTCGCAGACATAGAGCCGGCTCATGCGGATAGTGCCGCGCCCCATCTGCCAATCCGGCGTCAGCAGCGTCGAGGCGGCTTCCGTCGCACCGGAGGTGAACACGACATGCTCGGCGCTGGCGTTGACCAGCATCGCCACATCGCGCCTTGCATTCTCGATCAGCCGCCGTGCGGCGCGACCCTCGGCATGGACCGATGACGGGTTGGCGGCGACATCAAGCGCGGCAATCATTGCCGTGCGCGCCGCGGCAAGCAGCGGCGCACTGGCATTGTAGTCGAGATAGGCGCGTCTTCCGGCCATTTTCGTTTCGATCGGTCCCTTCAAGAGCCATTCCGCGAGGATAGCGCGTTATTTCCTTGAAATTGCAAGGCAAGCCGTCCTATTTACGCGACTTGCGGCGCGGATGGCCGAACCACGATGTTTGGCCACCCAGTTTTGAACAATTCTAAACTAGCTTCTAGAAAGACGCTCGCCCTGCGTCAAGGCCTGCGAAGACTGGGGGCCAGAGGAAGAGTTGTTCCGGGCGCCGCGCATTCATATGCCATGTGGAGTATTTTATGCCTGAGGTCATTTTCACCGGTCCGGCCGGCCGCCTGGAGGGTCGCTACCAGCCTTCCAAGGAAAAGAGCGCGCCGATTGCCATCATCCTGCACCCGCACCCCCAGTTCGGCGGCACGATGAACAACAAGATCGTCTACGACCTCTTCTACATGTTCCAGAAGCGGGATTTCACCACGCTTCGCTTTAATTTCCGCGGCATCGGCCGCAGCCAAGGCGAATTCGACCACGGCACCGGCGAATTGTCGGATGCGGCCGCGGCACTTGATTGGGTGCAGTCGCTGCATCCTGATTCCAAGAGCTGCTGGGTCGCCGGCTATTCGTTTGGCTCCTGGATCGGCATGCAGCTTCTGATGCGCCGGCCGGAGATCGAAGGCTTCATCTCGATCGCGCCGCAGCCCAACACCTATGATTTCTCGTTCCTGGCCCCCTGCCCGTCGTCCGGCCTCATCATCCATGGCGACGCCGACAAGGTCGCGCCGCCAAAGGACGTGCAGGGGTTGGTCGACAAATTGCACACGCAAAAGGGCATCACCATCACCCAGAAGACCTTGCCCGGGGCCAACCATTTCTTCTCCAACGACGCGGACCTCCTGCTCCAGGAATGCGCGGACTATCTCGATCGCCGGCTGGCCGGCGAGTTATCCGACCCGCGGCCGAAACGGTTGAGATAACAGCGATGTACCAGCCCCCGCATTTCCAGGAAACGCGGCAGGACGTGCTGCACGGGCTGATCCGGGCGCATCCGCTTGGCCTGCTGATTTCAAATGGAGCCGAGGGGCCGGTCGCGAACGCGATCCCGTTCCTGCTCGACGCCCCCTCCCTGCGCAACGCAGAGGCGCCGCCGAACGGCAGGCTGCGCGCCCATCTGGCGAGAGCCAATCCGCAATGGCGCCTGCTAGCCGACAACCCGGCATCGCCCGTGCTGGTCGTCTTCCAGGGCACCGATGCCTATGTGACGCCGTCCTGGTACGAGACCAAGCGCGAGACCGGGAAGGTCGTGCCGACTTGGAACTACGCCATTGTCCAGGTGCGCGGTGCAGTTAGAGTGATCGAGGACCAGGATTGGCTGGCCCGACAGATTTCCGATCTGACGGTAACACAGGAAGCCGCTCGCAAAGCACCTTGGGCGGTGACCGACGCACCAGCCAGCTTCATCCAGTCGCAGATCAAGGGCATTGTCGGGCTGGAAATCGAGATCACGGACATGCAGGGCAAGTGGAAGGTCAGCCAGAACCGGCCAATAGCCGACCGTAGCGGTGTCGCCGAAGGGCTCGAGAGCGAGGGCTCGAACTCGCCCGACATGGTCCGGCTTGTACGATCCTACGGCGGACTCGACGACAGGTAGCACCGACCTTGTGCAAGGTCGCAGCCCGGGGACTCCCAGGGATTTGCTGCGGCCAGGAAGGTGTCGACCTTACCGGCTTGCGCCACGTCGCGCTGAGAGGCAGGTCGCTCAATCGACCTTCGTCATCGCCGCCTTGCGCTCGTTGGCGATCAGCCACAGGTTGCGGATGTAGATGAACAGTCCCAGGGCCTGGCCGGCGATGAACACCGGATCCTGCCGCTGGATGGCGTAGATCAGCAGCAGGCTGCCGCCGAACAGCGAAAAGAACCAGAAAGCGATCGGCACGACGCTGCGCTTGGCTTTTTCCGATGCGACCCACTGCACGACGAAGCGCATGCTGAAAAAGAACTGGGCGACAAAGCCGAGCAGAATCCACGTATCGAACTGCTTGACGAAGACGTCGTGAAGCCAGGTCGCCAGTTCCTGAAGCACGTTAGCCATGCCGGATTTCCACTGTTTTTGGCATTCTGCGGCGCCGGCGGCGCAGCCACCAAACACCGGCGAGATCAAGCACCCCTTGCAGGCCGCGATCGAAAATTCCGTAATTCGACTTGCCGTGGCGGCGAGAGCGGTCGACGACGTCGCAATGCACGACGCGATACCCCTCCTGGATGACGAGGGCCGGAACAAAGCGGTGCGTGCCGTCGAAGAACGGTAATTTCCTAAGGATATCGGTATGGATCGCCTTCAGGCCGCAGCCCGTGTCGCGGGTCTCGTCATGCAGGACGGCCTTTCTCAGCCAGTTGGCGAAACGGGACGCCAGTTGCTTGATCTTGCTGTCGCGACGCTTCAGGCGCTGCCCTTGCGCAACACCGAAACCGGGACCGGCCTGCCGCAGCGCATCGACCAGCACCGGAATATATTTGGGATCGTTCTGGCCGTCGCCATCAATCATGGCGACGATATCGCCGCGGGCCGCCCAAGCGCCCGAACGCACAGAGAGAGACTGGCCGGCGGATTTCTCATGCCGGAGGTGGCGAAGCGGAAACGGGCGAAGCACTGCCTGGGCGGCAAGCACCGAGGTGGTCTCATCGGTCGAACCATCATTGACGACGATCACCTCGAAGTCGCGCCCGACCATCGCCGCCCCGATCTCGTCAAGCAGAAGCGGCAGGTTCGCCGCCTCGTTCCGGCAGGGAATGACGATGGATATCTCCGGCATTTCGGGTCGGGCTCTGTCATAGGATATGGCATTCGATTCGATGCCGTGCGGTGCCGTTCCAGCGGGTCATGTGTGGCAAGAATCCGCTGGCGCGGCGCCTCATTACGCCAGCCCAAACGATGAAGCAAGGATGCAGCCGGAAGGCGAGCTTGCGCCGTTTCACCCCCGTGATTGCGTTCGCACCGAACCGGTCATGTAAACGCGACCGGACGCAAAACCGGATTCCCCTTTTGCTGACCGCGCTTGAATGCTAAACGCCCGCGTTCACGCATGCCACGCCCGATCCGGTTCGGTTGGGCGCTTTCGGGAAAGAAAAAATGTCCGCCTTCAAATCCGATTTCCTGCGCATTATGAGCGAGCGCGGTTTCATCCACCAGATTTCGGATGATGCCGGCCTCGACCAGCTTTTCGCCAAGGAAACGGTGACCGCCTATGTCGGTTACGACGCCACGGCGACCAGCCTGCATATCGGCAATCTGATTTCCGCGACCATGCTCTACTGGCTGCAGGAAACCGGCCATCGGCCGATCGCGCTGATGGGCGGCGGCACCTCGATGATCGGCGACCCTTCCTTCCGCGACGACCAGCGCAAGCTTTTGACGCCTGAGGCCATCGCGACCAACATCGACGGTATCAAGCGCATCTTCGGCCGCATTCTGCGTTTCGGGGACGGTGCGGGCGACGCGATCATGGTCAACAATGCGGACTGGCTGATGAAGCTCAACTATGTCGAATTCCTGCGCGATGTCGGCCGGCATTTTTCGGTAAACCGCATGCTGACCTTTGACAGCGTCAAGCTCAGGCTCGAGCGCGAACAATCGCTGTCGTTCCTCGAATTCAACTATATGATCCTGCAGGGCTACGATTTCGTCGAGCTCAGCCGGCGATATGGCTGCCGCCTGCAGATGGGCGGATCGGACCAGTGGGGCAACATCATCAACGGCGTCGATCTCGGGCACCGCATGGGTACGCCGCAGCTTTATGCCCTGACCACACCGCTGCTGACGACGTCGTCAGGCGCCAAGATGGGCAAATCGGCCAAAGGCGCGGTCTGGCTGAACGGCGATCTCTACTCGCCCTATGATTTCTGGCAGTACTGGCGCAACACCGAGGACGCCGACGTCACGCGCTTCCTCAAGATTTTCACCCGCCTGCCGCTCACCGAGATCGCGCGGCTCGCCGCGCTTGGCGGCTCGGAGATCAACGAGGCCAAGAAGGTCCTGGCCACGGAAACGACGGCCATCGTGCACGGCCGCGAGGCAGCCGAGCAAGCCGAGGAAACCGCGCGCAAGACGTTTGAGGAAGGCGCGCTGGCCGAAACGCTGCCAACCGTCGAGGTCGGCAAGGCCGATCTGCAAAGCGGCGTCGGCATATTGTCACTGTTCGTCACCGCCGGGCTTGCCGCATCCAACGGCGAGGCGCGGCGGCACATCCAGGGCGGCGCCGTGCGCCTGAACGACCAGCCTGTGTCGGACGACCGCAAGGTGGTGACACTTCAGGATCTCGGCCCGGAAGAGGTCGTAAAACTGTCGCTCGGCAAGAAAAAACACGTTCTGGTGCGGCCTGCCTGACCAGCCGGCCGCCTTACCGGTACTCGAAAATCGACCTGAATATTCCGGGCGCGATCACCGACAGCGGGTTGACGTCCAGTTTCGGCTTGTTGGCATCTCCCCTGAGCCGGTAGGTCACGCCGATCAGGCCGCGATCGCGGCCATTGCCGAGCAGCGCGCCAAACAGCGGCAGTTCGCCGAAGATGCGGTTGAGGCCATAGACCGGCATGAACGTGCCGGTCATGTCCATGTTATTGTTCTGGTCGTAGAGCGTGCCCTGGAAAGTGGTGCCGATACGCGGGCCGCGCAGCACGCCATTGGCCAGCTTGAGATAACCGGCGCCCTTTTCGATCTCGGAAAAGCCGCGCTCGAACTTCACTCTCGACGTGTCGATATTGGCTTTGACAGCTTCGTTGAGGCTGCGGCTGTCGCCCGCCGGCGTCGTCGATACGAGCGAGGCGAGTCTCGGCTCGTTGACCACGAAGAAGTTGTGCGAGTCGACCTGGCCTCTCATCGGCCCATCGCTTGCCCCGGTGAGCGCCAGCGTGATCGAACCGCCCTCCATATGCTCGTAGATGTTGAGGAACCGCAGGATGGCGCCGGCATCGGCCGACGTCACGTTGAGGGCGCGCCTGCCGGCGCCGGTCGTATTGCTGATGCTTATGGCAGCACCCGAGCTTGCCGTGGCGCTCACCTTGAGCCCGTTCACCCTGGAGCCGGCGGCACTGTAGTCGAGCTTCAGGTTCGACAGTCTCTCGTTGTGGAAGCCGGTCAGGGAATTGACATCGGCACTCACCGAAATCGCGTCGGACCCCGTGGCCTTGGTGGCGGTGTCGACATCGGACGTGAATTGCTTGATCAGAGAGCGCGCGTCCAGCGCGTTGCCGCTGATGTCGACCGCGTAGCCCTTGCCCGATCGTTTCACTGACACGGCAACGTTGTCTCCCCGGTTCAACGTGACCTTGCTGAACCGCGCCGAGGACAGGGCGCCGTTGACCAGCACCACGCCGCCGTCGATTGAAAAAGTCTTTCCATCCAGGTCGAAGTCGGACAGCGTCGTGGTGTCGCCGGACTTGGCCATGGCAAATGTGACATTGGCTGGAATGCCGGGTCCCTTGCTCCAGCCTGCCCAGGGAATATCCAGCCTGGCATTGGTCAGATCCGCCGAAACAGTCTGGTTGCCCGTGCCGCTCTTGTCGATCGCAACCTTGATGGTTCCGGAAAGCAGCGGCGACAGGCCAGGCATGGCGGCTGCACGCATCTTGTCGTCGAGCACCAGCGCCACTTTCCGGCTGCGTGGCGGTCCGCCATCCCTGAGCGGCTCGATCAGGTCAAGTTCGGCTGGAATGCCGTTGAGCAGCGCCTTGGCTGATATCACGGCCTTCTCGGGTTCGACCGTGATCGAACCATCGGCGTCCGTCACCGTCTGGTCTTCGAACGGCTTGCCCAGCGACAGGTCTTTGTAATCGAGCGTCACCAGCCAATCGAGTTTCGAGCTGTCGACGCCGGACTGCAACGGAATGTCCGCCTTGACGTGGCCGGTCACCGTGCCGGACAGTTCGTCCGGCAGCAGGCCGACATGGCGCATGGCATTGATCGGCTCGTAGGAGGCGAGTTCGGCGATTGCCGACGCCTCCCCGGCGACGTCGATATCGAGCGCGCCGATCACCGGCGGGCGGTTCGCCGCTTTGATCTTCAAAGTGCCGTTGCTTGTCGCCACCGTGCGGCCGCTGGCCATATAAACGTTGCCCGAGGACAAGGCGACGTCGACGTCATTGCCGTGGAATTCGACAACACCGACGGCATCGCGTATCGGCGGAATGTGACCGGCCGTATCGAAGCGCGATCCTTCGATCTGGAAACGGCCGAACACTTCATCTGATGAAAGCGGTATCCCGTTGCCCAGGCGCCCGGGCACGACCTGGAACTGCAGGCTCGCGTCGACGACGCGGCCGCCGAACAGGTTCTTCAGCACCCAAAGGCGAGCATTTCGCGCGGAAAACCAGGGCCACAACTGCTTGACATGCGAGACCGGCATGTCGTGGACATTGAAGGCAACAGATATGCCAGGCACCTTTCCCCTAGCGAACTCGACCGAAGCCGTGCCCAGCGCCTCGCTGGCGGCTCCGGACCTGATCCCGATCTGCTCGGCCACGAGCTTGCGGCTCCTGGTCTGGTAGACGCCGGCGACGCGGGCGATGAAATCGAGCGCGGGTTCGGACGATTCCGAAGGCGACAGCGTCGAGCCGTCGCTGGTCAGGTCGTAGCGGTAGGATGGCTCCTCGCCCGCTGTCCCTGTCGCAGGCTTCGGTCCGATCGAACCGGCGAAATTGAAAATCGAGCGACCGGTTTTCAACAGCAGCTTGTCGACCTGGATCTTGTTCGAACCGGCGACAAGCGTGGCATTGAGATCGATGTCTGCTGGAAGCGAGCCGCGGGAGCCAAAATCTAGCACGGAACCGGCGAACGACAACGAGGCCGCCAGCCGCGACGCATTCTCGCCGGATCCTTCCGATCCCGCCAGCTTCAAGGCAATCGCGCCCAGCGTCCCGCCTGGCGCTGCCGCAGCCCCGTTAACCTCCGCTGTCTCGACGCTGGCATCCAAAGCCGTCACGCGCCGCGTCGTCGTATCCCGGGTCGCTGAGGCGGTGATGGTGAGTGCCCTGCCGTCGACCTCCGCGTCGGACGAAAACTCCATGCCGCCCGGCCCCGACTGCCCAACGGTGGCATCTGTGATCCTGACCAGTTTGACCGACCCGGCCTCGGGCAGAACGACGTCGACATTGCGGAGGTCGATCCGGCGCATCGAATCCTCGCGCACCGCATCGAGCGCGTGGTTGACGCTGGCAAAGACCGTGCCGGCCAGTCTTTCTGGGTCGATGAGGCCGTCGTCATTGCGCAGCGCCGCCGTCCAGTCGCCACCCGACGGCAGCGCCGCCATAACGATGCGCGCATCGGAAATCCTGGCGCTGGTAAGCCGCACCTCGCCCGAAAGCAGCGGTATCAGCCTTATGCCGAAGCGGACACGCCCAGCATCGGCCATCGGTTT
The DNA here is from genome assembly GCF_053848065.1 of Mesorhizobium sp. BHscii. Classification (NCBI taxonomy): domain Bacteria; kingdom Pseudomonadati; phylum Pseudomonadota; class Alphaproteobacteria; order Hyphomicrobiales; family Phyllobacteriaceae; genus Mesorhizobium; species Mesorhizobium sp. BHscii. The sequence continues at coordinate 257,365 of NZ_JBSPKW010000003.1, read as the reverse complement.
GCCGTCGGCGGTCTTGAGGCTGACGTCGCTGACCTGTAGCGCGATGAAGCTCGATCCGTCGAGCGTGAGACGGGCCGGCCCGACCGCAACATCGACATCGACGCCGGCCAATTTCTCGATGGCCGTTTCCGCTTCGGCCCGCAGCCGTTCGGCGCCGAAACCGGACATGCCGATCGCATACACAGCGGCGGTGGCCAGCAGCACAAGCACCACAAGGCCGGCAAACAGCCGCGCAAGAACACGAACGCCGCGGCCGATCGACGCCTGGCCGAGCGGCGGTACGCGGCACGCGGACGGGAAGGCACCCAGGTCGGTGATCTCATCACGCCTGAATCTGATCTTCTCGTGCTGCGGCTGCTCCTGATCCACACAATTTTCCGTTGAACGAACTCGACCGTGGACGAATCCCGGTGCGACAATATATCGATGAGGCTTCGCGCGTAACCTCAAACAAGGGCATCGATATGGCTGATCTCGACCTCGGCGACCTTGCGCCGCAGTTCGACCTTCCCCGCGACGGCGGCGGCTCGCTCAGCCTCGCGTCATTGCTGGGAAAGCCGGTCGTGCTCTACTTCTATCCGCAAGACGACACCACAGGCTGTACCAACGAGGCGATCGGCTTTTCGCAGTTGAAGCCGGAGTTCGAAAAGCTCGGCGCCGCCGTCATCGGCCTGTCGCCGGACAGCGTCCGAAAACACGACAAATTCAAATCAAAATACGACCTGACCGTCGACCTCGTCGCCGACGAGGAGCGCAAGGTGATCGAAGCCTATCATCTGTGGGTCGAGAAGAAGCTCTATGGCCGCCGCTATATGGGCGTAGAGCGCGCAACGTTCCTGATCGGCAGCGACGGACGGATTGCCAAGATATGGCGGAACGTACGAGTCAAAGGCCATGCCGAGGCGGTGCTGGAGGCCGTCCGCGCGCTCTGATAGCGACGTTGGCTGTGGGCTGAGAGCCCCATGTGAGGCATGAAGCGCTGAAGCCTGCGCCTCATGCCCTCAGCCAATCCAGCTGCAACCCATGGGCTGCAAGGAGCTGGGCGCCAGCAACCGACCGTTAACCTTAATGATGTGTAATCAGGCTTGTCGTTGGTATCGTAACGAAAGCTTGGTCCCGTGAACGTAGCCAGTCAGTCAACGGTCTTCGGCAGGCGCAAGGAGCCCCACACGGTCATTATCGCCCGGGGCAACGAGGTCAGGCATTTCACGATACGTCCATGGGTTGCCGCATTTTGCGGCTCCGCGCTGGCGGCGATGGCCATAGGCTACCTGCTGGCGACCTCCTATCTCGTGCTGCGCGACGACCTGATCGGCGCGACCACGGCACGGCAGGCGCGCATGCAGCAGGCCTATGAGGACCGCATCTCCGCACTGCGCGCCCAGGTCGACCGGATCACCAGCCGTCAGCTTCTCGACCAGCAGCTCATGGAAACCAAAGTTGGCGAACTGCTGGAACGACAGACCCAGCTCAGCCTGCGCCATGGCCGCCTCGGCCCGCTCCTCGAACGCGGCGAGAGCGAAGTCGGAACGCCACCTGCCGCAGGCACTGCTGCGTCCGCAAAGCCGGAAAAACGCGCCGACATAACCGACGCCCAGCCCCAGTCGTATTCGGTTGCCAGCGTCGGCGCCAACCTTGGCGCCGGCGATACCAGGCCGTTCTCCCTGTGGTCGACTCGCTCCGATCCGCTGCCGAGCGATACGGCGGCCGATCGTGCCGACAAGCTGTTCGTATCGATCAGCGAGTCGCTCAAGGCCATAGAGAGCCAGCAGCTCACCCGCATCACCACGCTTGCCGACAACGCCTACAGAAACGCCGATGCAATCTCTCAGGCGCTCGAGGCGGCTGGCCTGCCGGTCGACAGCGATTTCGGCAAGAGCGATACCGGCGGTCCGCTGATACCAATCGACAGTTCGAGGACGTTCGACAGCAAGGTACGGGAACTCGACGAGGCGCTGGACGCGCTCGATCGTCTGAAGACGGAGGCGCGACGGCTGCCGCTCGCCAATCCCGCCCCCGGTCGCTCGGTCACCAGCCCGTTTGGCGTGCGCACCGATCCGCTCCTCGGCACCGCCGCGCTGCATTCGGGGATGGATTTCAGGGCGCCGACCGGAATGTCTGCCAAGGTGACGGCGCCCGGCGTCGTCGTCAAGGCCGGCTGGAACGGCGGCTATGGCCGCATGGTCGAGGTCGACCATGGCAACGGCTTTGCGACGCGCTATGGGCATCTCAGCAAAATCAACGTGACCGTCGGCAAGAGACTCAATGCCGGCGACGTCATCGGTAAGACCGGCAGCAGCGGCCGCTCGACCGGCCCGCATCTGCATTACGAGATCCGCCACAATGGCGAAGCCATCGACCCGCTGCGCTTCCTAAGGGTCGGCAAGAAGGTCGCGCAGTATCTCTGAAGCCCGCATCTTCTTCATTAAGACACATCTGGCCGTTTTCCATCTGATAGCGGCCTCTGCTCCTGCTCCGTGTCGCTGGTGAACCCGTGACCGACGCCTGATGCGCGGAAGTCATTTATTATTTTTGAATTCCATTTGACTGAATAAATATTCGGTGCGAACCTCATGTCTCCTAGGGACGCAAGACATGGCACTGCGGGGGACCAACCAGGAATTCGGGCGGCCTTACAACAGGCGCATCGTCCTCGAATCCATCCGCCTTCACGGTCCGATCGCCCGCGGCGACATTGCCAGGCGGGTCGGGCTCACCGTCCAAACGGTATCGACCATTGTTCGCGAGCTGGAAGAACACGGCTACGTTCTGTCCATGCGCGAAGAGCCGCGGGGCCGCGGGCTGCCTCCGGCGACCCTGCGGATCAACCCGGAGGGCGGCTATGCCGTCGGCATCCATGTCACCCCGCTGGGTATCAATGCGGCGCTGATCAATTTGAGCGGAGACGTGATCGAGAGCACCTACCGCGAGGCCCCCAACGCAACGCCCGACCATGCCTTCGATCTGATCGGCGCGATGGTGCTTGAATTGACCCGACTGCGGCCTGGCGGTCGCGTTCTCGGCATCGGCATGGCGCTGCCCGGCCCTTTCGGCGTGGAGTCGATGAGCTTTATCGGCCCGACGACGATGACCGGCTGGAAGGACGTGGCGCTTCGAGAACGGCTGGAGGCATCGACCGGGCTGCCCGCGTTTTTTGAGACCGACATGGCGGCCGCGGCAATGGGTGAGCGCCTGTATGGCCTCGGGACGGGATATTCCGAATACTACTATCTCTATTTTGGTGTCGGTCTTGGCGGCGTCATGGTTCATGACGGAAGCGCGCTGCGCGGCGCCTGGGGAAATGCCGGCGAAATCGGACACATTCCTGTCGTGCCGGGTGGCCAGCCGTGCCCCTGCGGCAACCGCGGCTGCCTCGAAAGATACCTCTCGCTCGAGGCGCTGCGGCGCCGGAACATCAGCGACGCCGATTGGGTTGATGAAGTCGGGCCGATCTTTCGCAACGCCATCACCATCATCGAGAACCTGTTCGATCCCGAAACCATCATCCTCGGCGGACTGGCGTCCGCCGATTTACTTGAACGGCTGGCCGGTTCGGTTGCGAACCTTCCCAACTCGATCTCGGCGCGAAAGGACCGCACGGCGCCGCGTGTCACCGTCGCACGCGGCGGCCAGCATGCGGTGTTGCGCGGTGCCGCAGCGCTTGCCGTCTCAGGGGTGCTTTCGCCGCGCTTCGGCCAGATATTCACCGCCGAGCGCGAACGCGGGCGAGATATCCTGCAAGGCAAGGGGATTGCAGCATGAGCGATCCCCTACTGGTACTCGACAACGTCGCCAAGAACTATGGCGCGATCGAAGCGCTCAAGGGCATCAGCTTCTCGATCGGCAAGGGCGAGGTGGTGGCGCTTCTGGGTGACAATGGCGCCGGCAAATCGACACTGGTCAAGATCATCGCCGGCGGGCTGGAGCCGACCTCCGGTCGCATGCTGTTCGAGGGCAAGGAATTCCTCGCCAAATCTCCCGCCGAGGCCAAGGCCGCCGGGATCGAGACCGTCTACCAGGACCTCTCGCTTTGCACCAATGTCGACGTGGTGGCCAACTTCTTCATGGGCCGCGAGATCACCAGGAAATTTCTTGGCGTTCCCCTGCTCGACGAACCCGCCATGGAGCAGGTGGTCGAAAAGGCGCTGGCCAGCGCCGGCACGCGCATCCCTTCGCTCAGAACCAATGTCGAGCACCTCTCAGGCGGCCAGCGGCAGGCCATCGAGCTCAACCGATTCGTGCATTTTGGCGGCAAGCTCGTGCTTCTCGACGAGCCGTTCGCGGCACTCGGTGTCGAGCAGACACGGCGCGGTCTCGACATGATCCGCCAGGTGGCCAGCCAAGGTATCGGCGTCGTCATCATCACCCATATCATGCAACAGGCCTTCCAGGTCGCCGACCGGATCGTGGTGATCCGGCAAGGTGTCGTGGCAGGCGATGTCGCGCGCAACAAAACAAGTCCCGACGCGGTGATCAACATGATCACCGGAGAGACGCTTGCCGGTGCCGGACCGGCAGGCTGAGGGGCAAATGAGGGGTCCGGCGCAAGAGGAGCGAACGACATGAAGAAAATACTTCTTTCCGTCTTCGGTATCCTGGCACTGGCCTTTGCCACGCTCACGCCGGCATTCGCCCAGTCCAAGGGCACCGTCTACTATCTGGTGCCGACATTGCTCGACGAATTCCAGACCGGCTCGGTGAGCGCTCTGGAGATGTTCCTGAAGCAGGTCGGCTACGAGATGAAGACGCTGAACGCCGATAACAAGACCGACGCTCAGCAATCGCAAATGAACGACGTTATCGCGCTCAAGCCGTCGGCGATCATTCTTGCCGCCGTCGATTTCAATGCGCTGAAGCCGTCTATCGAGGCCGCCCGCGCCGCCGGCATCCCGGTGGTCGAGTTCGATCGGCAGATCACCTCGACACCGTCCGACTTCACGTCGGTGGCGGGAACGGTCGAGATCGGCCAGATTGCCGCCGATCAGGCCGAGAAGCTCTTGAAGGCGAAGCACGGAAAGGTGAAAGGCAAGATCCTCCAGGTGCTCGGCGATCCCGGCGACCCCTACACGCTCGACATCCAGAAGGGTTTCGAGGAGAAGATGAAGGCGTTCCCGGACGTCAAGATCATCTCGGTTCCGGCCATGCAATGGGAAGCCAGCAATGCCGGCACCATCGTTGCCGACCAGATGCTCGCCAACCCGGATATCGACCTGATCTTCAGCCACGCCGCGCATCTCTCGGTCGCTGCCGTCGCCTCGCTCGAGGCCGCCGGCAAGAAACCGGGCGACGTTATGCTAATGAGCTCGAATGGCGCGCCGGTCGGCCTTGACCTGATCCGCAAGGGCTGGCTCAACGTCGAGGTCGAGCAGCCGCTCTACGCTCAGGCCGCCGCCGTCGCCATGTTTATGGACAAGGTCGTCAACAAACAGGAGATCAAGCCGGGAGAGTACGACGTGCTCGGCCTGAAGTCGATCGTGACCAAGGAAGCCTGGGGGCCGAACATCAAGATCCCCGGCGCTGCGATCACCAAGGAAAATGTCGATAACCCGGCCTTCTGGGGCAATATGAAGCCGCCTTCGGACACGGTGAAGCCGGTCGAATAGCAAAGTCGCCTTGGGCTTCGGGCCACGCTGGCCCGGAGCCCACCACTGCAGCCCGGCGCGTCCGAGCGGAGGCGCGAGGAACGCTGCAGCAATTTCAATCCGCGCAGTTCCCGAACCGAATTGGTTTCGGATCATGCGCCAGCTGGATCAGCACATGAATCCCCGCACGCGCCACGCCCTCGAGTTCGCCCTCGATAACCTCGTCTGGTTCATGCTGGTCTTCGTGCTGGTGGTCTTCTCCATCTTCATTCCGAACTACTTCCAACTGGGCATCTTCGCCAACATCATAGAGGCGTCGAGCGTGCTTGGCGTCATGTCGATCGGCCTGGCGCTGGTCATCATCACCGGACATATGGACCTGTCGGTCGAATCTGTGGCGGCGCTCGGCGCCATGGCGGTCGGTATCCTGTTCTGCTCGGCGGGCATCGGCCTTGGCGTTCAATTGCAGCCGGAATGGCTGATGGTTCCGGTTTCGCTGCTGCTTGCCCTAGTTGTCGGCGGCATCATAGGCTCCATCAACGGCTATTTGGTCGTGAAGGTGAAGATGAGTGCCTTCATCATCACGCTCGCGTCCTACATCTGGGTGCGCGGCCTTGTGCTGGTCATTTCCGGCGGCCGCTCTGCGCAAGACCTTGCGCCGGCGATCCGCTGGTTCGGCATTCAGCGCCTCCTTGGCCTGCCCCTCACCGCCTGGATCGCCATTTCGTGTTTCGTAGTCTTCTCGCTAATCATGGCCAAGACACCCTTTGGAAGGCATCTCGTCATGATCGGCGGCAACGAGACTGCAACTTTCCGAGCCGGCATCCGCGTCAACCGCAACCTTGTTGTTGCCTTTGTTCTCGCTGGCGCCATCGCCGGCCTTGCCGGCTGGCTGCTGGCGATCCGCACCTCGGGCGCCACCGCCAATCTCGGCGTCGGCCTGCTGTTCAACGCGTTCGCCGCCGTCGTCATCGGCGGTGTCAGCCTGAAGGGCGGCGTCGGCACCCTGCCCGGCGTCTATGCCGGCGTGCTTTTGCTGTCGGCCATCAACACGGCGATCAACCTGATGGGCCTTCCGGCCAACTTCACCCAGGTGATTCACGGCCTGCTCGTGCTTGCCGCTGTGCTGCTCGACGCTTTCAAGCAAACCATTCGCCAGAGGCTGGCATGACCGGGCGTCTCAAAGACAAGGTCGCGCTGATCGTCGGCAGTGCGCGCGGCATCGGTAAGGGCATCGCACAGCGCTTTGCCGAAGAGGGCGCGAAGCTGGTCCTGGCCGATACCGAGGTCGAGGCCGGGCAAGCGGCCGCGGACGAGTTCGGCGCTGTCTTCATCCGCACCGACATCTCGCAGCTGGCCGATGCGGAGGCCGCCGTTGCGCTGGCGCTCGACCATCACGGCCGTCTCGACATCATGGTCCAGAATGCCGGCATCTATCCCTGGCAGTTGCTGGAGAACACCAGTCCGGAGGACTGGGACCGCGTCATGGCGGTCAATTTGCGCGGCACCTTCAATGCCGCCCGTGCCGCACTCGTTCCGATGAAAGCGCAGCACTTTGGCCGCATGCTGTTCACCTCCTCCATCACCGGCCCGCACGTCACCAGCCCTGGTCACGGCCACTATTCGGCGACCAAGGCCGGCATCAACGGCCTGATCCGTTCGGCCGCTCTCGAATTCTCGGGCTATGGCATCACCGTCAACGGCGTCGAGCCCGGCAATATCCTCACCGAAGCAATCCAGCTGCATCGCGGCGCCGCCTATATAAAGAACATGGAGGACTCCATACCGCTCGGCCGCCTCGGCAGCCCGCGCGACGTGGCCAATGCTTTCCTGTTCCTAGCCTCCGACGATGCCAGCTACATCACCGGCACGACTATAATCGTCGACGGCGGGCAGCTGCTGCCCGAAGGCAAGGATTTCCGGCTCCTTCCGCCATGATCCTCGATTTCGGCGCCGGTTTTTTTCCTGCACCGGGCAACAGCGGCAGATCATGCAGCACTTGCCATGGTTCGTCTCAAGAACGGCGACGAGGGCAAGGATCGTAGCCAAGCGACTTGGTTTCGCGCCGGAAGCTGCAGGCTGGGCCCTCGCCAGCCGTGCCGCGGCGCCGAGGAAACAAGGCGTGAGTCGCGTCGATAAACTCGATTCGCTACCAATACTTTAACATCGGTTTACCCGAAGTTGGTAACAGCAACGACGCTCGTTTTCATGATCAAGCAAAGGGCCTACCTTGCCGCAGCATTTCAGCTCTCCTTTCGGCCATCGGAGCGATTGCAACTGGGCGAGATCGCACCGCCACGAACACCTGACGGTCGCCGCGATGGCCGATGGGAAGCCTGGCGTCGCCATGGTCCGGACACGCGGTGGACGGGACTCCGGTGGCGGGAGCCGGGCTTGAGCGTCATTCGCGCCCTGGAAGGTGCCGATCTTCCGGCAGTCGCAGGCATGTTTCAACGCGTGCTGCGCAAAGAGCGGACCGAAGCGCCGGCCTCGCTCATCGAATATATGAGACGGTTTTATCTGGAGGCGCCCGGTTGCGGAGGCGACCTCCGGTCGCTAGTCCATGTCAACGACGCCGGCCGCGTCTCCGGGTTTGTCGGCGTTCACGCATTGCCGATGCAGTTCAACGGCCGGCAATTACACGCCGCCATTTGCAGCTCGCTGATGGTCGAGGGTCATGAGCGCGACCCGATGGCCGGAGCCCGCTTGTTGAAAGCTTACCTGGATGGTCCGCAGGACATCTCTTTCAGCGAGACGGCCAACGACATCTCCGCAAGGTTGTGGACCCGGCTGCGTGGCGTGGTCCTGCCGCAATACAGTCTCGACTGGGTACGCGTGATGCGGCCGTCGAGCTTTGTGCTCAGCCTTTCCGCCAGTCGCTTGAAGCTTGCCCGAATGCTCAATCCGTTTGCGCATGCCATCGACCGATTTTATTGCAGGCGAATGAAGTCCAGCGAACGACGCTGGTCCGGTGTGGCGGCGGACGGGGCAGCCCATGGCGCCCTCCGGACGTCGGAAATCGACAGCGGCACATTTGCCAAGCTCGTCGAACCGTTGACCGCCCAGTTCGTCCTGCGCCCGGAGTGGGCGGAAGGCCAGCTCGATTATATCCTGGCCGATGCGGCACAAAAGCCGGATATGGGCGAGCTTGTCTTCGTTTCCGTTACATCGCCAGTCGGCACCAATGTTGGCGCATTCGCCTATCACGCACGGAAAGATGAAATCGGTCGCGTGCTGCAGATTCTCGCCCTTCCTGGCCAGGCGGGTTCGGTGATTGACTGCCTGATCGATCATGCCGCCGTACGCGGCGTCAGCGCCCTGCGCGGACGGATTCAACCCGCACTTCTGGAAGCAATGCTTGGGCGACGCATAGCTTTCCTAACTGTTGCCTCGACCGTGGTGCATTCACGCGATCCAGAGCTTTTGGATGCCATGAAGAACTCGCAAGCTTTCCTGAACGGGCTTGCGGGTGAGCAGTGGAGCCGGCTGATCGGCGGCCGCTTCACCTGAAGCATTCAGTCGTGCGGGAGCGAAGTCATTGGCTGATCGTCGGAGGCCTTTGCCTTCGCTCAGTGGGAACGTCGCTAAGCGGCGAGACGTGACCCTGGTGGCGGCGCAAGGCGGTGACTGACGATCTGCCGGCCTCTGACACTGATCCGGCCCTGACTGTCAGGAGCTTCTTGACTATGCCAGGCGGGTCACGAATGCCCTGCGATATGTTCGACAAGGCGAGGTGCTTCCTCGGCGATCGCCAAGATGATGCCTGACTTGCGTGTGGAGGCGAAGTCCAGCCCTGCGAAGTAAAGGCCCGGCAGGGCGGCCACGCCATCCGCGTGAACAGGCTGTCCCGCGCTGTCGAGCGCACCGGGAAGCCTCATCCAACTGAAATCGCCCTTAAAGCCCGTGCACCACACCACGCTCGTTACGCCGGAGCGGGAGAGATCGAGCGAACCGATCATCGGGTTCGGCTGACGCATCGCGACCGTCTCCGCCGGGTCGGGCTCCGCAACGGGTGCATCGATCCCCATGCGGCTGATATAGTCGTCGACATGGCGTTTGACATTTTCGGAGGCTTCATCCGCAAAGCGGGCATTCGCTTCGAGATCGTCGGCAAACGAGAGGCTGCCGCCATCCTCGATGCCGGTGAGACGCCCAAGCAGCACGACACCCTGGGCGCTCAGCGCCTGAAGGCTTATCGTATGCGTCGACCCGAGCACGCCACGCGGCGGGATGCGTCCCGCAAGTCGAATGACTTCCTCCCGGCGCACGTCGAGAAACCCGCTTTCGAGCAGCCAGACCATGATGTCGCGACCCCGGTAGCGCCGTGGGAGCCGTCCGACACGACTGGTCGCAAGGAAGACTGCTCGGCCCGCGTCCGCCAATTCCTCCGCGATCTGAGCACCAGATTGGCCGCTTCCGACCACCAGCACCGCTCCGTCGGGCAGATCGGCAGCGCTGCGGTAGCCGGAAGCGTCGATCTGGCGGAGAGCTGGCGACAACGCGGCGGCCCAGACCGGGCGCACCGGACAATTCAGGCTGCCGCTTGCGACGATCACATTGCGCGCCCAAATCGTGCCGTGTGAGGTGGTCAGCCGATAGGCGCCATTCTCGCGCGTGAGTTCGCTTACCGCAGTATCCGGTTCGATCGGCAGCGCGTTGCGCCCGGCGAAATCCTCAAGGAGAGTGACGAACTGATCGCGCGTCAGGGCACCATCCGGATCCGGACCGTCATAGCAATCGCCCGGCATGACGGTCTGCACGTTGGGAGTATTCATCCGAAATAAATCCCATCGCTGTGTGCGCCAGGTCTCTCCTATGCGGCCCCGCTCCAATACGCTGTGGCGCAGACCCCGTCGCGCCAGCCAATAGCTGACACCCAGGCCGGCCCAGCCGGCCCCGATGACGACAGCATCGAGAACATCGCCGCCATCGGTCATTTGCTGCGGTGATCTCATAATCGCCCCCGGCAACCTCGCCGCGCAGCATTAAGCCTTGTCCACGGCAACTAGTCCAGCACCGCCGATTTCCGTCCGACTGGCCGAGCGCATTCCGGTTCGCCAGCCTCTCGCCAGAGCGCAAGGCGAACCCGAGAACCTCCAACGTAGTCTCATCGAGAAACTCCTTTTGCTCCGTCCACGGAAAGCCGATCACATTTCAAGACGAACAGGGCAATGGGGGGCGGAACATCGGTCACCCTGAAGCGCTCGCCGTGGCTAGGTTTGAGAGCCAGTTCAGGTACTGATTTCCTCGACCTCATCAACGAGTTGCGGGCGCAGGTGCAGATAGCGCGTGGCTTTTCGCTTGGCGGTGATATCGGCCCAGACGCGTTCCACTTGTGAGGCGTCTAGTCCCGCCGCCTGTCCGACCACTTCGGCCGCCACGCCTTTGTTGAGGCCGAAAAGGCAAATATCCATCCGGTCATAGGGAAGCGAGAAGTAGAACTCCTCCTGCGTCTGCGCCAGCGAGTAGGTATCGGTGGTCGGCGGCCGTTTGCGGATTTCCTCTGGAACGCCGAGATAGGCCGCCAGCGCATAGACCTGCGTTTTATAGAGATGTGCGATCGGCTTGACGTCAGCCGCGCCGTCACCGTTCTTGACGAAGAAACCCTGATCGTATTCCAGCCGGTTCGGCGTTCCAAGAACGGCGAAGTTCAAGCGATCGGCATGATAATATTCGATCTGTTTGCGGGTGCGCTGTTTCATGTTGGTGGCGGCGACGACACCGAGATAGACCGGCAGCGGCATTCTTATTTTCGTCTGCTTGCCCTTGGGATCCTGCACCACCAGCGACGAAATATTGTAGCCTTCGCCCTCAAGCGCGTTCGCGATCACGATCTTCGAGGCCCAGCCTTCGCCATATTCCGGGACCAGTTCGCGGATGAAGGCGTCGCGACGCTCATAGCAGCCCATGGCGCGCAGAGCCGGCCCGATATCCTCCACAATAGCCTCGACACCGAAAGTGTCGGCGACAAGGCGGCCGAGCCGCAGACTTTCCGGATCGGAATCGTTTTCCGGCATGAACAGGCACAATACATTCTGAGGCCCGACGGCTCGCGCGGCCAACGCCACCGAAACGCTTGAATCGATCCCACCCGAAAGACCGAGCGTGAGACCCCGCTTGCGAATACCACGCAACTGCTGGCGCAAAGCGGTGACGATCCTGTCCGTTTCGGCGGCGGGGTCGATCGCCAGGGCCTGCGCCAGAATGGTCTGGGCGTCGTCGCTGGGGCGAACACTCATTGCGCGGCATCCATCATCTCTGCAGCAAGCCGGCGGCTGACCTTGCCCGTATCCGTTTTTGGTAATTCCGAGCGGAACTCGATGACCTTGGGGACCATGAAATCCTCAAGATGACGTGCGCAGTGGCGCATGACATCCTTTTCGCTTAGCTTCGGGTCCGAGCGTATCACGAGTGCGCCGATCGCATGCCCAAGCACCGGATCCGGCACGCCGACGACAACGGCCTCCGCGATGCCCGGATGGGCGTGAAGCACGGCCTCCACCTCCTTCGGGGCCACCTTCTCCCCCCGCGTCTTTATGATGTCGTCCTTGCGCCCGACGAAATAGAGAAAGCCATCCTCATCGGTCCTGAACAGATCGCCGGTATAGAGAACCTTCTCCCAAGGGTTTGGGCCAGGCCGCAGGGCCCGTTCGGTTGCTGCTTCGTTGCGCCAGTAACCCTGCATGACGTGCGGTCCGCGAATGACCAGTTCACCCGCTACGCCTGGCGGCACGCGTTGCCCCTGGTCGTCGACGACAAAGGCTTCGGTGTTCGGGATGGCTATGCCGACCGACCCCGGCCGGCGATCGAGCTCCTCGGGCGGCAGGTAGGTGCAGCGCTTGCATTCCGTCAGGCCATACATCGAATAGAGTCTGACACCGGGAAAAAGGAAACGCAGACGTTCTATGTGCGCCTGCGGCAAGGCCGCTGCCGTATTCGAAATATAGCGAAGGCTGGGCAGGAAGCCCGGCGTCAGGTCACGCATCTGCAGGACCATCGCCGCCATAGTTGGCACGAGCGGAAGACCGGTGACGCCCTCCTCGCGGATACGTTCAAAGACTGCTTGAGGAAAAGCGAAGGACTTTTCGAGCACCAGCGTGGCGCCGAGCCTGACGGCCATCAGCAACTGATAGAGGCCATAGTCGAAGGCAAGGGGAAGAACATTCAAAATGATGTCGTCTGGCGAGTTGCGCAGATAGGTGGTGATCGAGTCCGCGGCCGCGTCGCAATTGCGGTGCGTCATCATCACGCCCTTGGGCCGGCCCGTTGAGCCTGAGGTGTAGATGAGCATAGCCAGATCGACGTCGATGCCGCCGTGGTCGATCTCACTGGCTTCGAGCGTCAGGCAGTCCGCTAGGGATGCAGCCCCTGCCGGGCATTGGCCATCGCTACCAGCGGTGGAAGCCACGAAGATGCCGGTCTCGCCGCTCGATCCGCACGCCTCAGCGACCACGGGCATCAGTTTTGCCTGCGTGAGGATCGCGGCAGCGTCGCAATCGGCGATGATGTAGGCAAGCTTTTCAGCCTTGGTGGATGAGTTGATCGGACTGAACGTCGCTCCTGCCTTGAGGACGGCGAAAATCGAAACCGCGGCCTCCCAGCAATTGTCCATGAAGATCAGGACCCGGTCGTTGCGCCTGACGCCATTCACAAAAAGGGCGGCGGCCAGGCGGCTCGAAAGATCGTCCAGTTCTTCGAAGCTCAGCCTTTTGTCTTTGGTGATCAATGCCGTTTTGGCGGGATGGGCAGCGGCCTTCGCGGCCAGGAAATGTTCGATCCGCATGGACGCTCCTCGCCGCGGGCACCTACGCTGCCAGCGCCTTTGCTCTCGCACTGATGAAGGATGAGAGACGTTCAATCGAATCCAGATTGGCCGGTACGACGTCGGAATCGACCATCGCTATACCGAAATCGTCTTCGATGAATGCCACCAATTCCAGCACGGCGGTCGAGTCGATGATGTCGTTCTCGATCAGCGAGTCTGTATCTGCAAGCTGGTATGACGTGTCGCCGAACAGGAAGTTGTCGACGATAAAAGTTCTGACCTTGTCCTTGATTGTAACCATTTTCTTTCCTTCCATCCTCAGGCTGCTCGTGCCGCACCGACCTCTTGGCCGGTGAAATTTTTCTGCCACAGCTGCGTCGACAAAATGCCGACGAAGGCCGCGTTGTCGCGAAACCCAGATACTGGCTGCGTGCGGCATTTCTCATGAAGGTTTGCCACCGCCTTGGCGTTGAATAGTCCGCCGGCAGCGATGCTCGCTTCGCTCAAGCAGTCGCGTACGTAATCCAGTTCTCCGGCTCCAACAAAGGAGCTGGCGTCCGGGGCTCGGTAAGGTTGTTTGGTGCGCCCCCGGATCGCCGTCGGAAGGAGGTGCTTGGCTGCCTTGCGAAGTATGTGCTTTTCCACCAATCCCTTCAGCTTCATCTCCGGCGGTAGTCTTGCCGCGAATGCCATCAAACGAGGATCGAGGAAAGGGAAACGTCCTTCGATTCCATGCGCCATCGCCATGCGATCGCCTTGGCTGGAGAGTATATAACCCGGCAGGAGGAAGCGGTTTTCGAGATATTGTGCCTGATGCAGTGGATGCCACAGGGAAAATGCTTGCGGCAGCTGGCTGACAAGGTCCTCAGCCGCGTCATAGCCCTTCAACGTCGCACGCAGGTCGCCGGAAAAGAAAATCTTCGCTGCCGCCGTGGTCTTGAAGCGCGGCCGATGCGAGAACAGCGGATCGTCGAGCGCAGTGTTACCGGCGCCGAAGAACGCAGCCAGGTACTCCACTGACTGCTGCTGCAGACCCGGCAGATAGGGATAAAGCCTGCGGAACAGCTGTGGCCTCATGCGCGATGCCGGCTGCCGCCCGCAGAACCGGCGAACACGCGCTTCCTTGAAGACATCGTAGCCTGCGAAGACCTCGTCGGCGCCCTCGCCAGTCAGCACCACTTTCAGGCCAGCCTGGCGAACGAGCCCGGACAACTGATAGAGGGGGGCCGGGGCCGTGCGGATGATCGGCCGCTCGGCAAAGCGGATGACTTCAGGGAAGACACCGGCGATATCGCCGGCACGGCAGGCAATGGTTCGATGATGGGTGCCAAGTGCTGAAGCCATCTCGGTCTGGAAGGCGCTTTCGTCGTGCTCGGCGCTGTCGAACGTCACGGAAAATGTCTGCAGCTTGAGAGGAGTCATGCCGGCGGCAAGCGCCGAGACAAGGGACGAATCGAGCCCGCCCGAAAGATAAGAACCGACCGGCACGTCGGCGCGCATGCGAAGCCTCACCGCATCGGTCAAAAGGGCCTGCAGCTCCTCGGCCGCATCGTCCTCGTTCGTGACCGTCGACGGCGCATCCCGATGCGGATAGTCGAGGTGCCAATAGCGTTTGACCGTGACTTGCCCCTGAGTCGCGATCATCACGCTTGCCGGCTCCAGCTCATGGATATTGCGGAAAGCCGTGCGGGGAGCGATCGGCGCCCACAGTGTAAATATCTGGTCGAGTGCAATCGGATCGATTTCGGCTGAGACGCCGGGGACCTTCATGAGGGCTTTGATCTCCGATGCGAAGTAAAGCACGCCGTCCTTGTTCGTGTAGAACAGCGGCCGGACACCCATCCGGTCTCGTGCAAGCACCATACGCCGACGCCTGTTATCCCATAGCGCGAAGGCGAAATCGCCGTTCAGAAGCGGCAGGCAGTCTTCGCCCATCTCGTCATACAGGTGCAGGATGACCTCTGTGTCGCTCGACGTACGGAAGCGCCGGCCCTTGGCTATCAGCCCTTCGCGCAGTTCCAGGTAGTTGAAAATCTCGCCGTTGAACGCAATGGTCAAGTTGCCCGATACGTCGGACATCGGCTGCTGGCCATCACCGATCCCGATTACAGATAGCCGCGCATGCCCGAGGCCAGCGTCGGGTGTTACAAATTTCCCTTGCTCATCCGGCCCGCGATGGGCGATCGCAGCTATCATGCGCGCAAGCAAAGCTTCCGCATCCCGGATCGAACCTAAATAGCCCCCGAATCCGCACATTACCTAAGACTCATATATCAGCGAGGTACGAAACATAACCTCAATAGTTTCCTCAAGCGTTAACCGGACAACCTCGACTAACACATGGTTAACAATAATTAAAAAACAAATGTACTTTTTTAGATTTATTACATCATCCATATACAGAAGTATATCTCAACGCTAAATGCAACTTTTGTTCGAGCAACGGCGCGCAGTCGCGTTGCCGCCCATGGCCGGCTCAGTGGGTCCGTCACAGATCGCTTGTTCGCTCGATGGATTTTGCAATCCCGAGCCGCCCCGATCTAACCCGACAAAAAGTGCGGAAACTAAAAAGCGCTTAGTTTGCCTCGAAGTCAGCGAGCGCATCCATCACGGAGTATACTCCACATGGCCGTTGATTGTCGCAATCATCCCCTGTCGAGCCGCGACCAAGCGCCGGCACTTGCATAAGACAACACACATACGGGGAGGTTCGCGAAAGTGAT
Source organism: Mesorhizobium sp. BHscii (assembly GCF_053848065.1). Taxonomy (NCBI): domain Bacteria; kingdom Pseudomonadati; phylum Pseudomonadota; class Alphaproteobacteria; order Hyphomicrobiales; family Phyllobacteriaceae; genus Mesorhizobium; species Mesorhizobium sp. BHscii. Next base: position 241,295 of record NZ_JBSPKW010000003.1, on the reverse strand, counting down.
CTCGACAGGGTCGCCGGCTGGAGCCGCATCACCAGCCGGCTCCGCGCGGGAGCGCAGTCACTTCGCCGCCGCGAGTCGCCGGTCCAGCGCGTCGAGCACCCGACGCGTCAGGGCCTGATAGTCGCCATCGAAATGGTGACCTCCATTGATAGCGATCACACCGATGCCCAAGGATTTCAGCGCCGGACAGGCATCGTCCTCTTCCTCCGTGCCATAGATGCACTGCACGAGCGACGGATCGATCGCCTTGATGTCGTCGACCGGGTCGCCGGCGCTCCCCTCGCCTTCAGCGCCGAGCCAGCCGAGGACGGAAATCTTGTAGTCAGCCTGATGCGATAGCGCCATGAGCGTGACTTGGCGCACTACAGTGCGGGTCGCGGGCGGAAGCAGATTGTAGGTGCGCGGCAGGATATCGGCGCCGAAGGAATATCCGATCAGCAGCACGCTGCGGACATTCCAGCGCTTTCGATAATAGCTGATGATCCGGGCGAGATCGTCGGCGGTCGCCTGCGGCTGGCGCTCGGACCAGAAATAGCGGAGCGAATCGATCCCGACCACCGGCACACCCTGCTGCTGCAGGGCATTGCCGACCTCCCTGTCGATATCGCGCCAGCCACCATCGCCGGAATAGATCACGGCCATGGTGTCGCGTGACGGTTTCGCGTCGAGGACGGTGAGCGGCAGACCGAACGGGTTGTCTGTTTCGTCGCCCTCCTGCAGATATTCCGAGAGTGCGCCGGACAGGGCGGCATAGGCGTCGTCCTCCGTGTCCGTGGTTTCGATGTCCGGGTGCTTGTCCACCAGCGCGGCGACATGTTGACGCCCCTCGGCGGACGCCGCGGGTGAGAACGTGACGCTGACCGGGTCCGGCAAGGGGCCGTCCGTCAAGCCATATACCATACGGCCGCCCTTCGTCTCCTTCTCGGCCGGCGTGCAGAGCTGCTTGGTCAAGGCAATGCCCTCTTCGGGATCGACTGCGAGGGTCTTGCCGATCGTTGCGGCGGGAGATTGGGCGGCGATCGCCAGCGCCATAGCACCGCCGGCGCCGACCCCGGCGACGACCGGCGGCCGGTAGGCACCGCTAGCGGCGGCGCGTTGAACCTGCTGGCTCAAGGATTCGATATCCGAGACCGTGTAAATGCAATCTCCGTCGTCCTTGGCGAGCGCGGCCAGATAGGCCTTGAGATCGATGCCTACGACGATTGCATAATCGCCGGAAAGCGAGTGCGCAATAGCATCTTCCTTTTCCGTCCAGCCGTCCGCGCCGGAAAGCAGCACGACGAGCCCGGATGCGTCCTGCTTCGGCAACAATATATGTGGCGACGGGATCATGCCGGTGTCGAATCTCGCCTCTTCGGCCGCTGAGGGGAGGCTTGCCGCCGCAGCTATCAGCGTCGCCAAGGCAGCGCCTTTCCAGATCCTTGCTATGCGGGTCATTTCTTGATCACTCCCTTGATGCCGCCGCCGATCAGGAACGTCGCATCCATGAGCGCGAGGATGGGACTGAGACCGCCGCTCGCCGCCAGATAGCGGGGCTGCCAGTGCGGGTGGAACTTCGACTTGAAGGCGCGCAGACCTTTGAAGTTGTAGAAGCGCTCGCCGTGCTCGTAGAAGGTCCGGCCGGCGCGATCCCAGACCGGCGCCGTGCTGCGGGAGGACATGCCGGAAAGCGGCGCCATGCCGAGATTGAAGCGCCGGTAGCCTTGCGCCTTGAGGTATTCCATCAGTTGCGCGAACAGGAAGTCCATCGACCCCTTCGGCGCCTCCGACGAAAAACGCATGAGGTCGACCGAGCCCTGCTCCCTCGTGCCCGTGAGGAGGATGTTAGCGAATGCGACGATGCGCCCCTTGCATTTAAGGATCGCAACCGGCTGCGTTACGAGATATTGCGGATCGAAGGCGCCGAGCGAAAAGCCCTTCTCCCGCGCATTGTGATGGGCAAGCCAGGCATCGGAGATGGCGGCGAGTTCCGGCAGGATGGCCGGCACGTCCGCGGGGTCCACCACCGAGAACTCCAGACCATCGCGCTGGCCGCGGCCCACCTGGTGGCGCAAGGTCGCCCATTTGCCGCCCTTCATCTCGAAGCGCGTGAGATCGACCTCTGCAAGCTCACCGAGGCGGAAGGCCCTCAAGCCTGCATCGGCGTAATAGGCAAGCCCGCGCGGAGAAACCTGGTAGAAGACTGCCCGGCAGCCATTGGATCGTGCCGTCTCGATGAACTGCCAGATGAGGTCCGGCCAGGCTTCACCCGGACCAACAGGATCGAAAAGCGCGACCCAGGAGCGCCCCCAGCGGCCGTACATGATGAAGGCGCGGCCGTCGGCAGAGAACATGATGCTCTTGTCACCCATGCGCACGAGATTGGCGTCTGACATGTCCTGCGTCTCGAGGATGGCGATCGCCCGCTCCATATCCTCATTGGAGGCCGGCGCGATAGCAGTCGCGGCTGGACGCATCAGACTCCAGATCGCCACCGCGCTCGCGCCGATCGTCACTCCGAGCAGCGCACGAAGACCCCGCGGCGCCTCCGCCGAGAATTCGAACTGCCACCAGAGCTCGTGGCTGTATTCGACATTGCGATAGACGAACAGCAGGACGACGAAGGCGCCGAGGCAGACAACGCCGAGTGCCGTCAGCCAAGGTACGGTCAGGGCCTGACCGAAGAGCGAGGCTCGATGAACGAAAAGGCGCCGGCTTGCCAGCAGGCCGACGAGGAAGAAGGCAAGCATGCCGGCCTCCACGAGCGCCACCGCCTTCAGCAGCGAAAGCATGAGTGCCGCGGCCGCGAGCACGACCGATCCCCACCAAGCCCCGTCGAGGCGCAGCGCCAGGCCACGCGCGACGATGAAGAGCGCGAGGCCCAAAATGCTCGCGAGGAAGTGCGCGCCTTCGATGATGGGGAGCGAGACGTAATTCGCGAGGAAGGCGAGATTCTCGTCCGGTGTCGGCGTCACGCTGGAAAGCACCAGCATGAGAGAGAGGACGATCGCGAGTGTGGCGAGCAGAAGCGGCGTCATTCGACGGCCGGCACGGCGGATGCTTGAAGCCACCGGATGGCCGGCGAGCTGGCGAACCTCCATGCCGATGATCACGACGATGGCGATCAGCAGCGGCAGCACATGATAGATGACGCGATAGAGGACGAGCGCGCCAAGGATCGCGTCGACATCGGCCGCATGCCCAAGCGTCGCGACGATCACGGTCTCGAAAACACCGAGCCCGGCAGGCACGTGGCTGAGCACGCCGAGCCCGACGGCGATGGAGTAAATGGCAAGAAAAGCCGGCCAGCCGATCGTTCCGGTCGGCAGGAGCACATAGAGAACCGTGGCGGATGCCGCGAGATCGAGCGCCGTCACCAGGAACTGACGCGACGATGTCCTGGAATCCGGTAGGCGCAGAGTGAAGCGACCAATGCTCACCTCATGGCCGCTGCGCCCGGCTATCTGGACCGCGAGCAGGCCGGCAAGCACGATGCCGGCTATCGTACGCAGCCAGAACGCATCGAGGCCGGTGAGCGGCGCGACGTATTCGCCGACGGCAAGCAGGCTCAGACACGCGACGGCCGCGAGGCCCAGCCCGAAGGCGAGTGTCACGAACGCGATAACGCGGGCAATGTCGTCAGGCGCTAGGCCGAGCCGTGAATAGGATCGATATCGGATCGCGCCGCCGCTCAACGGCCCGAAGCCCGCGGTGTTGCCGACCGCATACGCGCAGGCGGCCGTCAGCGCGACATCCGCATAGGGGAGCTTGCGCCGAATATAGTCGAGGGCGCCGACGTCGTAGAAGGTCAGCGCCAGGAAACTCAAGCCGGTGAACAGAATGGCCGCAACCACTGAACGCCAGCTCGTATCGGCTAGTGCCGAGACGACGTCGTCATATCGGACCTCTGCCGTCAGATGGAAGATCGCGGCTCCGAAGAGCGCGATCACGACGAGCGTGCCGATGGCGGAGAGATAGTGTTGGTTGCGCCTCAGGAACAGCCACCTCCCGGTTCCAGTCAACCGAATCTGATTTGCTTCAGCCCTGCTGGTGTCGGCGCCGGTGGCGAGAAGTACCGGCACCTTGGCTGCGAGCGGCGCGATCGCTATTCCGCCGAGCATCGAGCCGAGAGCGACCATGGCGATGACAACCCGGCTATACATTACATGCACTCCCGCTTTCTGGGAGCGAGGCATGAGGAAATCATGCTCATTCCCTTCTATGATAAGGACCCGGTTCCATGAATTCGGAGGCTCGCGCCGAGCCCGCAAAGCTGTGGACACCGCTGCATCTCAGAAGAACTGGGTCGGCAGATCGAGGGGCTACGTGCAGCCCGCATGTTGCGGGCTGCAGATCCTGGAGTCCCTCCAATCCAAGACAACTAACGAGCCCCGGGTTCGGGCCCCGTTAGGGATGAGCCTGCGACTGGGTTACGCGTGGTCGAGAGGCAGTGCGACGAAACGGGTGGTGCCGCCCGACTGGACCCGCACCAGCGCAGCAGACTTGCCTTCCTTCCGGAGCGACATCAGGTCCTGGCGGAAATCCTTGGCATTCGACACCGCCTTGCCGCCGACGTCGAGGATGATGTCGCCGGTGGAGAGACCATGCTGTGCGGCCTCGCCATTCGGATCGACGGCGACGACGACCATGCCTTTTTGGCCGGGACCGGCCACCTTGCTTGCCGGAGCAATCAGAAAACCGAGATTCTGCTCGTTGGGCGGTACGCTGCCGCTGTCGTTTGCCGCGACGACCTCAGGAGTACGATCGGCGGGCATCGTGCCGAGTGTCAGCGAGATGTCCTGCACTGCGCCATTGCGGAGCACGCTCAAAGTCGCTGAACTGCCTGGCGCCATCCTTCCGATCTTCTGCGCCAGTTCACGCGGATCGTTGATCGCGGTGCCGTCGACGGCGGTGATGACATCGCCCGGCTTGACACCGGCCTTCGCCGCCGGCCCGTTCGGCTCGGCCTCGTCGATGAGCGCGCCCTTCGCCTGTTTCAGCCCGAGGCTGTCGGCGATATCCGGGGTGATCTGCTGTTGCTGGATGCCGAGCCAGCCGCGGGTGATATAGCCCTTGTCCTTCAATTCGGCGATCACGGCTTTTGCCGTATCGGCCGGAATGTCGAAGCCGATGCCGACCGAACCTCCAGAGGGCGAGAAGATCGCCGTGTTGACACCGATCACATCGCCGTTGACGTCGAAGGCAGGCCCGCCCGAATTGCCGCGATTGATCGGCGCATCGATCTGGATGAAATCGTCATAGGGACCGGCGCCGATATCGCGCCCCTCGGCGGAAACAATGCCGGCAGTGACCGTGCCGCCGAGGCCATAGGGGTTGCCGATCGCGATCACCCAGTTGCCGACACGCGGCCGCTCGTCGGCAAATTTGACATGCGGAAAATCGCTGCCGTCGACCTTGATCAGGGCAAGGTCGGTCTTCGGATCGGTGCCGACGACCTTTGCGCTGTAATTCTGCCCGTCATTGGTCGTGACCTCGACCAATTTGGCATGATCGACGACATGATTGTTGGTCACGGCATAGCCGTCCGCCGAGATGAAGAAGCCGGAGCCCTGGCCGATTATCACTCCGCTTCCGCCACCGCTATCGGGAGAACCGTCTTGACCCTCGTCTGCGGTCTGTTGCGACCCGTCGAGTTCCACCCGCACGGAAATGACCGCAGGCTTCACCCGCGCAACAATATCGGCAAAATCGCCCGGCTCAGCCGCGGCTGGTGGTGTTGCCGCCTGCGCCGCAGCATTCCAGCCCGGCGCATTAGCACGGTGTAGCGCGACGGGTTCCATCACGATCGCCGCGAGACTCAGCACGGAGACGGACGAAAGGGCTGCCAGAGCCGCCGTCAAGCGGCGAGCCCGCGAGTTCTTGGTTTTTACAGATCTGGCCATGACATGTTTCCTTCTAGTAAGTCGAAGTTGCCGATCGCGGCTATCAAAGGTGATGCACACGGTGTGCCAGATACTAGAGATTGATTTTTCGTGATATTTTCCGACTGATGGGCGATTAGCAGTGGATATCAACCACTCGGATGTGGCTAATCCACCACTTGTGTGGCCTCGGCTCCGGGAAAATCGACAACGACCCGGGTGCCACGGTCGCTTGCGTGGACGGTGACAACGGCTCCGAGCTTCACCGCCATCGCCTCGATGATAAGTTGTCCAAGCCCTGTGGAACCCTCTGCGGAACGTGATCGGGTACCTATTCCATCATCCTCTACGCAAAGGCGAATGTCGCTTCCGGACGGCGCATGCAGAGCCACGCGAACGGGACCCTTCCCGGAGGGGTACGCGTGTTTCATCACGTTGATGATCAATTCGGTAACAATAACGCCCACCGCTACGGCACGGTCCGGGTCAACCGCGACCGGATCGGCCGCAAGCGAGAGCCACCCGTTGCCGGCAGCGGAGGCGCCAATATCTGCGACGAGCGCGTGGAGATAGCTGTCGAGTGCGACTGTGCGCACATCGTCTGACGTATAGAGGCGTTTGTGCACCTGGGCGATGGCAAGCACACGGCCATAGGCGGAGGCGAGAGCGCCCTTTACGTGCGCATCGTGGCTCATGTCGCTTTGCATCAGGAGGAAGGAAGAGACAAGTTGCAGACTGTTGCCGACCCGATGGTTCACTTCGCGAAGCAGCACGGCTCTTTCGGCCGCGAGTGCCTCAAACCGGTCACGGGTGACGCGGACCTCCGCTTCCGCCTCCTCCTTTTCGCGCTGCAGCTTCGCCTGAGCCAGGGCGCCCTCGATTGCTACCCGCAATAGCGCGAGAAACTCGCCACCGACATCCTTGATGACGTAGTCTGCCGCGCCTGCCTTCAGCGCCGCGATCGCCACCCGCCCCTCCTCCGAGCCGGTCACATAGACCACCGGCGGTGCATCGGGATCAGCGCGGATGGAGGCGAGCGTCTGAAGCCCATCCTGGCCCGGCATGTAATGATCGAGCGCCACGACATCTATGCCGCCTGCGCGCAAGCGGCGAAGCCCCTCCTCTCCTGTCGCTGCGAGCTGAACTCTATAACCGTGCCGCTCGAACTCCTTGCTGACCAGGCGCCGAAGGGCGGGATCGTCGTCTATATAAAGGAGCCGGATCGGCGCCATCACGAATTCTCTGCCACTTGGATAACCGAGAAGAAGAGCCCCAATTGCCGGATGGAATGGGCGAAGCTTTCATATTCGACCGGCTTGGTAATGTAGACGTTGCAGCCAAGATCATAGCACCGCCTAATCTCGTCCTGATCGTCCGTCGTTGTCAAAATCACCACGGGCGAACGCTTCAGATGCTCGTCTGCTTTGATGCGTTTCAGAATGTCAACGCCCGACATATCCGGCAGGTTGAGGTCGAGCAGTATGAGCAGTGCCCGGCCGGCGTGCGTGCTGCCCGCGCCATTTCCACCGAACAGATAGGCAATCGCGCTCGTGCCGTCGCGGAACGCGACAATGTCGTTGCGTACGCCGGCCCGTCTAATATTTTTCTCGATAAGGCGCGCGTGGCCCTCATCGTCCTCGATCATCACAATCGTGACATGGGTAGTCATTGGTTTTTCTCCGGCAAATTGCCCGACGCGTGGCGCGGCAGCGTCACCGCGAAGGTGCTCCCCCGACCAGCATCGGAACGGACGGTAATGGCGCCGCCGAGGCGACGGACAAGAGTTCGTACATATGTGAGGCCAATCCCCTCCCCCGGACGGTCCTGAGGGCCCGAGCGGCGAAATATCTCGAAGATACGTTCGCGGTCCTTGGGATCGATGCCGCGTCCGTTGTCATTCACCTCGTAGACGAGCTCCGACGCCGTCGCTCGACCGGTCACACGGATCTCGCCCGGCGTGTCGTCGCGCAGGTACTTCAAGGCGTTCTCCAGGAGATTGGCGAAGATCTGCTCGAGAGCAAGGCGGTCGCCGACGCATGGCGGCAAGGGCTCGATCGTGATCGAAGCGCCGGCCTCCTGTGCCTGATAACTGAACCCATCGGCCGCTGCACGGGCGAGCTCCGTCATGTCGATTTGTTCCAGACGGAGCTCGCGGCGGCCTTCGCGGGTGAGCTTGAGAATGGCCTTGATGAGCCGGTCCATGCGCGTGATCGAGCTTTTGATAAACCCCAGCGCTTCAGCAAATTCCAGCGCAAGCCGCTCATCCGGCTCCGAATCGACTTCAAGGCGCGCCCTGAGCAAGGAAATGCGTCCGAAGAGCTCCTTGCGCAGCACTTCCAGCTCACCCGTAAAGCCCATGATGTTGACGAGCGGCGAGCGTAAGTCGTGGCTGACGATATGGGCGAATTGCTGGATTTCCTCGTTGGCTTCCCGCAGTTCGGCGGTGCGTTTCGCAACCGTTGCCTCGAGAGACTCGTTTGCCTGTTCCAGCGCTCTCTGGGCGGTCTTCAGCCGGCTCGTCGAGTGACGCACCAGGGCAACCGAGGTCGCCGCCAGGGCAATGATTAGGGATGCTCCGAAAAGGCTCGCGACCAGGAGCAGGTGAGCGGTGCTCTGCGAAGCGCCGATCGCTTGTGAAAGCAACTGCTGTTCGTGCCGGACAAGTTGCGCAATAATCGTCCGAATGTCCTCGGCTCGTGACTGCACCAGCGCATCACTTCCAAGAGAGGGGGAACGCTCGAGCTCGCCGCTTTCCCGTTTAGCAACGGCCTCTTCGAGAAGAGCGACTTCCGCCGTTACGGCCGCGTCAAGCTTTGCGACAAGCGGCAGACGGCTTTCCTCCCCCACGTTACCAGATAGTGCCGCCTTGGCTTCAGCCAGTGCAATTTTCACCGCCTCCACGTCGGCGAGAAAGGCGTCACGATAACGTTCAGCTCCGGTAAGCAGCAATCCGCGCTGATCGCTTTCGGCCCGCCAGATCTGACCCTGCAAATCAAGAAGTTTTTCCTTGGCGTTGAGGGTCCAGATCACCTGCCTGGAATCACCGCGCGACTGGGCCACCAACCATACGGATGTTCCGCTGATCATCACAAGGATCGCGAAGCCGAGCGCGAGAAGGAAGGGTTGGCGGGCGGCGAGAGAAGGAGAAGATCTCGACATCATGTTGGCACTCCCCCTTCCAATCCGCGCGATTGCAAGCTGCCACGGCTCACTGTTGATCGAGGTCGGGCGTTACGCACAGCAAACATGTTCCACAACGGTTCAACGATCAGGACGACGCGACGGCGTCTCTTTCCAACCGGCTGCTATCCCCGCTCCTATTATCGTCTTGCGCTCTTCCGAATTCGACTCCTTTCGCCTCCACACCGAAGCCGGCCAGAAGCACAACAGCGACGGCGACGACGCCGACGACCATGGCAAAAGCGAAAGCATAGTCACCGTTGTAGTGCTCGGCGAGCCCAGCCTGCAGAGTTGCATTGGCGGAGGCGAGGAGGTTGCCTAGTTGATAGGTGAAGCCCGGGAACGTGCCGCGGATTTCGTCGGGCGACAGTTCGTTAAGGTGCGCGGGGATGATGCCCCATGCGCCCTGGACAGCGAACTGCATGAGGAACGCGCCGAGCGCCAGCAGCAGCGGACCGGATGAGTACACCCAAAGCGGAATAACGGGAATGGCAAGTAGGGCTGCGAGCACGATAGCGCGCCGGCGGCCGATCCTTTCCGACAAGAGGCCGAAGGTGATGCCGCCAAAGATCGCGCCGACATTGTAAACCACGGCGATCGCTCCAACGGTCGTCGTTGAGAACTTTTGCTGCACCTCGAGGAAGGTTGGATAGAGATCCTGCGTGCCGTGGCTAAAGAAGTTGAAGGCTGTCATCAGGAGAATCGTATAGATTGCCAGGCCCGCGTGCCGCCGCAGTGTGCGCCACAAGGCGCTCCGATCGGGCTTTTGGCGGCGCGCCAGGAAGACGGGCGATTCGTCGATATTTGAGCGGACATAGAACACAATGAGCGCAGGCAGCGCGCCGATCATGAACATACCCCGCCAACCGACCAGCGGAAAAAGCAGGTAGAAGGCAAGAGAGGCCAGGAGATAGCCCGCCGGGTAGCCGGCCTGTAGGAGCCCGGAAACGAGGCCGCGAGTCTTCGGCGGGATCGTCTCCATCGTCAACGACGCCCCAACGCCCCATTCACCGCCCATCGCGATGCCATAGAGCGCTCGCAGAATGATGAGCATGGTCAAGGTCGGTGCGAAGCCGGACGCGAATTCAAGTGCCGAATAGAGGAGGATATTGACCATCAGTACCGGCCGACGGCCAAAGCGGTCGGCGGCGTAGCCGAAGATGAGCGCTCCCAAGGGCCGCATGGCGAGCGTCAGCGTGAGAGCAATCGTGACCCGTTCAATGTCTGTCCCGAATTCCTCAGCCACATATTTCATGACAAAGACAAGGATGAAGAAGTCGAATGCGTCGAGCATCCAGCCAAGAAAACTCGCGACGACGGCGTTGCGCTGCGGCGAGGTCAGTGAGCGCAGATCTGATGGTATTGGCATGTTTTCCTCCTGGTTAGGCGGTTCGCGGCGGCACTGAGTTGGTGCGGCGTCGCTGCGATCATGTGACGCAGACCCAGCGCGCCGGTTTGTCCAGGATGATGGCGCGCATCTTTTTTGCCTCATTAGCGCTGCCGCCGTGGACCAGGATCACCAATCAAGGAACGGGCCAACAGCCCGATTGGGGCTTTCGATCAGCTTTTCCAAGGAAACCCGCATCGCCGAACCTTCACGGTCCCGCCTGCTATGGTTTTCGGATCTGGGCCACTTCAGCCATTGGTGGTTTTCAACCACCTCTGTAGGAGGTAGCGTAAACAAACCACAGCCAGGATCGCGCAGCCGCCGAAAGTCGAAGTACGATGAGTGACGAGCTTCTGATCATCGAGGACGACGCCATGCTCGGCATCGACCTCAAACGATATTTCGAACGCGTGGGCTGGAGGACGCGCCTCGTCCGCAGCCTCGAGGAAGCGGGCTCTTTCGTCTTCGGGTCTGGCTATGAAGGGCTCGTCGTGCTGTCGGATCTGCACTTGCCCGACGGTAACGCGCTCGACCTCTTGGAACGTGCCCGCCGCGAGGGCGACAGCCGCGAATGGATATTCCTCACCGGCTTCGGCGAGGCACCGGATGCGGAGCGAGCCAAGTGTCTCGGCGCGTTCGATTTTCTGACCAAGCCAATGGATCGCGACCGGCTCGAGCGCATCGTTGCCGCAGCGCGGCGCGGCGCGCGCGCCCAGAGGCGGATCGCCGACGAAGCTTCGCAGCAGCGCAATCGCTTCAGCCCGGCCGCCTTCATCGGTCGCAGCAAGGATGCCGCGCGCGTACGCGATACGCTTGAAAGGCTGTGCCAAATCCCGCTCAGCAGTGTCATCATCTCGGGGGAGACCGGCACCGGCAAAGGCCTTGCGGCGCGGATCCTGCATCACAGCGGCACGCGCGCCGACGGCCCTCTCGTCGAGGTTAACTGCGCAGCCTTGCCGCGCGACCTCGTGGAGTCCGAGCTTTTCGGCCATGAGGCCGGTGCCTTTACCGGAGCGAAAGGCAGCCATCGCGGCTTCATGGAACAGGCGAGCGAAGGCACACTGTTTCTCGACGAAATCGGCGAACTCAATCTCGACCTTCAGGCAAAACTCCTCAAGGCGCTCGAGGACAAGGCGATCCGCCGCGTCGGCGGCGAGCGGATGATACCCGTCGACGTGCATGTCGTGGTGGCGAGCAACCGAAATCTGCCGGAACTCGTGGCCGAAAAAGCCTTTCGGGCGGATCTCTATCACCGCCTCAGCGTTTTCCAGCTCGATCTGCCTCCATTGCGGGCCCGCAAATCGGATATCGACGAGATCGTCGACGGTCTCATTCGCGAGTTCAACGCGATTGCCGGCAAGCGGGTTAAACGCGTTCCTCAATCCGTGCGCGCGCTCCTTGCCGCATACGACTGGCCGGGAAACGTCCGCGAACTGCGCAATGTGGTGGAGCGGTCGGTGCTTCTTTCCACCGGCGAAGAGCTGCCGGGCGAGTGGCTGCAAATCGCGCCGGCCGGTGCCCTCCCGAAGACGATGGCTTCAGGCGACGTCATCTCTCTTCCGTTGGACGGCTCCATGACATTCGATGCGATGGAGAAGTTGATAGTGGAGTCGATCCTGCAGCGCGAGGGCTACAATGTCGTGGCCGCAGCGCGGAGGCTTGGCCTCACGCGCGAAACCCTACGGTACCGCATGGCTCGCCATAACCTGCAGCGGCAGAACGCGCCACGCTGAGAGCCACGCAAGCCACCGATGAGTGGTGGATATCCACCTTCCACTCTCCGGTCCCAGCCCAATAGCGTAAGCCCGACAAACGCTTAGCCCACTGGCCCGGCGCTTGCTTCCATTGCTGCGGCGGGCCGCTCCGGTTGCCCGCGGGGTAGTCGTTGAATGGAGGCAAATCGGTGCCGGCCATGTCGACAGAACACTCGCCCGTATATCAGGAGGCTTCGATGCGTTTGAGCCAACTTCACTATCTCCCTCTTCCTGCGCCTCTTTTTTTCGCGCTGGCGCTGTCGTTCCTTGTTCTGGTGGCGCTGATTCAGCTCGGAGTGTTGCAATATGCGTACACACGCCTCGGTATCAGCGCCCGTGCTGCGCTGCTCCTTCTCCTCGGCTCACTTCTCGGCAGCTACCTCAATCTTCCTCTGGCGGAATTGCCTGGTCAGGAAGTCCTCTCCGGCCGAGTGGTGGATTACTTCGGCATGCGTTATTTCGTGCCAGTCGTCCTCGATTGGCCTGGGACCATCATCGCGGTGAATGTCGGCGGGGCGCTGATCCCGATATTGATGTCAATCTATCTGCTTTCGAAAAACGGACTGTGGGGCCGCGGCTTGCTGGCGACTGCCGTCGTCGCCGCCGTCTGCCACTGGCTGGCTCGACCGGTGCCCGGGCTCGGCATTGCGTTGCCGGTGTTCGTTCCCGCGATCAGCACCGGTCTCGTGGCTCTGCTGCTTTCCCGACAATATGCGGCGCCGCTTGCTTACGTCGGCGGCAGCCTCGGCACACTCGCCGGCGCGGACCTGCTCAATCTCGGAAATCTGCAAGGACTTGGCGCGCCCGTCGCCTCGATCGGCGGCGCCGGAACATTCGACGGGATCTTCGTCACTGCGATCCTTGCCGTGCTCATCGCGAGCCTCTCTCGCGGTCTGCGCGGCTCGCCGTCGAGCCGGCTGTCCTCAGCCGCGACAATGCCGGAAGCGCCTACATACGGACCCCCTGAGGCTGGTGGTCGTCACCCATAAATACAAAGGGGGCGCGGGAGTGATTGCCAACATCGGCAGCATGGGCGAACTCATTTCGTGGATGATTTACATCGGCCTGAGCGTTTCCACGCTATCTGGCTCGCGTGAGCGACAGGGTTAGTCCAAATTCCCAGATCCCGGAGGATCGCCCTCTGACTGAAGATGGCCTAGGCCCTTGGACGGGCCGCCATTCTTTTCGTTGCGCTTTCAATTAGGGCATGGAAATCGCCGTTACAAACCCGAGGTGATCCGGCGAGGCATTTTTGTTCTCACCCAACCAGCCCAAGTTTGCTATTTTGTAGCTAGTAAGCAGCATTCGAACTGAAGCCTAAAGGCCGAAAACCAGAAATTATGATGTGTAATCAAACTGGTGGGCGATGACGGGCTCGAACCGCCGACATCTTCGGTGTAAACGAAGCGCTCTACCAACTGAGCTAATCGCCCGCTCCGGGCCGGACCTTTAAGCAGTTAGGACGGGGTTCGCAAGGCCAAATGAGCGCACGATGCCCTCACCGTTGATCGTTTTCGGCAACAAAATTCGGCTTGTCAAAAAACCTTCTCCTGTTTGCTGTTATGCTGTCGCGCTCCGCTTGACACCCGGTGGCTTACGCCTTATCCACCGCCCCAACGACGAACACGGCTGACCGTGCTCGTCTTGCGCGGGTGTAGCTCAGTTGGTTAGAGTGCCGGCCTGTCACGCCGGAGGTCGCGGGTTCGAGCCCCGTCACTCGCGCCATTTTCAATCACTTAGCTGATTGGAAATGAAAAAGACTCTGAATGCCGGACCGGCAATTCAGATGTTCGTGTCGACCTTGGCACGCAATAAATTCTAGCTTTTGGTCTGGTTTTCAGAGACCCGTTCGATTTGGCTCATCACCGCTTGAGGATCCACGTTCTGAGCTAGCTGGGGCAGTTCGTCATCTGCTGGCGTCGGTACCTTCAAACGCTCCGTCAGAGCGGACATCATTTCGATCAGTCGCGTGGTTTCGTGCTCGTTGAGCAGGCTGATTTGCAGATCCAGCTCAGCGCGGCGCTCGCTGAGCTCAGCCATTCTGTTCTGGTTGATCAGTACAAAGGTGGACAGGAAGATCGCCTCAACCGAGGCTACCATTGCCAATATCACAAAACTTGGGTCCCAGGGTGGAATAGCCCGGATCGCCCCAAGGTTCAGCACGACCCAGACGATCAGGATTGCAAGGTGCAGGTACACGAATGACATGCTCCCCGCGAAACGGGAAATGACGCCGGCAATTCGATCTTGAAACGCCCGACGCTGCTCCTGCTCTCGTCGATGGTCAACCAGAGCCTGAATGTTGTTGTGGAGGACCGACTGCATGTCGGCGGATTGTGGCGCGGCCATAAACATCAAGGCCTGACTTTAAGCGCTAGAGGCGCCCGGGTTTTCCCGACAAACTTGCCAACGAGACCAGCCATTTCCGAACTCCTTTCCCGAATTTTCGTCCAGGAACGCGCAAGACTTGCAGTGATTTATTCACCCGTTTCGTCGGCGCCTCCGTGGAAGAAGGATCGGATTTCCTCCCTGTCGACGCTGTCATCGCCGTTCTCGTCAACGGCGTTGAATATCCGCCCGATGAAATCCTGAACTTCGGTTTGAGAAAGCGCACCATCGCCGTCGGCGTCCACTATGGCGAACATCATTCGCATCCGTGCGCCATGCATCATCCCGCCTCCCATTCGGCGCCCGTCATGCGGACCTCTGCGGAAATCGCGATGCCAACGGTCGCCACCTCGTCGTTCTGCTCGGGGCCGGCGATGCTCTTGCATTCTCTCCTCCAGCATCTCGGTCATCATCTGACGCATCATATTGCGCATGGAGTCTTCGGTTGGCCCGCTCACTCCTGGCGCTGGCTCTGAGCCACGATCCTGTGCAGGTGCGGCGGGCGCAGGTGGGCTCGTCTGGGATACTGCCGGGGAAGCCAGCATAGCCAACGCCGCGGCAACTGCTGTGGTCTTGCTTGCTAATGTCATCGTATTCTCCTTGGAGAATGGGGGACCGAACGTGTCGGCATCCAAGCCAAACCCGCTGCTCCCCGCATGGTTCCTGGCGAGTTGGTAGATGATCGCTGTGTGCCGGTTCATCCTTCCAGGAAAATGCGGTCCCTACAGAGACATAGCGCAGCGATTCGCTTTAACAGCGGGCCAGAAGGCTGTTTCCGACGGGGCTGTTTGGGCCTTGTGGCGGTTACGTTCGAGCCCGAGGGGCTCTCGACCCCTGGCGAGTAACGCCTCACACCGGCGGCTTATCCACCGCCTCGACGACGAACGCGGCTGACACGTTCTCGTCTATGCGCGGGTGTAGCTCAGTGGGAGTGCCGGCCTGTCACGCAGGAGGTCGGGGGTGGTCTTGGTTCCTTAATACAAAAAGTTTCCACTTTCGGTTTCCGGAGAGTTTCAACTTTTTGTATTTGTTGCGTTCCAAGCCTGTCATATGCGTTTGAGCATTGGATTTTCCCGAACCCGGTTCCCACTTTGGGTCCGATGCTCTAACGGAGAAGAAGCCTTGGACGCCCTGAAATCGCTCATCGAATCGCGCCATTTCGACCTCACGATCATGGTCCTGATCCTGATCAACGCCGTCACGCTCGGCCTCGAAACCTCGCCCGATGCGATTGCTGTTTTTGGCCCGCTTCTAACGGCCATCGACCGCGCGATCCTCGGCGTCTTCGTGCTCGAACTCGCGATCCGGGTGGTCGTCTACAGGACGAATTTCTTCCGCGATCCATGGCGCATCTTCGACCTTTTCGTCGTCGGTTTCGCGCTCATCCCCGCGACCGGTTCGCTCTCCGTGCTGCGGGCGCTGCGCATCCTGCGGGTCCTGCGCCTGATCAGCATCGTTCCGTCGCTGCGCCGTGTCGTCACCGGCTTCATCACCGCCCTGCCCGGCATGGGCTCGATCATGCTGTTGCTTGGGCTGGTGTTCTACGTCTTTGCGGTGATGGCGACGAAGCTCTACGGCTCGTCCTTTCCCGAACTGTTCGGCGGCATACCGGAATCGCTCTTCACGCTTTTCCAGGTTATGACTCTCGAAGGCTGGTCGGACGGCGTGGTGCGCCCGGTCATGGCGGTCTATCCGACCGCCTGGCTGTTCTTCATCCCCTTCATCATCGCGACGTCGTTCACCGTGCTCAATCTGTTCATCGGCGTGATCGTTTCGGCGATGGAGGCCGAGCATGAGGCGGTAGAATCGGCCGACAGGGCAACGCTGCACAGCGATCAGGCCATCATCCTCGCGGAGTTACAGGCGCTGCGGGCAGAGGTTCGCGAATTGTCCGGCGTTCGCGGCTAGATCGCCTCATTCGGCGCGACAGGTACTTCCCGGCGAGCATTGCAAAACACAGCCATTCCTATCCGTCGGCGGCTTCTGATGGTGTGGTGCCGTGAAAAAGCCCGCCGCTCCATTTGCGAAGCGGCGGCCCCCCCAAATTGCCCCCGATTGCCAGGTCAAGGTGCCCCCCGGCATTGCTGACCGTGCAATTGCGGCGCCAGACCCAGTGATCCATTACGGGACACCTATGCCAATGACGCAAGATAGGTTTGCCGATTCATATTAACTGTGGCTAATATGTCACCGTGGTCGGAACGGACTAAAGTCGAGAGCGCCGGCGAGGCTGGGCGGCCTCACCCCTTGGCGAGCAATGCCTCGACCTCTTGTAGCGTCGGCATCGACGGCGCCGTGCCGGGCCGGGTGACCGAAATGCCGGCGACGGCGCAGGCGAAGCGGACCGCTTGCAGCGGTTCCACCTCTCTCGCAAGTGCTGCGGCCAAGCCGCCATTGAAGGCGTCGCCTGCTCCGGTGGTCTCGACCACAGCGCCGGCATTGATCGCGCCGACATAGTCGGAGCGGCTGGCCGTTTGCAACAGCGCGCCTTTGTCGCCGAGTGTTACAATGACCGCGCCGACGCCCTTTTCGAGCAGGCTGTCGGCGGCGCGGCGGGCGTCGTCGATGGAAGACACCTTGATACCGGTCAGTTCCTCGGCCTCGGTCTCGTTCGGCGTGACATAGTCGCAGAGCGTATAGATGCGGTCAGGAAGCTTTGCCGCCGGCGCCGGGTTGAGGATCGTCGTCACGCCTGCCCCGCGCGCGATCTCTAACGCTCGCATCGCCGCCTCGATCGGCTGCTCGAGCTGGGTGACGAAGACGCCCGCCGAGCGGATCAGGCCGGCGTTAGCCTCGATGTCGTCGGGCGAAATCAGCATGGCCGCACCCGGACTGACGATGATGGCGTTGTTGCCGGTGGTCTCCTCGACGAAGATATAGGCCGCACCCGTATAACTCTCCGGCGTGTCGATGACGGCGCTCTTCACCCCGGCCTGCGCCCAGGTCTGCCTGGCCATATCGGCAAAGGGATCGACGCCGAGGCGCGTCAGGAAAGTGATGTCGGCACCGAGACGGCCGGCCGCAACCGCCTGGTTGGAGCCCTTGCCGCCGGGGCCAAGCGTGAAGGAAGTTCCAAGGAGCGTCTCGCCCATGCGCGGCTGGCGGGCGGCGCGGTAGGCAGTGTCGGCGACGAAGACGCCCAGTATGACGACAGGCTTGCCTGGCATCTCCTTACTCCGCATCCGGCGGAACGACGCCCTTGCGGAAGGCGAAACAGCCATAGAAGCGGCGCTCGCCGGTCTGGATGACGCAATAGGCCTTTTTGGCACGTTCGTAGAAGGCGTAGCGTTCGACCGAAATCATCGGCCATGGCTTGCCCTCCGCCGCGTCGATCTCGTCTTGCACTTGCCTCTGCACTGCGGGAATCTCATCCGGCTTGCCGACGATCTCCATGCGGGCGGCCGCATCGTCGACGAAACTGTCCAGCGGATAGAGCGACAGCACCGCCTTGACCACGTCCGCGGCCGGCGCATCGATGCGCAGCAGTCGGCCGAGGACGGTCTGGCGGGCCACCGAATCGGAGGGGAAATTGGTGTCGGCGATGATCAAATCGTCGCCGTGGCCCATCGCCCGCAGCGCCTGGAGCACATCGGCATTGAGCAGCGGATTGATCCCTTTGAGCATGGCATTCCTCCCGAACGGGCTTTTGATGTGAAACCTAGCGCGTGATCCCGAAAAAGTGATGTCGGTTTCGGATAAGATCATGCGCAAATTCAAAGTGTTATAGACGACGGCCGGTCTCTGCGTCGAAGAGGTGGACCTGGTCCAGCCGTGGTTTCAGGTGAAGCGTGTCGCCCGGCTTGAAGTCGTGGCGCTCACGGAACAGCGCCACCATCTCGCCCTCGCCGAAACGCAGAAACACCAGCGTTTCGGAACCGGTCGGCTCAACCACGGAAATCTTTGCCGGCACGCCGTCGGGGTGGATTTCGAGATGCTCGGGCCGTACGCCGTAGACTACCTTGCGGCCATCCTCTACGGCGCTGTTCGCGGCGATAGGGAACGGCGTCCCGGCGATCTCGACGACAGGCTTGTCGCCCTTGCGCACCACGCCCTTGAGCAAGTTCATCGAGGGCGAGCCGATGAAGCCGGCGACGAACAGATTAGCCGGCCGGTCGAACAGTTCCAGCGGCGCGCCGACCTGCTCGATACGGCCGTCGCGCATCACGACGATCTTGTCGGCCATGGTCATGGCTTCGATCTGGTCGTGCGTGACATAGATGGTGGTGGTCTTCAGCCGCTGGTGCAGTTCCTTGATCTCGGTGCGCATCTGCACACGCAGCTTCGCGTCGAGATTGGAGAGCGGCTCGTCGAACAGGAACACCTGCGGGTTGCGCACGATGGCGCGGCCCATGGCGACGCGCTGGCGCTGCCCGCCCGAGAGCTGGCGCGGATAGCGCTTGAGATAGGGATTGAGGTCGAGGATATCGGCGGCGCGCTTGACCCGCTCGGCGACCACAGCCGGATCGGTCTTCCGCAGCTTCAGTGCAAAGGCCATGTTCTGCTCGACCGTCTTGTGCGGATAGAGTGCGTAATTCTGGAACACCATGGCGATGTCGCGCTTGGCCGGCGGCAGATGATTGACGACACGGTCGCCGATGGCGATTGTGCCGCCTGAAACGGTCTCCAGCCCCGCCACCATCCTGAGCAGCGTGGACTTGCCGCACCCGGAAGGACCGACCAGCACCACGAACTGCCCGTCGGCGATGTCAACGCTGACATCGTGCAGGACCTTGACGGTTCCGAACGCCTTGGCCACATTGCTGATCGCGACTTGAGCCATGGGCCCCCCTTTCGTTGCGGTGAAGCTAAACAACGCAAACGGCGAGGGCAAGTCAGTCTTTTATAGATAAAAAACCCCATCCTCGTTGACACGGCACTTGGTTGTGAGAATAGTGAAAGGGCTCGGGTTATGACCCTGTTCCGGGCGCGCCGGCACACTAGTTCGGACCACGGAAATCGAAGTGTCGCGGGAGGAAAACTTGGGCCCTATTTCTAGGAGTCGCTGTTGTTGGGGAACACGTCCAGCGCTCCAAACACCCGAAACAATCACCATTGAGATTCTGGGAGGAACGAAATGAAAGTCAGCCTTTACAACCAATTTATGCGCGCGGGAGCCACTCGCCGCGATGTCCTCAAGGGCGCGGCAAGCATGGCTGCGATCGCCGCGGCATCCGGCGCCGGGCTTGGCGCGCTGACGCGCCCGGCTTCCGCCGCAAGCGAGCTGCGTGCGCAGATCCTGCAGATCCCCGGTGTCGGCAAGGGCCAGCCGACCGATGCCGACTTCCAGCAGGTCGGCGAGCTTTGCCTGGAGGCGACCAAGGCCAGCGTCAAGGAAGGCGAATTCGCCGGTGTCCAGCTCACCTTCATGGGCCTCAACAACCAGAACCTGCACAATGTGCTGTTTCGCGGCTTCCTGAAGCCGTGGGAGACCTACACCGGCGCCAAGATCAACTGGATCGACCTAGCGCAGGCGGACTACAACGCCCGCCTGCAGCAGTCGATCGCCACCGGCACCGTCGATTTCGACATCATCGAGATGGGCGCGCCGTTCGAAGGCGACGTCTGCGGCAAGGGCCTCACTTCCGAGATGCCGGACTGGGTCAAGGACCAGATCGACATGAAGGACGTCGTGGCCTATCTGCAGCCACCGGTCGGCACGTGGGACGGCAAGCAGTACCGCGTGACCGTCGATGGCGACGCGCACAACTTCAACTACCGCACCGACGTGTTTGCCGATGCCGACCTCGCCAAGGCATGGAAGGACGGCGGCGGTGACAAGGCGGGCCTGACGGAATGGGGCGTGCCGAAGACCTGGCAGCAGGTGCAGGCGGTGACCAAGTTCCTCAAGGGCAAGCAGTTCCAGGGCCAGGATGTCTTCGGCTATCTCGACGCGCCCAAGGCGTGGGGCGGCTTCGGCTTCTACTTCCTCGGCAGCCGCGCCAGCGCCTATGCCAAGCATCCTGACGACAAGGCCTGGCTGTTCGATGCCGATACGATGAAGCCGCGCATCAACAATCCGGCCTGGGTGCGGGCGATCCAGGACGTGATCGACGCGCTGCCTTCCGAGCCCGCCGACCAGATCAACGCCGACCCGAATACCACCGCCTTCCAGCAATTCCTGGCCGGCACCGGTTCGATGGTCACCTGGTGGGGCGACGTCGGTTCCAACGTCAAGACCAACGACTCGTCGGTCGTTGGCGACGTCACCGGCTTCTCGATCCTGCCAGGCTCGGACGACGTCTACAATTCCAAGACCGGCCAGTGGGACAAGCTCGCCAGCGGCCCGAATTATTCGCCGAACTGCGCCTATCTCGGCTGGGGCGTCTACGTCATGGCACGGGTCGACAGCGACGAAAAGAAGAAGAAGGCGGCGTGGTCTGCCGCTGCCCATCTCGGCGGCAAGGACCTGTCGCTCTGGTGCGCGGCATACCCGTCCGGCTTCCAACCCTACCGCAACTCGCATTTCGACATTCCGGAATGGGTGGCCGCCGGTTACGACGAGGCTTTCATCACCTCGTATCTGAAGTCGGAGGCCGACAGCTACAACCATCCGAACGCCGCGATCGAGCCGCGCATCCCCGGCATCTTCCAGTACTACAGCGCCGCCGAGGACATCCTGGCCAACACATTCGCCGGCAAGATGACGGCGCAGGAAGGCGCCGACGCCATCGCAGCCGCCTGGGAGAAGCTGACCGACCAGATCGGCCGCGAAAACCAGATCAAGCTCTACAAGGCCTCGCTTGGCATGTAGGTTGAGATTGTAGGAACCGTGGTCCGGCGACGCAAAGCCGCCGGACCGCATCTTGACCGGCGAGCCGGTCATAAAAGCCTTCAGTGAACGGACGAGACGCGTGGCTGACCAGACTTTGCCCACCGATGCGTGGCCGGCAAACGCCGCTCCATCCGATCTGATATCGCCGGGCCGTAAGCGGCTCGGCCGGGCGTTGATGGCCGCTGCGACGCTCGGCCTGCTGGCAGTGATCGCAGTTCAGATCCTCTACAAGACAGAAGTCGACACGATCGGCTTCGAGACCTGGAGGCCGGTCGTCTATGCCTATGTGCTGTGGGGTATAGCACTCGGCGTCGGCCAGGTGCTGATGCGCGGCGAAGACGGCCAGCGCGCGCTGTTCCTGCTGCCGGCGCTGCTGTTCACCATCGCGATGGTGATCTTCCCGACGCTGTTCGGCTTCTACATCGCGCTGACCGACTGGAACCTCAGTTCCTTCTCCGGCCGGAAATTCAACGGGCTCGACAATTTCTGGCAGATGCTGGCGGATCCCTACTACCGCAATGCGCTGTTCAACATGGTGCTCTACGTGCTCGCGGTACTGGTCGAATATGTCATCGCCTTCGGCCTCGCCCTGCTGCTCAACGCACAGATCAGGGCGCGCAAATTCTTCCGTGTCGTCTTCCTCATGCCGTTGATGCTGTCGCCGGTCGCGGTGTCGTGGATGATCGGCAAGTCGCTGATGGAATACCGGTTCGGGCCGGCCGCTGCGCTGGCGCGCCAACTCGGCTGGGAAAACCCCGCCTTCTTTTCAAACCCGATCACCGCCCGCATCTCGATCATGGTGCTGGATGCTTGGACCTTCATCCCGTTCATGATGATCATGCTGCTCGCCGGCCTTCAGGCGATGTCGCGCGAGGTTCTTGAGGCGGCCAGGGTTGACGGTGCCAATGCCTGGCAGACCTTCTGGCAGGTCACGTTCCCGCTAATGCTGCCGGTGTCGGTGACGGCGATCATCCTGCGCATCATCTTCAAACTGAAGCTTGCCGACATCATCATCACCGTCACCTCGGGCGGCCCGGGCGGCGCGACCGATTCCGTGTCGAGCTTCATCTATCGCGAGTATCGCGACCGCTCGAATGTCGGCTACGGCACCATGCTGGCGATGGCCTACCTCATCATCATCATCGTGTTCGTGACGTGGCTGTTGAAATTCGCCAACCGCTTCGTGCGCAACGTCAATTGAATGGGGCGGTGACATGAGCGTCCAGACCACCGAGTATGCCGCTTCCGAAATCCGCTCGCCGGCGAGCTTTTTCGCGAACCGCGTCTTCATCTATGGGGCGCTGGTCTTCTGGGCCTTCATCTGCCTGTTCCCGATCTACTGGACAATAACCACCTCGTTCAAAACCGCGGTCGACGTCACCCAGGGCCATCTCATCCCGTTCGTCGACTTCCGGCCGGACTGGAAGGGTTGGCGCTCGCTCGGCCTGTCGCCCGACTCGATCTTCCGAACCTCGACAGTGCGCGACGAATTCATCAAGCGCTTCATGAATTCGGTCATCACCTCGGTCGGCGCGTCGAGCCTCGCCATCGTCATCGGCAGTCTCGCCGCATACGGCCTCACCCGCTACCGCTATCACTTCGCCTGGTTCAAGAACGAGGACATCTCCTTCTTCTTCCTGTCGCAGCTGATCCTGCCGCCGGTCGTGCTCGCCCTGCCCTTTCTCGTGCTGTACAGGGAAGTCGGCATGCTCGACACCCGCATCGGGCTGATCCTGCTCTACACGCTGATGGTGCTGCCGATCGTCATCTGGATCATGCGCGACCAGTTCAATTCGATCCCGGTCGAACTGGAGGAAGCAGCCCTCGTCGACGGCCTGTCGATCTGGGGCGCCTTCTTCCGCATTGTCATGCCGATTGCGCTGCCGGGCATGGTTGCCGCATTCATCCTGGCGATGGTGCTGTGCTGGAACGAGTATTTCTTCGCCGCACTTCTGACCTCGACCGACGCCAAGACCATTCCCGTGATGGTGGCGAGCCAGACCGGTTCGCAAGGCATCAACTGGTGGTCGATGGCGGCGCTGGCCACCGCCGCAATCACGCCGCTTGCCGTCATCGGCATCGCGCTGGAGCGCTATCTGATCATGGGCATGACCGCGGGCGCGGTGAAGTAGCGGCTCCTTCTTCCCTTCTCCCCTTTGGGAGAAGGCAGAGCCGCGTTAGGCCGACAATATCGCCCGCAAATGCTTGAGGATCATCGCGGCGCCCTTTTGCCCCAGTTCCGCCGAGGCGTCCGGGGCGGTCGCCGTGTACCATCCCGTATTGTCGGCGAAGCGGCCGGCGTCCACCGCTTCCGGGCATAGCGCCAGCATCAGCGACGTCTCGCCGATGCCGGCATGATCGAACGGATACTGGCCGTTCATTGCTGCCGGCATCAGCGGATGCACCTGTATCCAGTTGAAGAAATTGGTGCCTTCGGCATGTTCGGCATAATAGCCTGCCATCGCCTCGGAGCCCCACCAGCCCTCGCCGCGCTCCTTCTCCAGAAAACGGAAGATCGCCTGGCGGCCGGCGGTCTTGAAGGCGAGATCGGTCGGCATGCCGGAAACAAAATTCTCGGTCTGGTGATGGATGATGGCGTGGATGTTGCGAAAGCCGATGCGCAGCAGGCTGTAGAACAGTTCATCTGCGAACGGCGCCAACGCATTTCCGCCGACCTGAACCGAGCCATTGCCCTCCGGCGGCGCCACCGCGTAGCTCGCCGCGCCATAGTAGAACGGCGGCAGGATGACGATGTCGGCTTCTTTTTCGAACAGCTC
Source organism: Mesorhizobium sp. BHscii (assembly GCF_053848065.1). Taxonomy (NCBI): domain Bacteria; kingdom Pseudomonadati; phylum Pseudomonadota; class Alphaproteobacteria; order Hyphomicrobiales; family Phyllobacteriaceae; genus Mesorhizobium; species Mesorhizobium sp. BHscii. The sequence goes on along the minus strand of NZ_JBSPKW010000003.1, from coordinate 217,176 downwards.
CAGCATCTTGACGACTGCCAGCGTATCCATGCCGACGGCCATGTGCTCACCGTGGTATTCGAGCACGCCGAGCGGGAGCACGACCGGCCAGTTTTCGGCGATCGCCTTGCGGATCTGGTACGGCAGCATCAGCTCGTAGCGCATGACGCCTATTCCATGTTGGTGTGGCCGGCGGCGTCGATGCGGCTCTGGCCGATCCGAGCCACCACAGTGCCAAGCTCGTCGAGCGCAACCCCGAACAGGTTTTTGCCAGCATTGGAACCGGAGACCTGCCTGAATGTTTGGGCCACGTTTTTCCCCGAACAGCTTGTTTTTGCTCATGCTATCACCGTGAAAATCCGTGTCCAATGGCTCGGAGTGCTTTTGCAGTGCCCCAGGCGTGATAGTGTCATGGCAATTGCGTAGGTGAGGAAACGGCAGGACATGAAGACACGGCATTTCGACCACATCGGCAATGGCGGCATCGCGTTCACGGAACTCGGCTTCGGCACGGCGCCGCTGGGAAACCTCTATCGCGCTGTTTCCGACGAGGATGCCAACGCCACCTTGGAGACCGCCTGGCGAGTCGGCTGCCGTTACTACGACACCGCGCCACTCTACGGGCTTGGCCTGTCGGAAACGCGACTCAATCCGTTCCTGCGTTCGAAAAAGCGCGACGACTTGGTGCTGTCGAGCAAAGTCGGCCGCATCATGCGCGCCTGCCCGCCGGACCAACGCACCGGCATCGGCAAGTTCTTCGACACGCCGTCGCGCCGCGAGGTCTACGACTACAGCTATGACGGCGTCATGCGCTCCTTCGAAGCCTCGCTCGAGCGCCTCGGCGTCGACCGCATCGACATCCTTTTCGTGCATGATCTCGACATCTTCACCCATGGCAGCAAGGAGGCCTCGGACCAACGCATCGAGGAGTTCATGCGCTCGGGCTATTACGGGCTGCTGGCCTTGCGTGACCAGGGCGTCATCAAGGCATTCGGCGGCGGCATCAACGAATGGCAGGTTGCCCAGACACTTGCCGAGCGTGGCGACTTCGACCTTTTCCTGCTTGCCGGGCGCTATACGCTGCTGGAGCAGGAGGCGCTGCAATCCTTCCTGCCGCTATGCCAGAAGCGCGGCATCGGCATCGTTCTCGGCGGGCCGTATAATTCCGGCATCCTGGCAACCGGACCGAAGCCCGGCGCCTATTACAATTATTCCGAGGCGCCGCAGGACATCCTCGACCGCGTCGCGCGCATCGAGGCCATTTGCAAACGCCACGGCGTGCGCCTGATCGAGGCGGCATTGCAATTTCCGCTGCTGCACCCTTCGGTCGTGTCGGTGATCCCCGGCGGCCAGCGGCCGAGCGAGGTCGAAAGCAACCGGTCGCTGCTCGACGCGAAACTGCCATCAGCACTCTGGGCCGATCTCAAAAAGGAAGGGCTGATGCGCGCGGATGCGCCGACGGCATAGAGCCGTCCGCTGCCCGCCAAAGCGGGTGCAAAGGAAAAGCCGGGGAATGCCCGGCTTTTCTGGTCTCTGAAAAGGGTAAGAAGGCGCTTAGTTGACTGCGTCCTTGAGGCCCTTGCCGGCCGAAAACTTCGGCACGGTGCGCGCCGGAATCTGCACTTCCGCGCCGGTCTGCGGATTGCGGCCGGTCGAGGCAGCGCGTTTTGACACTGTGAAATTTCCGAAGCCGACAAGCCGGACATCGCCGCCCTTCTTCAGTTCGCCGGTGATGACGGAGAACACCGCATCAACCGCCGACTGCGCGTCACCCTTCGAAATACTCGCGGCATCGGCGACAGCGGACACCAGTTCGTTCTTGTTCATAAAAATTCCCTTCCATGAGAAACCGGAACGTACGACTCATCCGGCAGGAAACGGACTTTAGAAAGAAGCGCTTCCGCAACCAAGTCGAAAAGCGTCAAACGAGTCGAAAAAACCCCGGAATTCCGGGGTTTTTCACATGAAAAAGCCGGGCGCTAGGCCCGGCTCTCTCTTGTGCATTGCAACTTTAGCAGTAACTAATGGGCGAGTGACTTGCCGGCGTCGTCCCCGGCATCCACCGCAGCCGGCGCATTGGCTGGTTCGACCCAGTCGATCGGCTCCGGCATACGCACCAGCGCATGGCGCAAGACTTCACCAACTCGCGCGACCGGAACGATCTCCATACCGTTCTTTACGTTGTCCGGAATCTCCGCCAAATCCTTGGCGTTGTCTTCCGGGATCAGCACCTTCTTGATGCCGCCGCGCAGCGCTGCAAGCAGCTTCTCCTTGAGCCCGCCGATCGGCAGCACCCTGCCGCGCAGCGTGATCTCGCCGGTCATCGCCACATCGGCCCTGACCGGGATGCCGGTCAGCACCGAGACGATCGCCGTCGCCATCGCCACACCCGCCGACGGTCCGTCCTTGGGCGTTGCGCCCTCGGGCACGTGGACGTGGATGTCGCGCTTGTCGAACAGCGGCGGCTCGACGCCGAAATCGATAGCCCGCGAGCGGACGTAGGAGGCCGCCGCCGAGATCGATTCCTTCATAACGTCGCGCAGATTGCCGGTCACGGTCATGCGGCCCTTGCCGGGCATCATGACACCTTCGATCGTCAGCAACTCGCCGCCGACTTCCGTCCAGGCAAGCCCGGTGACGACGCCAACCTGATCGTCGGCCTCGACCTGACCGAAGCGGAAGCGCGGAACACCAAGGTAATCGGCGAGATTGTCCGCAGTGATGTCGACCGTCTTCTTCTTGGTCTTCAGGATCTCTGTCACCGCCTTGCGGCCGAGCTTCATCAGTTCGCGCTCCAGGCTCCTGACGCCTGCTTCACGGGTGTAGGTCTGGATGATGCCGCGGATCGCGTCCTCGCCGACGGAGAACTCCTTCGGCTGCAGGGCGTGATCGCGGATCACCTTGGGCATCAGGTGACGCTTGGCGATCTCGATCTTCTCGTCCTCGGTGTAGCCGGCGATACGGATGATCTCCATGCGGTCCATCAAGGGCGCAGGAATGTTCAGCGTGTTCGCCGTCGTCACGAACATCACACTCGACAGGTCGTATTCGACCTCGAGGTAGTGGTCCATGAACGTCGAGTTCTGCTCGGGATCGAGCACCTCAAGCAAGGCCGACGACGGGTCGCCGCGGAAATCCTGGCCCATCTTGTCGATCTCGTCGAGCAGGAAGAGCGGGTTGGACTTCTTCGCCTTCTTCATCGACTGGATGACCTTGCCGGGCATCGAGCCGATATAGGTGCGCCGGTGACCGCGGATCTCGGCCTCGTCGCGAACGCCGCCCAGCGCCATGCGGATAAACTCGCGGCCGGTCGCTTTGGCGATCGACTTGCCGAGCGAGGTCTTGCCGACGCCGGGAGGTCCGACGAGGCACAGGATCGGCCCCTTCAGCTTCTTCTGGCGGCTCTGCACGGCGAGATATTCGACGATACGGTCCTTGACCTTGTCGAGGCCGAAATGGTCGGTGTCGAGCACGTTCTGCGCGAAGGCCAGATCCTGCTTGACCTTGGAGTTCTTGCCCCACGGTATCGACAGGATCCAGTCGAGATAATTGCGCACGACAGTCGATTCAGCCGACATCGGCGACATCGTCCGCAACTTCTTCAGTTCGGCTTCCGCTTTTTCGCGGGCCTCCTTGGAGAGCTTGGTCTTCTTGATGCGCGCCTCGATCTCGGCGGCCTCGTCGCGGCCGTCCTCGCCCTCGCCGAGCTCCTTCTGGATCGCCTTCATCTGTTCGTTGAGGTAGTATTCGCGCTGGGTCTTCTCCATCTGGCGCTTGACGCGCGAACGGATGCGCTTCTCCACCTGCAGGACGGAGATTTCGGCTTCCATGAAGCCCATCGCCTTTTCCAGCCGCTCCTTGACCGAAAGCGTGGCCAGCATCTCCTGCTTCTCGGGGATCTTGATGGCAAGATGCGAGGCAACCGTATCGGCGAGCTTGGAATAGTCGTCGATCTGGCTGGCGGCACCCACCACTTCGGGCGAGATCTTCTTGTTCAGCTTGACGTAGTTCTCGAAGTCGGTGACGACGGAACGGGCCAGCGCCTCGACCTCGACCTCTTCCTCATCCGGTTCGACCAGCGCCGTGGCGCGGGCCTCGTGGAAGTCGGGACGGTCGGTGAACGAAACGATTTTCGCGCGCGAAGCGCCTTCCACCAGCACCTTCACGGTGCCGTCCGGCAGCTTCAGCAATTGCAGCACATTGGCGAGCGTGCCGATGTCGAATATGGCATCGGCCTCGGGATCGTCATCGGCGGCATTCATCTGGGTCGCAAGCAGGATCTGCTTTTCCTGACCCATCACCTCCTCCAGCGCCTTGATCGATTTTTCACGCCCGACGAAGAGCGGAACGATCATGTGCGGGAACACCACGATGTCGCGCAGTGGGAGGACTGCGAAGACGCCGTCGCTGGGAGCCCTGGATATTTTGGCCATTGTCCAACCTTTCTTGTCGCGACTGCCAATCGGCCAACCGCGAATCTCATATTAACGACCGAGGATCGTTCCGCCTACCACCGTTTGTGACGGGAGTTTTACAGCACAGAATTCGGCACCCCGGCCTTCCTCAGTTAGTTGGAGGCACGGGGGGCAAAGATCAAGGGTCAACACGAAACCGTTCATCCAATCTGTCACAATCCGTTCATCATAAGTCGGCCCGTCCGCAAAGCAAAACGGCGCCTCACGGCGCCGTTTGAAGAATTCCACTGCAGGGGCTCACGTCAGGCGCTGACGTTGCCCTTTTTTTCCTTCTGCTCGGAATAGATGTAGAGCGGCCTGGCGTTACCGGACACCACCTCTTCCGAAATAACCACTTCGCGCACGCCTTCCAGCGCCGGCAGTTCGAACATCGTGTCGAGCAGGATCGCTTCCATGATCGAGCGCAGGCCGCGCGCGCCGGTCTTGCGCTCGATGGCGCGCTTGGCGATCGCCGACAGCGCATTCTCATGGAAGGTCAGGTCGACATTCTCCATCTCGAACAGCCGCTGGTACTGCTTGACCAGCGCGTTCTTCGGCTCGGTCAGGATCTGGATCAGCGCCGGCTCGTCGAGGTCCTCCAGCGTCGCCAGGACTGGCAGACGGCCGACGAACTCGGGAATGAGGCCGAACTTCAAAAGATCCTCAGGCTCGACCAGGCGGAAAACGTCGCCGGTGCGACGATCCTCTGGCGAAGCGACGGTGGCGCCGAAGCCGATCGACGTCTTGCGGCCGCGATCCGAGATGATCTTGTCGAGGCCGGCGAAGGCGCCGCCGCAGATGAACAGGATGTTGGCGGTATCAACCTGCAGGAATTCCTGCTGAGGATGCTTCCTGCCGCCCTGCGGCGGTACGGAAGCGACCGTACCTTCCATGATCTTCAACAGCGCCTGCTGGACGCCCTCGCCCGACACATCGCGGGTGATCGAAGGATTGTCCGACTTGCGCGAGATCTTGTCGATCTCGTCGATATAGACGATGCCGCGTTGGGCTCGCTCGACATTGTAGTCGGCCGACTGCAAGAGCTTCAGGATGATGTTCTCGACATCCTCGCCGACATAGCCGGCCTCGGTCAGCGTCGTCGCATCGGCCATGGTGAACGGCACGTCGATGATGCGGGCCAGCGTCTGCGCAAGCAGCGTCTTGCCGCAACCGGTCGGGCCGATCAGCAAAATGTTGGACTTCGCCAGCTCGACGTCATTGTTCTTGCCGGCATGAGCGAGGCGCTTGTAGTGGTTGTGGACCGCTACCGACAGCACGCGCTTGGCGTAGGGCTGGCCGATGACGTAGTCGTCGAGAACCTTGAGGATCTCCTGCGGGGTCGGCACGCCCTCGCGTGACTTCACCATCGAGGTCTTGTTCTCCTCGCGGATGATGTCCATGCAGAGCTCGACGCATTCGTCGCAGATGAACACCGTCGGGCCGGCGATCAGCTTGCGCACTTCGTGCTGGCTTTTGCCGCAAAACGAGCAATAAAGCGTGTTCTTGGAATCGCCGCCGTTGTTGCCGACCTTGCTCATTTTCATGTCCTTTCATAGCCGCCCGCCGATGGTCTGGTTGAAAGGGCGCATATCTCAATCTATCGCGGGAAATCGCCGCCGCCAGTATTCCGGCTCCCGCAACGCATTCCGTACGAAACACATATCAGAAAACGTCGCAATGATTCGCACCAACCCCGCACAAAGCTAAGCCGTCGAAAATCAACATAGGCTTAACGTAGGCAATTGCTCCCGTCGAGGGAACAGCCAATTGTGGCCGAAATGCCGCAAGCGGCATCAAAAAGCGGGTTTTCCCACCAGCCAACTGCCACCGGTCTTACGTGGCAATACCTTCGAGCGGCTCACGCGACGAAATGACCTTGTCGATGAGGCCGAAATCCTTGGCCTCGTCGGCGGTCATGAAGTGGTCACGGTCGAGCGTCTTTTCGATCTCGTCGTAGCTCTTGCCGGTGTGCTTGACGTAGACCTCGTTGAGACGACGCTTCAGCTTGATGATGTCCTGGGCGTGGCGCTCGATGTCGGAAGCCTGGCCCTGGAAGCCACCGGAAGGCTGATGGACCATGATGCGGGCATTCGGCGTAGCGAAGCGCATGCCCTTCTCGCCTGCGGTGAGGAGCAGCGAGCCCATCGAGGCGGCCTGGCCGATGCACAGCGTCGCCACCGCCGGCTTGATGAACTGCATGGTGTCGTAGATCGCCATGCCCGAGGTGACGACGCCACCGGGCGAATTGATGTAGAGGTTGATTTCCTTCTTCGGATTCTCCGCTTCGAGGAACAGAAGCTGCGCGCAGACCAGCGTCGCCATGCCGTCCTCGACCGGACCGGTGATGAAAATGATGCGCTCTTTCAGGAGCCGCGAGAAAATGTCGTAGGCCCGCTCGCCGCGATTGGTCTGCTCGACCACCATCGGAACGAGGTTCATGTAGGTTTCGACGGGGTTCTTCATGGATTATCCCTTATTGAAAGATGGGATTCCGGCGCCGGGAGATTAGCAAATCGGGCAGAATCGGTTCTGGATCGTTATCCTGTAAATAGGATGTCGGCTCACCCTAGCGCAAGGCCGCCCCTCCTAGCCATCCGGTTAAGTCGAATCAAGGTTTCTGCACAGGATTCGCCCGAGGCTGCGTCGGCGCTAAAGCGGTGTGGCTGCGCTGCCGAGTAGCACTTTCTTAACCGCGTCGCTTAACGAAATATCTCGAAACTGCTTTCCCGCGATGGCGCTTCCCCTACAATTCAACGTTGAGCTTGCGCTGAAGGTTCAAACAGGGGGAGTGCCATGATCAGGAAAACTGCTTCCTCGGCCATCGCCAGCCTTGCTGTTTTCGGCATGGTGTCCGAAACGACTGCCGGCGGACGCGCCGTCGAATGCTACGAGCCGGTCAACAGGCCGTCCGTTTACGACACCGTTCACGAAAAGGTGCTGGTCAGCCCCGGTGGCCAGATCGTCGACTACGATCCGCCAATCTACGGCACGCGCGAGAGCGTGGAGCAGATCGCTCCGGCCCGCGTCACTTACGAGGTGGTGCCGGCCGCCACGCGCACCGTCTACCACACGGTCAAGGTAGACGACGGCGGCTATGCCTGGGAATGGCGCATAATCCACGGCCGCAAAGTGCTGTGCAAGGTGTGGCGCAAGCCCCGATATGCGCGGGTCGCCGAAACCGTGGTGGTTGAACCTGAACGCACAAGGCGCGTGGTCATCCCTGCCGAGTATGAAAGCGTGGCCCGAGAGGTGCTGGTACGGCCGGAGCAGCGGCGTGTCATCGAAATCTCCCCGTCCTACCAGACGGTGGCACGGCGAGTGCTGGTCAGGGAAGGTTCGTCGGGCTGGCGGCGCGTTCATATGCCAAGGCATTGCCGGTATTAGGTCACACCGCCTCCGCCCGCAGCCAGGCCTTCAAGCCGGCGACGTCGTCATTGCCGACCGTCGCCGCCACGCGCCTGCCGACCGCCGCGCCGAACTTGTAGCCGTGGCCGGAGCAGGCCGAGACGACAAGGCATCTGCCTTTTTCATGAGCCAGAAATTTCTCGTCGGCGGTGAAGGTGTAGGCGCAGGTGACGACCTCGGTGATCTTGTAGTCTTCGACACGGGCGATCGGCGGCGAAAACAGGTCGCGGATCGCCTCACCCTCGCCCGGCACCGGCTGGCGGTTCCAGTCGGCGTCGCTGGTCGGCACCCTGTGCAGCCCTGAGCCGAATTTCATGCCGGCGCCGCCGGACGGCGGGATCACGTAGCCGTCGACAGCGCCGCCGACATTCAGGATTACGGGGGCTCCCTGCCATGCCGCTTTCAGATCCGCCGGTGGTTCGACATAGGCGAGCGCCGTGCGCCAGGTCTTCAGTTCGCCGTCCAGTTCGGGAAACAGTTTCAGCACCCAGGCGCCGGCGGCGACGACAATGCGGTCGGCCTGCATCGTCTCGCCGCTTTCAAGCACGATGCGGCCGGCCTCGGCGTCAACTTCCACCACCTTGCTGTTTTCGTAGACATTGGCGTGGTTCACGCGCAGCCATCTAGCGAGGCGGGTCGCAATCTTGCGACAATGCAGCGCACCGCCGTCCGGTGAAAAATACGCGTAGCGGAACGAGCCGGGCTCCAGGAACGGCCAGCGTTTAGCCGCGGCATCCGGCTCGAACATTTCGAATGGATAGTTCCCGGCTTCCATGCCTTCGCGGTATTCCTCGGCTTCGTCTCCCGGCTCCCGCGAAATGCAGATGAAGCCGCGCGGATCGAGATGGTTTTCGCCGAGATCGGCCCACATCTCGTCCCAGGCCTCATAGGCTTCGGTGATCAGCCTGCCATAGCCCGCCGCTGCGCCATAGGCGCGGCGGATGATGCGATGATGATCGCCCGAGGCAGCAAGCGGATTGGGAATCGGTCCCTGCTCGACGATCGAGACCCGGTGCCCAGCTTTGGCCAGCGACCACGCCGTCGACAGCCCTGCAATGCCTGCGCCAACCACGATCACATTCATCAAGTCAGTCTTTCCGCAGCCGCTTCGGCCGGCTCAACGCGCTTTGTGCATGTCATTGTCCCAAAACCGCTTCACACTTTTGGGCGACATGCATCGGATTGTCGTGCGCCAACATACGGTCTGGCGCCAAGCTGGCAAGCCTTGGAGCGCCGCGCATCGATGGGCGCGCAAAGGACGCTCCAACACTTTGAATCTGCGCATGATCCTTTCCGAAAACCGATTCCGGTTTTCGGGGTCATGCGCTAATGATCCAGAATGACCGATTTGGTACCACCAACTTACCTGGCCTTCGATCCAGCCACCCGCCATGTGCGGCTCGATCCGCACGAGCCGGCTTTCTTCCAGAATCCCTGTGAGGCATATGCCTTTATGCACGGCCGATCGAATGTCATCTTCTGGGAAGAGTTCGGCTTCTGGTGCTTTGGCGGCTTCGACGACGTCAACCGGCTGCTGCGCGATCGCCGCTTCGGCCGCCAGAACCCGGCCGGCATCCCTGACCGCCGGAGCATTGACCAGGACCGCACGCATCTCAGCGCCTTCGACGGCATCGAGGCCAATTCGATGCTGGAACTGGAACCGCCCGTTCACACCAGGCTCAGAACGCTGGTCAACCGCGCCTTCGTCTCGCGTCAGGTCGAGCGGCTCAGGCCGCGCGTAGAGGCGCTGGCCAACGAGCTGATCGACCGTTTCGAACCGGGCCAGGTCGACCTGCTGCCGGCTTTCGCATCGCCTTTGCCGATCACCATCATTGCCGAAATGCTCGGAGTGCCGGTCGAGATGGGGCCGCAACTGCTCGACTGGTCGCATCAGATGGTCGCCATGTACATGCATGGCCGCACACGTGAGACGGAAGAGACGGCCAATCGCGCGGCGCGGGATTTTTCGGATTTCCTGCGCGGCTATGTTGCCGAGCGGCGCAAAAACCCCGGCGACGATCTGTTGTCGCTGCTGATCTCGGCGCAGGACGATGGCCAAAAACTCTCCGAGGACGAACTGGTGTCCTCGGCTGTCCTGCTGCTCAATGCCGGCCACGAGGCGACCGTCCACCAGACCGGCAATGCGGTGCACGCGATCCTCGCGCAAGGCGGCGACCCCCGCCGCTTCTTCACCTCGCCACAAACGACAGCCGCCACGGTCGAGGAATGTCTGCGCTTCGACGCGCCGCTGCACATGTTCACGCGCTATGCCTATGAAAAGATCGAGGTGGGTGCCGGTGTCATCGTGCGGCCGGGCGAGACGATCGGCCTGCTGCTCGGTATGGCCAACCACGACCCGGCGGCGTTTGCCGAACCCTTCGCCTTCAGGCCGGATCGTGCGGACCAGAAGAACGTCTCGTTCGGCGCCGGCATTCATTTCTGCATCGGCGCGCCGCTCGCCCGGCTCGAATTGCAGATATCGCTGAAAACCCTGTTCGACCGGCTACCGCGGCTCTATCTCGCCGAACAGCCGCGCTTTCGCGACACCTATCATTTCCATGGGCTGGAAACGCTCGCCGTGCACACCGGACAAGTGATCAAAGCTTGATCACATACTCCTTGCGAGTCGTTTCAAGCACTTCCCAGCTGCCCTTAAAGCCCGGCCTGAGCACAAAACTGTCGCCGGCCCTGACGGTGCGCGCCTCCCCGCCCTCCTCAGCGATCACTGAAACGCCCGACAGGATGTGGCAGAACTCCCACTCGTCATACTCGATGCGCCATTTGCCCGGGGTCGCCTCCCAGATGCCGGCATAGAGCCCGCCGTCGCGTTCCTCGACATTCCAGGTGCGAAATTTCGGATCGCCTGAAATCAGACGATCCGGCGCCGGCGCGCCAAGTTCCGGTTCGATGCTGTCGACATTGACGGAAAGAAATTTCGGCGCGGTCATGGACGCTCCTTCCAAGCAGAATCAAACGTTGGCGAGAGCCTGTTCCAGATCGGCGACGATGTCGTTGACATCCTCGATGCCAATCGAGAGCCTGACCGTATCCGGCCCAGCGCCTGCCGCGACCTTCTGCTCGTCGGACAGCTGCCGATGCGTGGTCGATGCCGGATGGATGACCAGCGACTTGGTGTCGCCGACATTGGCAAGGTGCGAGAACAGTTCGAGCGCCTCTACGAGTTTGATGCCTGCCGTATAGCCGCCCTTCAGGCCGAAGGTGAACACGGCACCGGCGCCAAGCGGCGAGTACTTCTTCTGCAGCGCATTGTTCTTGTCACTGGGCAGGCCAGGATAGGACACCCAGGCGACCTTTGGGTGGTTAGACAACCACCCGGCGACGGTGACCGCATTGTCGCAATGGCGCTGCATCCTAAGCGGCAGGGTTTCCAGCCCGGTCAGGATCAGGAATGCATTAAAGGGCGAGATCGCAGGGCCCATGTCGCGCAGGCCAAGCACGCGCGCGGCAATGGCGAAAGCGAAATTGCCGAAGGTTTCGTGCAAGACGAGGCCACCATATTCGGGGCGCGGCTCCGACAGCATCGGATATTTGCCGGATTTCGACCAGTCGAAGGTGCCGCCGTCGACAATGGCGCCGCCGATCGAATTGCCGTGGCCGCCGATGAACTTGGTCAGCGAATGCACGACAATGTCGGCGCCATGCTCGATTGGCCGCACCAGATAGGGCGAGGCCAGCGTGTTGTCGACGATCAGCGGCAGGCCGTGCTTGCGGGCGATATCGCCGATCTTCTCGATGTCGACGAAGACACCGCCCGGATTGGCCAGGCTCTCGATGAAGATCGCCTTGGTCTTTTCGTCGATCTGGCTTTCGAAGGTCGAGATGTCGTTGGTGTCGGCCCAGCGCACCTGCCAGCCGAAATTCTTGAAGGCGTGGCCGAACTGGTTGATCGAGCCGCCGTAAAGCCTTGTCGCGGAGACGAAATTGTCGCCGGGCTGCATTAGATTATGGAAGACGAGCACCTGCGCGGCATGGCCCGACGCCACGGCCAGCCCCGCCGTGCCGCCTTCGAGTGCCGCGATACGCTCTTCCAGCACCGACTGCGTCGGGTTCATGATGCGGGTGTAGATGTTGCCGAAGGCCTTTAGCCCGAACAGCGACGCGGCATGGTCGGCATCATCGAAGACAAAGGAGGTCGTCTGGTAGATCGGCGTGGCACGCGCGCCGGTCGCCGGATCGGGCTTGGCACCCGCATGGACGGCGAGTGTGTTGAAACCGGGCGTGCGGGTCATCGAATACCTCCCCTGAATGCTGAATACTGAATGCTGAATGGTGAATGGTGAATGGTGAATGGTGAATGGTGAATGGTGATGGCAAAGTCGGCCAGCCTCATCCCGATTGCAAGCGGCTCATATGCCGCTTTGCCCGCCTTCCAGAAAAATCCTTCTATTCACCATTCACTACCTATTTCTGGCGAACGCCGAAGCTCTGGAATCCCGGCCGCATCAGCGGCTTCTTCGACGACAGCACGCCGGAATTAACGCCGGTCCAGCCGATTTCGCCCGACAGCTTGCCATATTCGATCTTGGGGCAGCGGTTCATCACCACCTTGATGCCGGCGGCCTCTGCGCGCGCCGCCGCCTCGTCATGGCGCACGCCAAGCTGCATCCAGATGACTTTCGGCAGCGGATCGAGCCGCAAGACCTCGTCGACGACGCCCGGCACTGCCGTGGAGCCGCGAAAAACGTCGACCATGTCGATCGGCTCGGGAACATCGGCGAGCCTGGCATAGGTCATCCGGCCAAGGATTTCCTTGCCGGCCTGGCCGGGGTTGATCGGGAACACCGAAAATCCCTTGCCCAGCAGGTATTTCAGCACGAAGTAGCTCGGCCGGACATCGTTGGCGGACGCGCCGACCATGGCGATGGTCTTCACCGAATTGAGGATGCCGGCGATATAGGCATTGTCGTAGGCGTCGTGGTTCATGCCTCGTCCTCATACAGAGCTTCGGCGAGAAAACCATCCGGGTCGTTGCAGAAACTGCGCATCATGCGGAAATGATCGGTATCGTGAAAATCGGTCGGGTCGAGGCCGAACCGGCTGATGCGGAACAGCCGCGCGCCGGGACAGGCCATCAGCAGCGGCGAAGGCGTCGCCATGACCACTTGCGCCGTGCCTGATAGATCCATCCGCCGCAGCATCCTGATCAGCTCGATCTGACGCGTCGGCGACAACGCGCTTTCGGGCTCGTCGAGGATGTAGATGCCTTGCCGACGGCAGCGCTCCTCGAAGAAGCGGATGAAGCCCTCGCCATGCGACCAGGACAGGAAGTCGGGCGGCGCCGCACCAGAATCCAGCGCCGCTTGGTCGAGATAGCGGGCGACCGAATAGAAAGATTCGGCGCGAAAGAACCAGCCGGCGGTGACTTTTGGCAGCCAGTGGCCGCGCAGCGTTGCGGCGAGCGCCGCGCCGCTCTTGTCGATGGCGCGGGAGTGGTCGATGGGCATGTAGCCCTTGCCGCCGCCGGCTTCATCGTATCCGCCCAGCGCGCCGATCGCCTCGAGCAGCGTCGATTTGCCGGTGCCGTTCTCGCCGACGATGATGGTGATCGGCGTGGTGAATTCGAGTTCGAAATCGTGGCTGCGGAAGATCGGCAGATTCCAGGGATATTTTTCCCAATCTGCGACACGGCTGGGCTCGATCAGGATGCGCTTGAGATAGGGCGCATTCAGCCGCGTCAGTTGCTTGCGAGGAGCCATGCGGCGGCGGTCAGCCCGGCAGCGAGATGCTGCCGTCTTCCGCGATCGGAAAAGCCGGATTGTGCGCCACTTCCCAGACATGCCCTTCCGTGTCGGCGAAATAGCCATACCAGCCGCCCCAGAAGGCGCGACCGGCCGGTTTGACGATACGACCTCCGGCCTTCTCGGCCATCGCGAGCATGTGATCGACTTCCGTGTCGGAGCGGGTGTTGTAAGCGAGGTAGATCGCCGACGGCGCCGTGCCGAAGGTGATGCCTGAATCCGCTTCGGCGCTTTCGCGCGGAAACAGCCCGAGAATAACGCCGCCCATCTGGAAGAAGGCGACGCCATCGGTGATTCCAGCATGGCGGGTCAGGCCCATCGCCTCGTAGAAGCGTGTGGCGCGCTCCAGATCGTCGACGGCGATGGTGATAATGGAGATGCGAGGCTCCATGTCTATTCCTCCGTCCATTCCGGCTTGCGCTTGCCGATGAAGGCGCCGATGCCCTCTTCCGCGTCGCGCGCCAGCATGTTGTCGACCATGGCGCGGCCGGTATAGGCATAGGCCTCGGCAAGCCCCATCTCGGCCTGCGCGTAGAAGGCTTCCTTGCCGGTCTTCACGACCAAAGATGATTTGGCGGCAATGGTTTGCGCGTATTTGGTGACAATCTGATTCAGATATTCGCGCGGCACGACCCGGTTGACGAGGCCGAATTCCTTGGCCGTCGCAGCATCGATCGTCTCGCCGGTCAAAAGCATCTCCATAGCGTGCTTTCGCGAGACATTGCGCGACAGCGCCACCATCGGCGTCGAGCAGAACAGGCCGATATTGACGCCGGGCGTGCAGAAGGTCGCCTCATGCGAGGCGATCGCCAGATCACAGCTCGCGACCAGTTGCGCCCCCGCGGCCGTCGCCAGACCATCGACCTCGGCGATCACCGGCCTGGGATGGCGCACGATTGCCTGCATCAGTGCCGCGCAAGCGGTAAACGTCTCCTCGAAGAACGCCTTGCCGCGGTCGGGATCGCCACGGTGCGCGGTCATTTCCTTGAGATCGTGACCGGCGCAGAACACCTTTCCGGCGGCCGCCAGGATGATGACGCGGACGGATCTGTCTGATTTCGCGCGGTCGAGTCCCGCCGTCAGCGCCGCCATGAGCGCCAGCGACAGGGCATTGGCCGGCGGATTGGCGAGCGTGAGGCGCAGTACGCGCTTGTCCAGCTTCGCGACGACAGGACCTTCGGCAACAGCCGGCTTGATCGCGACGATTTCAGCCATTTTTCCAACCTCTTCATCGGCCAGCGGCATCGCATGCGCGGGCCATGGAACAAAAGAACTAGCACGCTGCCGATTGAAGAACAGTCGTCAGACGTGTTTTCTCATGAGCAACAATTGGCCCAGCCGCCTTATTCGGCAAGCCGAGATCAGCACCATCAACGAGGAACATAATGGCCGAGCAAAGCAACCTCAAACCGGTGCTAACCGCGGCCGAAGTCAATGCCTTGATGGAAAGCGTCTATCCCCAGCTCAACAACCAGTTCACCTTCTACGAGGCGATCGACGTGTTTCCGGGCGGCTGCACGGTGCGGCTGAATGCCGGCGAGCGGCATTTGCGCCCTGGCGGAACGGTGTCGGGCTCGTCGCTGTTCACACTGGCCGACATAGGCGGCTATGTCTGCGTGCTTTCGCATGCCGGGCCCGATGCGCTTTCTGTCACCACCAATCTCAATATCAATTTTGTCCGCAAGGCCGAGGCCGGGCCGATCGACGGCCATTGCCGCATCCTGAAGCTGGGGAAGAGCCTGATGGTGTTCGATATCGACATCGTCGCCGGACCGGACGGACACACAGTGGCGCACGCCACGGGAACCTATTCGATCCCGCCGAGGAAGAGCTTTCAATCGCAAGCCTGATTTGCCGGCGAATACGTTTTGCGCTCGTTCCAAGCGAACCCAACGGAACGAAACGTCCGACAAAACGTTCGCAGCACCAATCAGACCCGCAAAAACATGCCCGAACTTCCCACCTATCTGGCGTTCCTGGTCGCAGTGCTTGGCTATCAGCTGTCCGGCCCCGGACCGGACATGCTTCTGGTGATCAGCCGCGGTATCGGACAGGGCCGGCGGGCGGCACTGGCAACGGCGACCGGCTGCGTTTTCGCAGGCGTGATCCAGATTCCGTTGCTGGCAATGGGACTTGCCTCGCTAATCACGTCCTCGCCTATCGCGTATGGCCTGCTGCAAGTGCTCGGAGCGGCGTACCTCATTGCAATCGGGACAAAGTTCTTGCTCGTGCGCAACGAAGCGGAAACAAACAGCATCGTCGCGGCCAAGGAGGGAGGCCTGGCGGGCGCCTTTCGGCAAGGCATGATCTGCAACCTGACCAACCCTACCGCACTCGTTTTCATGCTCGCAGTGCTGCCGCAGTTCGTCCATGCCTCCACAGGATCGTCGGCGATGCAGTTTATCGTACTCGGGACCACCATGAAGGCTACGGGCCTTCTGGTCCTGGGGGCTGTAGCCTTGGCCTCAGGTGCGGTCGGCGCCTGGCTGGCACGCAACTCCGGTTTTCTTGTCTGGCAAGAACGCCTGGCCGGTGCGATCATGATCGCCGTCGGCATCAAACTGCTGCTGGCCGCAATTATTCCGGGCCGGCGCTAAACCAAGTTTGATGGATTCGAATGCGGTATAATAATACCTCAACTACAACCTATTGATTTTACATAATAATCCTTTTAGGATGACGGGAAAAGCAGCTTGACTACATAATTCTCCTCCCCTATAAGCCTTCACGAAGCAGCGGCCCCGCAAGGCCGCCGTTTTGTTATTGGCGGCGGGCAAGCGCTCACGGTCAATCCAAGCAACAAGAAACGCCTTTCCTTGTCGTTCGTCGATCAGGAAGGTCCGAACCGAAAGCAACAATTCATGGCAACCTTTTCGCAGAAGCCTGCGGATGTGGTGAAGAAGTGGGTGCTGATCGACGCCGAGGGTCTCGTCGTCGGCCGTCTCGCCACTGTCATCGCCAATCATCTTCGCGGCAAACACAAGCCCACCTTCACCCCGCATGTCGACGACGGCGACAACGTCATCGTCATCAATGCCGACAAGGTGGTGTTCACCGGCAAGAAATTCACCGACAAGGTCTATTACTGGCACACCGGCCATCCCGGCGGCATCAAGGAGCGCACCGCGCGCCAGCTGCTCGAGGGCCGTTTTCCCGAGCGTGTCGTCGAGAAGGCCGTCGAACGCATGATCCCGCGTGGCCCGCTCGGCCGTCGCCAGATGAAGAATCTCCGCGTCTATGCAGGCACGGAACATCCGCATGTCGCCCAGCAGCCCGTCACGCTCGACGTGGCCAAGCTGAACGCCAAGAACAAGAAGGTTTCGTAAAATGGCTGAGCTTTCCTCGCTCGCAGAACTCGGAACTGCCACCGGCAACACCAACACGCAGCCGGCTGCACCCGTCCATGTCCAGAAGCTCGACAAGTCGGGCCGCGCCTATGCCACCGGCAAGCGCAAGAACGCCATCGCGCGCGTCTGGGTGAAGCCCGGCTCCGGCAAGATCGTCGTCAACGACAAGGTGTTCGCCGAATATTTCGCGCGTCCGGTCCTGCAGATGATCCTTAACCAGCCGATCATCGCCGCCAACCGCGCCGGCCAGTACGACATCGTCGCCACGGTCATCGGCGGCGGGCTTTCCGGCCAGGCCGGTGCCGTGCGCCACGGCATCTCCAAGGCGCTGACCTATTACGAGCCGGCGCTGCGCGCCGTGCTCAAGAAGGGCGGCTTCCTGACCCGCGACAGCCGCGTCGTCGAGCGCAAGAAGTACGGCAAGGCGAAGGCCCGCCGCTCCTTCCAGTTCTCCAAGCGCTAAACTCTACGCAGCCGCATCGGTCAAAGGCCGCCTTCGGGTGGCCTTTTTCTTTGTGCCGACTTCGCTGAATGTCGGGATCGATCGGCCGATGCCTTGATGAAGTCGATAAACGCGCGCAGTGGAGCCGGCACGAGACGCCGGCCGGGATAATAAAGGAACGGCCCCGAGAAGCTCTGCCACCAGGGTTCGAGGACGGGTTCGAGCACACCGCTTTCGAAATGCGGGCGAAGCCAGTCCTCGAAGAGGCTGACAATGCCGGTACCGGCAATGGCTGCATCGACGGCGAGATCGGCCGCCCCGCCCAGGGTCACGAGAAGCGGCCCCGCCGGATCGACCTGCACCACCTCGCCGTCTCGCTCGAATTCCCAAAGCGGCATCGCGCCGCTGGCGAATCGGCCGCGCAGGCAGGCGTGGCCGAGAAGATCGCGCGGGTGCTCAGGCCGGCCTTGGCGATCAAGGTAGGCGGGGCTGGCAGCGGTGGCGAAGCGCTGCACGCGCGGCCCGATCGGCACCGCGATCATGTCTTGTTCCAGTCGCTCATCGTAACGGATCCCGGCATCGCACCCCGCCGCCAACACATCGACAAAACTCTCCTCGGCGATCACCTCCAGCCGGATGCCGGGATAGGCGGCGAGGAACCGCGGAACAATGCCGGGCAGCACCAGCCGCGCCGCGCTGACCGGCACATTAAGCCGCAACGTACCTGCCGGCCGGTCGCGGAAGCCGTTCACAACGTCAAGTGCTGCCTCGACCTCGGTTAAGGCTGGACCGAGCCGGGCCAGCAAGCTCGCACCCGCTTCTGTCAGGACGACGCTGCGGGTAGTCCTGTTGAGCAGCCTGACATCGAGCTGCGTCTCGAGCCGGCGCACCGCCTCGCTCAAGCCCGACGCGCTGCCGCCGTTCGCGCGGGCGCCATCGCGAAAACCCTTGGCCCGCGCCACGGCCACGAAGGCGTTCAGGTCTCCGAGATCGATCTTCATTGTTCGATATTCCGTACAGCCCGTGCGGAATGTAGCCAATTATCGTAAGATCGGACAGCGCCTATCTCAGCGTCATCTTTGAACGGAGATAGACTATGTCCAGCATCGACTTTTCCGGCACGTTCACTCTCGGCGACCGCACCGTGAAGCGGCTCGGCTACGGCGCCATGCAGCTCGCAGGACCCGGCGTCTTTGGTCCGCCTGGAGATCACGACGCAGCCTTGGACGTGCTGCGCGAAGCCATTGCGCGCGGGGTGAACCACATCGACACCAGCGACTTCTACGGCCCGCACGTCACCAATCTGCTGATCCGCGAGGCGCTCGCGCCCTATTCCGACGATCTGACGATCGTCACCAAGATCGGTGCGCGTCGCGGCACGGATGGCTCGTGGCTCCCCGCCTTCTCGTCCGAAGCGCTGACCCAGGCGGTGCACGACAATCTGCGCAATCTCGGGCTCGATTTGCTGGACGTGGTCAATCTCAGGATCATGTTCGACGCGCATGGGCCCGCCGAAGGATCGATCGAGGCGCCGCTCACTGTGCTGGCCGAGCTGCAGCGACGCGGTTTTGTGCGCCACATCGGGCTAAGCAATGTCACGTCAGCACAGATCGAAGAGGCGCGACGGATCGCCGAGATCGTCTGCGTGCAGAACCAATACAATCTGGCGCACAGGGGCGACGATGCCTTGATCGACAAACTCGCCCGCGACGGCATCGCCTATGTGCCGTTCTTTCCACTCGGCGGCTTCAACCCGCTGCAGTCGTCTACCCTATCCGACGTCGCTCAGCGCCTCGGCGCCACACCGATGCAGGTCGCGCTCGCCTGGCTACTCGGTCGCGCGCCCAATATCCTGCTCATTCCCGGCACCTCATCGGTCGCACATCTCATTGAGAACCTTGCCGCAGCCGAACTCGATCTGCCGGAGGATGCCGCCAGGGAATTGGACGGAGTAGCGATGGCCGCCTGACAGCGGGCTGGCGACCATCCAGGGAAGCGGCTCCCTGCCCCGCTCCGATCCAGTCTAGTTGATGCTTGCGGTGTTCGCCGGCTCCGCCGGCCGCGTCTCATCAGAATAAGGCACTCGGTAGCCGTTCGCTGCCAGCCAGTCGATCGCCGCTTTCGGCTCGTCGGTCTGGATGATGGTGGCGCCGCGCTCGGCCCAGAAGCCGTACGTCTCGCGCGGTAGACTGGCGAGCACCGCCAACTCGTCGCCGCGACCGCCGGCAAGGAAGCCGCCCGGCTTATTGACGATAGCGTAGGTATTGGCCCAGATGTGCCAGTCGCCCCTTATCGCCGCCGCGCGCATACGGGGGCTGAACAGCGGACCGCCGGTGTCGGTCAGCGTCTCCGATCCCGCGCGCCAGTTGATCATCTCGACCGCGCGCGGCGAAAAGATCCCGCTGACTTTCTCGGCGAAACCGGCGTCGCGAACCGCGTCATCGGCGATAATCGGCATGAACTGGAAACCACTGCCGATCGCGCCCATGGCGGCTTTGACAGTGGTGATTCTGGCCGGATTCCACAGGTTCTCCTTGACGATCACCTGTTCGGCCATGCCCAGATCGCGCGCGACTGCGATCATGCCGGCCAGGCTGTCGACATCGAGCTTGTTGTCGATGTTGATGAGTATCCTGTCCTTGGTCGCCATCAGCAGTTCGCGCAGCGTCGAAACCGGCTCATCGGTGACAGCGCCGGTGCCTTCGATCACCAGTCTGCAGGTTTTGAGCTCGGCCAGCGTGCGCTTGATCACCTCGCCATTGCAATTCGTCGTGCGGTCGAGCCAGCTGTCATGTATGACGACGAACTGGCCGTCCTTCGAGCGCCTGACGTCGACCTCGACGATTTCGGCACCCAGCGCGATCGATGCCTCGACGGCGGCGATCGAGTTCTCCGCATAGAGCGTCTTGCGGGCCTGCATACTGCCGGCGCGGTGTGCCGCCACCATGACATGGTCGCGCCACTGGTTGGCGTGTTCGAAACGGTCGAGAATTTGTCTGGCGCGTGTTTCGCCTGCCGATGCCGCGCCTGTGAAGAGCACCGAGGCGGCGGCAAGCAGAAGGTTCAGCCAGGTCGTTCGCATGAGAATCGCTCCGTACCGGATGCAAACCGGTTAACCGACACACGTGACAGCCTGGTGAACGAAGCCGGCTTCGCAAATGCCGGAAGTCCGGGTCAATGCCGGCTGAAGCGGCCGTTCTGAAACCTCGAACCGGCAATCAGCAGGTCGCCGGCAATCAGCTTGCCGAGATGCTTGGCGCGCCCATATCTGTTCCGCTCCGCGGCCGAACCATCCCATGCGGAGGCGGCTATCTACTTACGGTTGCATTCATGCGTACCTAAGCAATTTCCGGGCTGGCCATGCGGGCTCACCTGACAAGCAAGAATTTGTGACCGGGCTCGAATGGCCCAGGCCTCGGAAGGGGTCGCATTTCTGAGAATTATATCCAATAAGGTTGCGCCTCGACGCACAGGAGATCGCTTCATGCCGAACAGCAACATCGACCACGCCTTCACCGCCCGGGCCAGGACGGGTGCGTCCTTCGAGCCGACCTATGCCGGCGCGCTGTCGTTCATGCGACGCAAATACACGAAGGACGTGAAGGGCGCGGACGCGGTGGTGTGGGGCATCCCCTTCGACGCCGCCGTCACCAACCGGCCCGGCGCGCGCTTCGGGCCGCAGGCGATTCGCCGCGCCTCGACCATCCTCGACAACGATCCGCAGTATCCGTTTTCGCGCGATCTGTTCGAATATCTCGCCGTGGTCGACTATGGCGATTGCCTGCTCGACAGCGGCAATCACCAGAAGACTCCGGGGACGATCGAGCGCGAGGCAGCAAAGATCCTGAAATCCGGCGCCTTCCTGCTATCGCTCGGCGGCGACCATTTCGTCACCTGGCCGCTGCTCAAGGCGCATGCCGCCATCCACGGCCCACTTGCCCTCGTGCAGTTCGACGCCCACCAGGACACTTGGCCGGACGATGGCAAGCGCATCGACCACGGCTCCTTCGTCGGCCGTGCGGTCAAGGAGGGCATTGTCGACCCCGACCGTTCGATCCAGATCGGCATCCGCACCCATGCGCCCGAAACCTTCGGCATCAAGATCCTGTACGGCCACGAAGTTGAGGAAATGCGCGCGTCCGATATCGCTTATGCCATCGTCGATCGTACCGGCGGCAAGAAAGCCTACATCACCTTCGATATCGATTGCCTGGATCCGGCCTTCGCGCCCGGCACCGGCACCCCGGTCGCCGGCGGGCCGTCCTCGGCAAAAATCCTGTCGGTGCTGCGCCAGATCAATCAGGTCGATATCGTCGGCGCCGATGTCGTGGAGGTTGCGCCGGCCTATGATCACGCCGATATAACGGCAATTGCCGGCTCGACAGTCGCCATGCACTATCTCGGGCTCCTGGCGGAACGAAAGGCTCGACTCGAAGAGCTGAACAGCGGCAATCACGCCGCCGCCGCATTGAATCAGGCAAGTGGCATATAACTTCGAAATATCAGGGAATTCAGGCAGGCAATGAAACCGAAAATCTTCATCGACGGCGAGCACGGCACCACCGGTCTGCAGATCAGGGCGCTGCTTGCCGAACGCGGCGACCTGGAGATCATCTCCATCCCGACCGAGCGCCGCAAGGAACCGGCAGCTAGAGCCGAGTTCCTCAACGCCGCCGATGTCGCGATCCTGTGCCTGCCGGATGCAGCCGCAAAAGAAAGCGTTTCGCTGATCACCAACGACACCACAAGGGTTATCGACGCCTCGACCGCGCACCGCGTCGCCGAAGGTTGGGAATATGGCTTCGCCGAAATGGACAAGGATCAGGCGCGGAAAATCGCTTCGGCGAAGCGCGTCGCCAATCCGGGCTGCTGGCCGCAAGGCCCGATCGCGACGCTCAGGCCGCTGGTGGCAGCCGGGCTGTTGCCGCCGGATTTTCCGGTCACCGTCAATGGCATTTCGGGCTATTCGGGCGGCGGCCGGCCGATGATCGAGGACTATGTCGCCAAGGGCGAGAATGCCTCGGAATTCCTGCCCTACGGGCTGACCCTGCAGCACAAGCATGTGCCGGAGCTCAGGACCTATGCGAAGCTGTCGCATGACCCGATCATGCAGCCGGCGGTCGGCAATTTCGCGCAAGGCATGATCACCGTGGTACCGTTGCAGCTCGGCGGCCTCGACTATGTACCGACAGGCGCCGAGCTTCATGCGGCGATTGCCGACCATTTCGCCGCGATAGATGGCGGCGTGGTCGAGGTGGCGTCCTACGCGCATCTGGAGCGCGTGCCGGAGATCGACCCCGAAATCTACAACGGAACCAACCGGATGAGGCTTTATGTCTTCGCCAATGACGACAAGGCCCAGGCGCTGCTGCTCGCCGTCTACGACAACCTCGGCAAGGGCGCCTCGGGTGCTGCCGTGCAGAACATGGATCTGATGCTCGGCCTCAAGCACTGAATGGACGCTCCGGCATTTCCAGAACGCTGGAAGGTCAGCGCGCCAGAACTGATTGCCGAGACGTTCAGCAGCCGCATCTGGAAGGTTGTTCGCGCGGACGGCGCGCCGGCGATCGTCAAGGCCCTCAAACCTTTCGACGACGTCGAAGACGAGTTGCGCGGTGAGCATTTTCTCGCCTGGCGGCGCGGCGAAGGCGCGGTGCGGCTGCTCGGCCGCGACGGCCACTGCATGCTGCTCGAATATGCCGGCGAAACCTTGCTGTCACAGGTACTCGCGCAGCAGGGAGACAACGCCGCCACAGCAATCGCGGCCGAAGTGATGGCAAGACTGTTCTCGCCGTCTGACCACCCTGCCCCACCGGATCTGCAGCCGCTGCGGGTACGGTTTTCCAGCCTGTTCAAGAAGGCGAAGATCGATCGCGACGCCGACGAAAAAAGCCTCTACGTCGAAGCCGCTGCGACCGCGGAACGGCTGTTGGCCGATCCTGTCGACGTGCTGCCGCTGCATGGCGACCTGCATCACGACAATATCATGCAGGGACCGCGCGGCTGGCTGGCGATCGACCCTAAGGGCGTTCTCGGCGATCCCGGCTTCGATGCGGCGAACATGTTCTACAACCCGCTCGACCGCGACGACCTTTGCAGCGATCCCCGGCGGATTGCCCGCATGGCTGAGATCTTCGCCAGAACGCTCGGCCAACCGCCGCCAGCCATCCTGGATCATGCCATCGCCTATGGCTGCCTGTCGGCGTCGTGGCATCATGAGGACGGCAACGCGATCGAGGAAAGCCGCGAATTGTCCATTGCCACGGCGATCAGGAAGGTGCGGCTCAGCCCCTGACGGCGATCTGGTTGGGCAGCGGATAAGCGCCTTTGGTGCCGCGCCAATGCGCTGCGGCAAACCCTAGCAGGACAAGCGCGAATGCCTGATGCGTCAGCGCCATGTGCAGCGGCACCTGCATCAGCAGCGTACCGATGCCGATCAACGCCTGCGCCAGCACCAGCAGAAACAACAACGTCGCGCGGTGCGCATGCGTCGTGCCTGGCTGGCGGCGGTGTGTCGCGATCATGTGCCAAAGTGCCGCCGCGAAGATCGCGTAGGCGCCGAGCCGGTGGATGAACTGAACCGTCTTCGGGCTCTCGAAGAAGTTGCGCCATGCCGGCTCGAGGATCATCAGATCGCCGGGGATGAGCTTGCCGTCCATCAACGGCCAGGTGTTGTAGCTCAGGCCGGCATCGAGGCCGGCGACCAGCCCGCCGAGATAGATCTGGATCAGCGCCAGCAGCACCAGAAAGCCGGCCAGACGCTGCGTCGAACGGTCGGCGGCCGGTTCGGAATGAGGGGCCAATCCACGCGCGACCACCATGGTCGCGGTGAAGATCAGCGCGGCCAGCGTCAGATGCGTTGCCAGCCGGTATTGGCTGACGGAGACCCGGTCGACCAGTCCGGACGCCACCATCCACCAGCCGATCGCGCCCTGCAGGCCGCCGAGAAGAAGAATGCCTGACAGTTTCAGCCCAAGACCGCGTTCGATGCGGCGCGTCGCCCAGAAAAACACCAGCGGCACGGCGAAAACCACGCCGACACCGCGCGCCAGGATCCTATGCAACCATTCCCACCAGAAGATCGACTTGAACGCTTCGATGCTCATGCCCTTGTTGAGTTCGGCATATTGCGGGATCTGCCGGTAGCGCTGGAACTCCTCCTGCCATTCGGCGTCGTTGAGCGGCGGGATGACGCCGTGGATCGGCTTCCATTCGGTGATCGACAGGCCGGACTCGGTGAGCCTGGTGGCGCCGCCGACCAGCACCAGTACAAACAGCACCAGAAGCACGACGTAGAGCCAGCCGCGCACCAGCGCCCGGTTGCGCAGGTCGCGGTCGCGAGCCACGAAAGGCGCGGCAGCTGAGATGGCAGCCATAGGCTTGTCCCGGCAGGTTGCAGTCGCGGATTGGTGAACCATCGCAACCCCGCTGGCAAGACCGGACAGCGCGGCACGCCGTCGCGCCGCTTCTTGCGGGTTGCGTGTCTCTTTTGTTGGGCCTAAGCGATAGGGATCAACGGGATCGCGAAATGCCCATTCGCCTGAAAAAGCTGATCGGAACCTTCCTGCTGGTGGCGCTGGTCATCGTCTACGCACTGGTCGCATCGATCGTGGCGGTTGCCCAACTGGCAGAATCGGGACCGTGGGCGCATTTTCTGTTCTTCCTGCTCAGCGGCATGCTGTGGGTGCTGCCGGCTATGGGCATCATCAAGTGGCTGATCCTGGAGCCCCCGCGCCCGAAGAATTGAGGCTCGCTCGCCGCCGCTAGATGGTGAAAGCCTGACGCTTGCTACCCGACGTGTAGGGCAACTCAGGGTGGTTTTCTGCCTTCCGTGTCGCCGATCGGAACGCGCCGGTAGCGCCTCTTGCCGACCTCAGCACCTCTAAGCGCGAACGTCTGGTGTGATGCCCGATGCGGGCGTTCGTAGGGTATCTCGCTGTTACATCGCGGTGACAAAAGCGCGGCCACGGCGGCGTCAACCGGTTACACAGGGCAACGAATATTTCCGGCCTTCTGGGAGTGACGTGTCAGCGTCCCCAGAGGCTGCGTAGGCGTGTCGTCGGTTGGGTGTTCGCGCGGCGACTGGAACGCTCCACGCCTCGCAAGAAAGATAGCGGATAGCGAAATCTCGTGAAGGCAAGGTCGAGCTGCGTTTTCCGTTCTGTATCGGCGACGGGCGGCGACTGGGAGAGACGGATACCATGCACATGGGGCGTCTGGAAGTTGGCAGGACATGGACGCGGGGCGGCCCGCGTGCAGGCGCTTGGCTGAGCGGTGCAATGACCACGCAGCGCCACCTCGCAGCGATCATGGTTTGCGACGTGGTCGGCTATTCGCGCCTGACGGAGCGCGACGAGCGCGGCACGCTCGAGCGGCTGAAGATCTACCGCAAGGACCTCCTCGAACCGCTGGTCTCTGAGCACCGGGGTCGGATCGTCAAGCTCACCGGCGACGGCATGCTGTGTGAGTTCGCGAGCGTCGTCAACGCGGTGGCCTCGGCGATGGCGATCCAGCAGGCCCTGGCAGAACACGAGGCGGAGATGCCCGAGGAAGAGCGGATTCGCTTCCGCATCGGCGTCAATCTCGGCGACGTGGTCTGCGAGGAGGACGGCGACCTCTACGGCGACGGGGTCAACATCGCCGCCCGCCTCGACAGCATCGCCGACCCCGGCACCGTGGTCGTCTCAGGCACCGCCTACGACCACCTTCAGGGCAAGCTCGACTGCGGCTTCACTCCGCTCGGCAACCTGCGCCTCAAGAACATCGAGCGGCCTGTGCGCGCCTACCGCGTCGAGACCGACGCCGGCGCCTCGGTGGCTGCATCGCCTCCGCTGCCCGCGAAACCCTCGATCGCGGTTCTGCCTTTTACCAACATGAGCGGCGATCCTGACCAGGAATACTTCGCCGACGGGCTGGTGGAGGACATCATCACGGGATTGAGCCGGGTGAACTCCTTCTTCGTGATCGCCCGCAACTCGTCCTTCACCTACAAGGGCCGGGCGGTGGACCTGCGCCAGGTCGGGCGCGAGTTGGGCGTCCGCTACGTGCTTGAAGGCAGCATCCGCAGAGCAGGATCGCGGGTGCGTATCAGCGGGCAGCTGGTGGACGCGATCAGCGGACACCATGTCTGGGCCGACCGCTTCGAGGGCGACGTGAGTGACATCTTCGACCTACAGGACAAGGTGACCGAGAGCGTCGTCGGTGCGGTCGAGCCGAGCATCCGGCTGGAGGAGATCAAGCAAGCGCGCATGAAGCCAACCGACTACATCGGTGCCTACGACCTCTACCTTCGTGCGCTGCCGCGCTTTTACAGCATGACGCGCGAAGGCTTCGCCGACGTGCGCCGGCTCACCAACGAGGCGCTCAGCATCGACCCAGGCTTCACCCTGGCGAAGGCACTCGGTGCCTATATCCGCAGCCTGTCCGTGAGTCAGTGCTGGCACGAGCCCGACGATATCCGCGTCGCCGTGCGCATGGCCCGCGAGGTGCTGGCGGACGCGCGAGACGACCCGACAAGCTTGCGTTTCGCCGCGCAGGTGATCGCCTACAGCGACAAGGATTACGAGACGGCGCTGGACACGATCGAACGGTCCCTGCTGCTCAATCCCAATTCGGCGCAGGGCTATACGGGCAGCGGCTGGGTGAACGCCCATTCCGGCCGCCCCCTCGTCGCGATCGAGCACTTCCACAGGGCAATGCGGCTGAGCCCAGTCGACCCCGAGAAGGGCATCGCGCTCTCCGGCATCGGGATGAGCTACCTGATGCTCGAACGCTACGAGGAAGCGCTGGCTTGGGGAGAACGAGCGCTGCGCGAGATGCCGAATTACGGCTCCTCGCACCGGGTGGTGATCATGGCGCTGGTCAAACTCAATCGGCCGGACGAAGCGCAGGCGGCGGCGCGGCGGCTGATGGAGGCGTTCCCGACCTACACGCTCGCCCTGCAGAGGCAGATCAACCCGTGGCGGGACAAGATGTTCGCCGAGCGCTACGTCGAGGCGCTGGGTATTGCCGGCGTGCCGGAGTGATCGTCGCGTTTGCAAAGATGCCCTCTCCTGCGCGTCACGTCCGGCCAGGCGACGTCCCTTGATCCCGCGTCGCTTCTGGAAGGATAGTTCTCTGGCCGGGTTGTCCGAGGACTGAGCGCGTAGAGCAGCTGTGAACAGCCGGCGAGCTCTCTGTTGGGTTCGCGTCGAACTTCCGGTTCCACCCTGACGAGACCTACCGACGGTCCAGACAAATGTCGCCTTCGGGTCACGACGTTCCCTTGACCTCCCATCAGAGATGGTCCTCAAGGGGTCGGTTCTTGCCGGACTTTCACCACTAGATGGTGACGACCATCTTGCCGGCATTGGCCAGCGGCGTCGTCACACCCGACAGCATCGTGCGGATATGGGCAACGCTCTGATAGCGACCGTTGACCGAAATGCGCGGCAGCGCTTGCAGGAAACCGGCATGTTCGGCGCGCAGCACGCCGTGGCGTGTCGTCACCGCCGAGGCATAGCCGGCGTCGCGGGCAATGCCGACTTCGCGGTCGCCAACGGCACTGGCATAGCCATAGGGATAGGCGAAATGGCGCGGCGCCTCGCCGAGTTCGGCCTGCAATATGCGCCTGACGTCGTCGACCTCGTGCCGCGCATCGGCTTCGGAAAGCCGCTTCAGATTGCGATGATTTACGGTGTGCGCGCCGATCGTCACCAGCGAATGCCCTGCCATGGCGCGGATCTCGTCCCAGTTCATCAACATGCTCTGGCGCGCGCCCAACTCGATACCGTTCGACCGCGTCAATTCGCGCAGCACCGCGCGCTGGTCCTCCTCGCGGACGTCCAGCGTCAAATAGTCGTGCAGGCGCGCGAAGGCCTGAAGTTTCCTGCCCGGGGTCGAGCAGTCGATCGTCACCGGACCGTTCGGTGTTGTCAGAATCAACCGGTCCCGCGCGCTGACGATGTCCTCGACCACCTCCCACCATAGATCGGCGGCGCCGTTTATCAGCCCTGGCGCGACATAGATGGTGACCGGCGCCCCGTGCTTTTCCAGCACCGGCAGCGCCTCGGTCATGTTGTCGCGGTAGGCGTCGTCGGCGGTGATCGCCGCGAACTGGCCACCCTTGCCGCCGGCCTTGATGCGCTCGATCGCCTCGTCCAGCGTGACGAACGTATAGCCATGCGCCTTCATGTCGGCGATCACGGCGTCGAGGAACTCAGGCGCGATGTTGAGATGCCGGTTGACGCCATCAGGCTTTTCCGGCGTGGCGGTGACCCGATGCAGCATCAGGATGGCGCCGATGCCGCCGACGAACGGCTTGGCCAGCGGGGCAAGACCGGTATAACGGACGACGTTGAGCGCCAGTTTCCGGATCGCCTCGCCCCCGTCGATCATTCATTCACCTTTTGCGCCTAGGCTCATCCAAGCACGGAATGCGCCTATGCGCGCCCCCAATCGCGGTGAATACGCCCTAAAGGATTGAGGTATGGTTGACGCCACCGCGTCATTTGACGGCAATCGGCTCGAAGCAATGGAGGCGACGCCGCGCGCGTTGCCTGCGGATCATGCCGGCCTGTCGGTCTCGGCCGCCGACGGTGCGGCACTTGCGGCCTATGCCGAGTTCTGCCGTTCGGCGCTGTTCGCGCCGGCGCAGAGCCCGGCCTGGATCCTGAACTGGGCCAGATATGCCGAAGCGGATACTGTTTTGGCGACGCTGAACGCTGAAGGCAGGCCGGCTTTTTCGTTGGCGCTGGAAGTCACCAGCCACGGTCCGTTCCGCGTCGCCCGTTTCATGGGCGGCCGCCATGCCAACGGCAATTTCGCCGCCGCCGACCCGCATTGGCTGACCAGGGCGGATGGCGCGGCAATCCGCTCAATGCTGGGGGCGGTCGCCAGGGCGCGGCCGGACATCGACCTCGTCGCACTGGAACGGCTGCTGCCCGATCTCGACGGCGTTGCCAATCCGCTTGCCTCGCTTGCGCATTTTCCCAGCCCCAACTTGTCGCTGGCCGTCGACTTGGCGGGAGGCTTTGATGCACTGCTATCCCGCGCGAGCGGCAAGCGCAGGCGTAAGAGGCACCGCTCGCAGGCGCGCAAGTTAGAAGCCGTCGGCAGCCACCGCCGCATCGAGGCCCAGACAGCGGACGAGGCGAACAGACTGCTTGACGCGTTTTTCGAGATGAAGGAGTTCCGCTTCCGCAAGATGGGCATCGCCAACGTCTTCGGTGAGCCGGAGGTTCGTGCTTTCTTCAGCGCGTTGTTCGTCGAAGCGCTTTCCGACGACAAGCCGTCCTTCGTGTTGCATGGGCTCGAAGTCGCCGGCAAGCTTCGCGCCGTCACCGGATCGAGCCGCTCGGGAAAACGCTTGATCTGCGAGTTCGGAGCGATCGCCGACGACGACCTCGCCCATGCCAGCCCCGGCGACTTCCTGTTCTTCGACAACATCGAGGAAGCCTGCGAGAGGGGATTCGAAGTCTATGATTTCTCGGTCGGCGACGAACCCTACAAGCGACTGTGGTGCGATATCGAGACCCAGCATTTCGAGGTCCTGATTCCGCTGACGATGAAGGGCCGCGCGCTGGTGCTTGTCCTGCGGCAAGGCGCGCGCCTGAAAACCGTCGTCAAGAACAGCCCGACGATCTGGAAGCTGACCAAGATGCTGCGCCGCAAGACGGCCGGACAGGCAGCACGTGCCGCGGGCGAAGACGACAGCTGACCGCTGCCGAGATTTCCGTTTGAGCAGAATTATCGAACCCGTCTCAGGCGGCGGAGCGTCGTCCGGGTACCGGCGTCCCTGGCGTTTCATAGCCGACCGGCGTCACCAGCGTCAGGTCGGGATAGCCGCTCTCGATCAGCTCGACTGCGGCCTGCGCCACCTCGTCGTCTGGCTCCAGCAGCGACAGGAAGACCTCGGTGCCCTCGTCCACAAGACGGCTGATGCCTTGCGCGTCGGCGGGTCCGCATTCGACCACGACCAGATCGTAGGCGGTGGTCAGTGACTGCATGATGATCGGCAGCCGGTCGGCGGCGCGCATGGCGCGGACCGGATCGGCAGTGCCAACGGGAATGACGTGGCAGTCCGAATAGAGATCGGGGTGGATCACGTCGCTGAACTGCGCTTCGGAGGCGAGAAGATTGGTAATGCCCGGGAACAGCCCGCTGTCCAGCATCGGCCGTGAGGCGGCGCCCGAGGCGGTGAGATCGAGCAGGAGCACACGCAGGCCGGCGTCGGAGACCTCACGCGCCACTAGCACCGACGAGGCGGCCGCTTCGTCGCCTTCCGGCGACACGAATATGGCGCGCGCCGCCCCCGTTGTGATCAGTTTTTCTACCGCCTTGTCGATTTCGACCTCGCCAAGGGTGGGGCGCGCCGACTTGACGTCCTCGCCAGTTGCTGGCGCAGTTGCTGGCGCCGCGTCAGCCGCCTGCGGCTCTGCCTGGGCTTCGGCCGTCCGATCCCTAGGGTCTTCGATATCGGCCGGTTCGTGATTGGACGGTTCGTGTGCAACCGGCATAGTGACCTGTTCGATCCGATCGAAGCGGGCGCCGGCGGCCGGCCGCATGGCGCGACCCGAAAACAGCTCTTGCAGAAGCGTCACGATCGCCATGAGCAGCAATGAGCCGACGAAGGCCGCAGCGGTGATCGGCAGGATCTTCGGGAAATAGGGCTCGGACGGCGCAACCGCGCGGGAAAAGACACGGGCGTCCACCGGCAGATAGTTGCTGTCCTTGCGCGAAGACGCCTCACGGTAACGGGTCAGGTAGGATTCGAGCAACTGCCGCTGGGCGGTCGCTTCACGCTGCAGCGCATCCAGTTCGACCTGCTGGTCGCCGGCGCGCGCCGATGCAGCCTTCAGCGTGTTGACGTCGGCGACAAGCTGGTTTTCGCGGGCCTGAGCCGTCTGCGCCTGCGTCATCAGCCCTTTCATGATCTTTTCCGCCTCGTTGCGGATCTGGCGGTCGAGATCGGCAAGCTGCGATCTCAGCGCCCGGATGCGCGGATGATTGTCGAGCAAGGAGGTGGAAAGGTCGGCGATGTTGGTCTTGAGCTCGACCTGCCGCTCGCGCAGCCGCTGGATGAGTTCGGAAGACAGCACCTCTGGTACCGCATCCAGCGAGCCGCCATTCTGCAGCGCCCTGCGCACGCTGTCGGCCGTCGCTTCCGCCGATGCGCGATTGGCCCGCACCCGCGACAGTTCGCTGGACAGTTCGGAAAGCTGTTGCGTGGCGAGCACCGAATTGTTGCCGCCCATCAAAAGATCGGACTGGGCGCGGTAGCTTGCTACCTTGGCCTCGGCGTCCTTCACCCGCTTCGACAGGTCGGCGATCTCAGGCGCCAGCCAGTCGGTTGCGGCGGAATTCGATTCGATGTTGGCATTGCCTTGGACGGAGATGTAGGCGTCGGCGATGGCGTTCGGAATTTCGGCGGCGAGCCGGGGATTTTCCGAAGAGAATTCGATGACGATAACCCGTGATTTTTCAACGCGATAGACGTTGAGCTTCTCGCGCATCGTCGTCAGCACGCGTTCTTCAGGCGGAATCTCGTTGGGGTCGCTTTTCAGGCCGGCGATGACGAGCAGACGGCTCAACATCGGCAGGTCCGCCGTCTCGTCGAATTCGGGAAGCCGCGACAGATTGAGCTTCTGCGCCACCTGCTTGAGGATGTCGGTCGAAGACACAACCTCGACCTGGCTGGTCACGCCTTCCTCGTCGAGAATCGGCTTGTCGTTGTCATTGGTGCCGTCGGGGCGCGTGTAAACCGATTCGCGCGTCTCGATCAAAAGCCGTGTTTCGGCCCTGTAATGCGGCGTGGCGAGCCAGGTGAGCGCGAACGCCAGGCCGGTTATGACCAGCGCCACGACAAGAATGCGCAGCCAATTCCTCGCAAGGCTTGCGAAGAGATGCCTGAGATCGACGTCGACATCTGCGGCCACGGAATTAACGGACATGCATCCTGCTCCGGTACTTAAAGCACGTCGCGTTTGAACAGATTCATACGACCCGCTTTAAGCTCTTGTTTTCATGCATGTCGTTGTCCCAAAACCGCTGCGCACTTTTGGGCGACATGCATTGGTCAGGATGCACCGTAAACAACTATGGTAACTCAGCCGTTAATATCGCGGTAAGTATCTGTTAGGATTTTCTCGCAAGCGGCAACAAAAGCATTAAAACCGGCCGTGTTTTGTCGGTTGCCGCCGCTTCGGACCGCCCGCCTTTACCGGCCATTAACCCTAACGGGATGATAACGGACCTCGATCCCCAGAGTTTGCCGCGGTAGCAGCGGCCAATCGAAGGTACGTGTCCGGCCATGAAAAGCACTGCTTCCCTCTTCCGCGCGCTGCTCGCCGTGTCGTTGCTTGCCGGCTGCTCCAGCTACCGGCCGGCGCCGGCCGCCTTCCATAAAATGCTCGATCAGCCTTATCGCCTCGGTGCCGGCGACCGGGTCCGCGTCACCGTGTTCGAGCAGGAAGGATTGACCAACGTCTACAGCGTCGACCAATCCGGTTACCTGTCCATCCCGCTCGTCGGCGCCGTACCGGCGCGCGGCCACACTGCACAGCAACTCGAAGGCGAGATCGCCGACAAATTGCGCCAGGGCTACCTGCGCGATCCGGACGTTTCGGTCGAGATAGACCGCTACCGCCCGATCTTCATCATGGGCGAAGTCGGTGCCGCGGGCCAGTACTCCTATGTTCCCGGCCTGACGGTGCAAAAGGCGATTGCCATCGCCGGCGGTTTCAGCCCGCGCGCCAACCAGGAAAGCGTCGACATCACCCGCGACATCAATGGCAAGGTCATGACCGGTCGCGTGGCCACCTCCGACCCACTCCTGCCCGGCGACACGATCTACGTTCGCGAACGCCTGTTCTAGACCACGTGGCGGACACACTCAGGATCGTCCACTGCTTTCGCTCACCTGTCGGAGGGATTTTTCGTCACGTGCGCGACCTGACCGAGGCGCAGGTCGCCGCCGGGCATGCCGTCGGCATCGTCTGCGATTCGACGACGGGTGGCGATTTTGAGGAACATTTGTTCGAACAAATGAAGGGCAAAATGGCGCTCGGCATCCATCGGACGCCAATGCAGCGGCATGTCGGACCGGGCGATCTCGCCTCGGCCTGGCGCACCTTCGGGCTTATCAAGGGATTGCGGCCGGACGTGCTCCACGGGCACGGCGCCAAGGGTGGCGCCTATGCCCGCCTGTTCGGCTCGTTGTTGCGGGTATCAAGGTCTCGCGTAGCCCGCCTTTATTCGCCTCACGGCGGCTCTCTTCACTATGACGAGACTACCGCCACGGGGAAGCTGTTTTTCGCGCTCGAACGGTTCATGGCGCGCTTCACCGACTATCTTCTGTTTGTCTCCGATTATGAAAGGCAGACATATCACAGGAAGGTCGGCGAACCGCCCATCCCGAACAACCTTGTCTACAACGGCTTGAGCGCCGCCGAGTTCGAGCCGGTGCGAACCGAGCAGAATGCGGCCGATGTCCTCTATATCGGCATGATGCGCGACCTCAAGGGACCGGACATCTTCATCGATGCGCTCGTCCTTGCCGGAACGCGGCTCGGCCGCCCGGTGAAAGCGGTGATGGTGGGCGACGGCGACGACCTGCCGCGCTACCATGCGCAAGTGAAGCGCCTCGGTCTCGAAGGCCATACGCGCTTCCTGCCGCCGATGCCGGCGCGCAAAGCCTTCGCGCTGGCCGAACTGGTTATCGTTCCCTCGCGTGCGGAAGCCATGCCTTACATCGTTCTGGAAACGCTTGCCGCCCGCAAATCGATGATCGCCACCGCCGTCGGCGGCATCCCGGAAATCTTTGGCACCGGCTCCCCTGCCCTGATCCGGCCTGACCCGCGCGAACTCAGCAACAAGATGAGCGCGGCGCTGGCCGACCTCAATGCCTACGGCAGCCTGATGCCCGACAGCGCCGACCTCAAGACGCGATTCGGCGCCGACGTAATGGCCGCCGCGATCGAGACGGCCTATTTCGCCGCGCTCAAGCGGTAACCCCCAAAGGGCGCTAACCCCAAAGCTTCTCTAAAGCCACCTGTTGTTTCAAGGGTTTCTTAGCTCTCTTTTGCTATTCACCTGAGGGAAGCTTTGCGGATGCACCCATGAACGAGATCGATCCCGCACGCCGCTTTTCGATAGACGCGGTGCGCAAATTCGACGGCCCGGCCAGCGGCGGTAACCTTGGCGGGATGAACGACGTCGCCCGTCAGGTCGCGTCGCAATACCGGCGCGATACCATGTCGCCGATCATGGTCAGCGGCGTCTTGCGCATGGTGGAATTCGCGCTGCTGTTCCTGTCGGGCCTCTGCGTCTATTTCTACTATGTCGGCCTCTTCAGCCATCTCGCCTGGCAGTACCCGCTGACGATTGCCGCCGCCTCGTTCCTCGCAGTGGTGCTGCTCGACGTCACCGATTGCTACCAGGTCGTCTCGTTGATGCGGCCGCTCGCCAATTTCGGCCGTCTCCTGCTGGTCTGGGCCGGCACCTTCGCCTTGATGGCGCTGACGGCATTCGCCATGAAGATGTCGGAAGACTATTCGCGCCTGTTTTTCGGCACCTGGTTCGTCGTCGGCTTCATGCTGATCTTCGGCCTGAGGCTGCTGATGTCGAAGCTGATCCGGCGCTGGGCGCGCGACGGGCGCATGGAGCGCCGCGCCGTCATCGTCGGCGGCGGCACGGCGGCGGAAGTCCTGATCCGCTCCGTCGAAAAGCAGCCCTACAACGACATTCGTATCTGCGGCATCTTCGACGACCGCGGTGACAAGCGCTCGCCTCCCATCGTCGCCGGCTATCCGAAGCTCGGCACCGTTTCCGAGCTCATCGAGTTCGCCCGCATCGCCCGCATCGACATGCTGATCGTGTCGCTGCCGCTGACCGCCGAATCGCGCGTCCTGCAGCTTTTGAAGAAGCTGTGGGTGCTGCCGGTCGACATCCGGCTCTCGGCGCATTCGAACGCGCTGCAATTTCGGCCGCGCGCCTATTCCTACATCGGCTCGGTGCCGATGCTCGATATCTTCGACAAGCCGATCAACGACTGGGATTCGGTCGCCAAGCGCGCCTTCGACATCGTCTTCTCGATCGTCGGCATCATCGTGTTCTTGCCAGTCATGCTGGTGACCGCGATCGCCATCAAGCTCGACAGCAAGGGACCGGTGCTGTTCCACCAGAAGCGGCATGGCTTCAACAACGAGATCATCGAGGTCTACAAGTTCCGTTCGATGTACACGGACAAGGCGGATCCGACGGCCAAGCAGACGGTGACCAAGAACGACCCGCGCGTCACCCGCGTCGGCCGCTTCATCCGCAAGACCTCGATCGACGAGTTGCCGCAGTTCTTCAATTCGCTTTTCGGTTCGCTGTCGCTGGTTGGGCCGCGCCCGCATGCCATTGCCGCGCAGTCGCACAACCTTCTCTACAATGAGGTGGTCGACGGCTATTTCGCACGCCACAAGGTCAAGCCCGGCGTCACCGGTTGGGCCCAGATCAATGGCTGGCGCGGCGAGATGGACACCAACGAGAAGATCCGCATGCGGACGGAATACGACCTCTATTATATCGAGAACTGGTCGCTGCTGTTCGATCTGAGAATCCTGTTCCTGACACCCATCCGGCTGCTCAATACGGAAAATGCCTATTGAGCGCCGTCGCGCATGAGCTGCCGCCGGCTGCAGTCAACGCCAAGCTGATCGCGCTGATTGCGTCGACCGCGGTTTTCCTCGGCGCCTTCCTGTCCGGCTTCGTCATCGCCGAGCCGGCGCCATACGACCTCTACATGGTCGGGCTGATGGCAGTGTGGGCCTTGTTCGGCCTGCGCATATCGCGCGCGGCGGCGCCGCTGCTGGTGCTGCTGGTGGTCATGAACATCGGCGGCATGATCTCGATGACCCAGATGTCGGATATTGCCGGCACCCCGCTCTATCTCTCCGTGTCGCTGTTCCTCGCCTTCACCGCGGTGTTCTTTGCCTCGGTGACATCGGTCCAGCCAAACCTCTACCGGGTTATCTTCCTGGCCTATGTGATGTCGGCGGTGCTGACCTCGCTGCTCGGCATAGCAGGCTATTTCCATGCCTTTCCCGGGGCGGAGATCTTCACCAAATACGACCGCGCGACCGGCGCCTTTCAGGATCCGAACGTGTTCGGGCCGTTCCTGGTGTTGCCCGGCATTTACCTGCTCTATCTCTTGCTGACAGGCCCTATCTCACGCATGCCCTTGCTAGCGGTGCCACTGCTGATCATCACGGCCGGCATTTTCTTCTCCTTCTCGCGCGGCGCCTGGGGCATGTTCGGCGTTTCGGCGATCCTGCTTACCGGCGCCCTGTTCCTGCAGAGCGCCAGCGGCAAGTTCCGGCTGCGTGTCGCCGTCATGACCATCGCCGCCGTCTCGCTGCTGGTCATTGCGATGCTCGTCATCCTGCAGCTGCCGGGCGTCTCGGAGATGTTTTCCAGCCGTGCCCAGCTGGAACAGAGCTACGATACCGCCCGCCTCGGCCGTTTCGCCCGCTACACGATCGGTTTCCAGATGGCGCTGGAGCATCCGCTCGGCATCGGCCCGCTCGTCTTCGGCACGATTTTCGGCGAGGACACGCACGACATCTGGCTGAAGATGCTGATGGATTATGGCTGGCTCGGCTTCGTGTCATTCCTGACGCTGACCTGCTGGACGATAGCGGCCGGCTTCCGCATTCTCCTGCGCGACAGGCCGTGGCAGCCCTATCTTCTGTGCGCCTATGTCGCCTTCGTCGGCAATATCGGGCTGGGCACCTTCATCGACATAGATCACTGGCGCCACGTCTATCTGCTGCTCGGGCTGATCTGGGGCGCCATCGCATTGGAATACCGTCACCAGCGGCAGTTGCGGCCGGTGGAGCTGACCGCGCCGGCGGCTAAGGCATGATGGGTTTCTGGGGGCAAGTCGAAGTTTTGAAATGGTCGGAGTGGCCGGATTCGAACCGACGACCCCTTGACCCCCAGTCAAGTGCGCTACCGGGCTGCGCTACACTCCGGACCGGTCGCGATGTATCGTGATAACCCGGTTCGGGTCAACCGAATTCGGCGGCGGTCGCGCCGATGCCCGGCATGGTGGATTTGAAGTTCCTGCTCTGTTGGGGCGTCGTCAGCATTCAGGAACTTCAAATCCAGTATCACACTCGTTTGTCTGGCTTGATCCTCTGGCGTCGCTAGCTATCAGACGGGTCGTCGATTTTCCACGGATTGCGTCAGCACGGCTGTATTGATCAGCGCGTTTTCCGGAAGCCGAAGCGCGGAGGCTATCCGCCGAAGCTTCGACGGATCGGCATTCTTGCCGTTCTCGATGTCCGCGATTTCATCGATCGCCAGGCCGCACGTCAGAGACAGCTCTTCCATGCTGTATCCCCTGGTTTCTCGGATGGCCTTGAGGGCGCTGTGGTCTGGCGCAGCTTCGGTCGCCGACAGTTCGGAAAAAGCTTCGCTTCTTGCTATTTGGGGCATTTGGCAACTCCGTGGATTTAAAGAGTTTGATCAAATCAAGATGTTGCCTGAGACGGCGCAGAGAATGCCCTCTCGGTAGTGATTTGCCAAGCGCCAAAGGTGCCGTCACAGCATCGTGATACTGATCGGCGCGACCCCGGCACAGGCCTCGGCGGCACCGGCACGGGACCGCCATTCCGATCGAGTTCTTTGACTGGCCGATCGCCGAAATTTGTTCGACCTCCCTTGTTTAACCGGCTGTCGCTGGCTCGGCAGCCGTTTTGAAAGGACGGCGGAAGCCTGATGCAACGCAGAACGCATCAGGGCTGCGAATTTTTTTGACCGACGCGTGAACCTTCCCTCTCCGGGCCGCACCAAGCATCCGAGCGGCGGCGGCGCGGTTTGTAAGGGCGCGGGTCACTGCCTGGTGCTGCGCTCGACTGCAAGGGCACATACACGGATGCCACCGACTCCAACGGCACCGTCGCAGGTCAGCCCGAACAACAAGCTCAAGCTCGCGCGTTGATCAACTTGTTATCAACGAAAATGGCGGCCGTCAGCGCCGCCAATTCTTGTCTCAACGTGCCGATCTCGATCTCGTTCGCGACGTTTTCTGCTGGCGGCTGAGGAACAGGCTTGCGACGAGCCCGACCACAACCAGCCCGACAGCAGCCGCTGTCGCCGGGTGATCGCGGGCTGTCCTTTCTATCACCCTGCTATGCCTCCTGATCGCAGGCAGAGCCTCACTGAAGCGCTCTGCAAGATCCGCATAGTAGTCCGAGGCGGTGTCACGCCCGTCCTCGTAATAGGCGCTGCCGCGCCTGGACACGGCTTTTCTCAGCGCCGCCAGTTCCCTGGAGAGGGCTGCGACCTGCTTTTCAAGGTCAATGTCGGAGAGGGTCGAAAATGATACCATGATATGCTTCCTTCCTTTGCGAAAAGGAACGCATGATTTCGGAAGCAGTTCCGGTCTCTGACGGCAATCGGTCGGCCCTTAAAGCGCGTCGCGTCTGAAGGGGTTCATGCGACCCGCTTTAAGTTCTTTTATCCATGTCGTTATCCCAGACCGCTGCGCGCCCTCGTGTCAGGCATGAGGGTATGCCTTTGGGCGACATGGACTACAGCGCCGCGCGTCCTATTGGACGCGCAAAGGACGCTGTAGCACTTTAATTTTGCGTATGATCCTTTCCGAAGATCGATTCCGATTTTTGGGATCATGCGCTAGCGCACCTGATCGAGCAGGCGCTTGCATTCCAGCAGGTCGAACAGCGCTTCCTGCAGCAAGGCGCGATTGTCGCGCGAGAGTTTCGACGTGCCTGGCTGCACCGGGCCTTCGTCGTCGGTCTTGCCCAGGCCGAAAAAGCGCCGGCTGGGTTTCACCTTGGGCTCGCCGACCAGCATCTCGTCATCGGCGCCGCGCGGCTGGGCCGCCGGCGTCAGCGGCACCGCATCGGCCTGTCGGCGTTGAGAGATCGCCTCGACGGCCGCCATGTCGCCACTGCCGATGGCGACCAGGAAATGGTTGCCGTTCTCGCGCAGCAGCTTCTGCACGCCCTTGATCGTATAGCCCTGGTCGTAGAGCATGTGGCGGATGCCCTTGATCAGTTCGACATCCTGCGGCCGGTAGTAGCGGCGGCCGCCGCCGCGCTTCATCGGTTTGATCTGGCTGAAACGCGTTTCCCAGAAACGCAGCACATGCTGCGGCAGGTCGAGATCTTCTGCCACCTCACTGATGGTTCGGAAAGCATCGGGGCTCTTGTCCATGGGCGAAATCCTCACGCTGGAGCATGATCCCGAAAAGTGGGAATCGGTTTTCGGCCAAGATCACGCTCGACAAAGAGTCATTCCGATCCGGCTTGTTCTGCCGAATCGGCCTTATTTCAGCGGTTTATAAAACAATATTCAAGCCCGGCGTCAAAGGGGGCAACCGTTTTCAACCGGGCTTTGAAGCGCAGGCGCTATTTGCTGCCCTTGGCCTTGCTGTTCTGGTGGGCGCGCAGGATGCGGTTCTTCAGCACATTCGACGATTTGAAGGTCATCACGCGGCGCGGCAGGATCGGCACTTCCTCGCCGGTTTTCGGATTGCGCCCGATGCGCTCGTTCTTGGAGCGGACATGGAACGTCGCGAACGACGACAATTTCACCGTCTCACCGCGAACGATAGCTTCGCAAATCTCGTCAAGAACCGCTTCGACGAGCTCGGCCGATTCAGTGCGCGACAAGCCAACCTTGCGATAAACGGCTTCAGCAAGATCGGCGCGCGTAAGTGTCTTTCCCCCCATGCGAACCGTCCCCTTCAGCGCTCAAAAACATAACTCTATATAAGCAAAGATAGAGCCTAAGTAATTGATCCGGCAAGGTCAAGGACCGAACCTGTCAGTTCGGCACTTACCAGCGAACCAAAACCGCGCCCCAGGTGAAGCCCCCGCCCATCGCCTCGATCAGCACCAGATCACCCTTCTTGATACGGCCGTCGGCGACCGCCACCGAAAGAGCCAGCGGCACGGAAGCCGCCGAGGTGTTGCCGTGCAAATCGACCGTAACCACCACCTTTTGCTCTGCTATCCCGAGCTTTTTGGCTGAAGCGTCGATAATCCGTTTATTGGCCTGATGCGGCACGAACCAGTCGAGATCCTCAGCGGTGATGCCGGCAGCTGAGAACGTCGCCTCGATGACGTCGGTGATCATGCCGACCGCGTGCTTGAACACTTCGCGGCCTTCCATCCTGAGATGCCCCACCGTTCCGGTGGTCGATGGTCCACCATCGACGAACAGCTTGTCCTTGTGGGCCCCGTCGGAGCGCAGGCTGGCTGCCAGCACGCCGTGGTCGGCAATGCTGCCCGCCCCCTCTCCTGCTTCCAGCACCATCGCCCCGGCGCCGTCGCCAAACAGGACGCAGGTCGAGCGGTCGCTCCAGTCGAGGATGCGCGAGAAGGTTTCCGAGCCGATCACCAGCACGCGTTTGGCCAGACCGCCGCGGATATAGAGGTCGGCTGTCGTAACCGCATAGACGAAGCCCGAGCACACTGCCTGCAGATCGAAGGCGAAGCCGTGATGCATGCCGAGCCGGTTCTGGATGTCGACGGCGGTCGCCGGAAAGGTGTTGTTGGGCGTCGACGTCGCCAGCACGATCAGGTCGATATCGGCGGGCGTCAGGCCGGCATTGTCGAGGGCTGCGCGCGCCGCCGCCTCGCCGAGCGAAGCCGTGGTCTCGTCGTCGGCCGCGATATGGCGTTGGCGGATGCCGGTGCGCTGGGCGATCCATTCGTCGGAGGTCTCGACCATGCCTTCGAAATCGGCATTCTTCATGGTGCGGCGGGGCAGCGCGGCGCCTGTGCCGCGCACGACTGATCTGATCAAGGCTCTTTCCTATTCCTCTGCGTCGGCAACGACGTCGGACTTCCTGGATGTCTGGGCATGCGGATTGCGCGCATGGAACAGGTCGAGATCGGCTTCGATGCGATCGAGCAGATTGTTGCGCACCATGTCGTAGCCAAGCTCAATCGCCGCCGCGAAGCCGTCCGAATCAGCCCCGCCATGGCTTTTCACCACGATGCCGTTCAGACCCAGGAAAACCCCGCCATTGGAACGGCCGACATCCATCTTTTCGCGCAGGCGATCGAAGGCGCCCTTGGCAAATATATAGCCGATCCTGGCCATCAGCGTCCGGTCCATCGCGGCGCGCAGGTAACCGGCGATCTGTCTTACCGTGCCTTCCGCCGTCTTCAGCGCGATGTTGCCGGCAAATCCTTCGGTGACGACCACGTCGACCGTGCCCTTGCCGATGTCGTCGCCCTCGACGAAACCATGGTAGTTCATCGAGGCCATGTTGGCCTCGCGCAACATGCGGCCCGCTTCCTTGACCTCTTCCTGGCCCTTGATCTCCTCGACGCCAACGTTGAGCAGACCGATGCTCGGCCGTTCGATGCCGAACACCGAGCGCGCCATGCCGGTGCCCAAAATGGCAAAATCAACCAGTTGAT
This sequence comes from Mesorhizobium sp. BHscii, assembly GCF_053848065.1. Lineage (NCBI taxonomy): Bacteria > Pseudomonadati > Pseudomonadota > Alphaproteobacteria > Hyphomicrobiales > Phyllobacteriaceae > Mesorhizobium > Mesorhizobium sp. BHscii. The sequence continues at coordinate 175,365 of NZ_JBSPKW010000003.1, read as the reverse complement.
GCGCATCCGCGCCGATGGTGGCGCCGACGTCCAGCACCACGCTTTCGCCGCGCAATGTCGGCCAGAGCGCCGCGATTGCCGGACGGTCGATGGTCGCCATGGTGCGAAGGCAGAACCTCGACATCGCCATCAGCGCGCCGGTGTTGCCAGCCGAGATGCAGGCGTCGGCAGTGCCTGCCTTGACCGCCTCGACCGCTTTCCACATCGACGATTTCCAGCGGCCATGGCGCAGCGCCTGGCTCGGCTTGTCGTCCATCCTGACTGCTATGTCGCAGTGAATGAACTCGCACACTTCCGCCAGCTTGGGGAGTTTTGCGAGTTCGGGGCGCACTGCCTCCTCGCGACCATAGATGACGAAGCGGATGTCGGGACGCCGCGTCGCGACCGTCATGAGCGCCGGGATGACCACGCTTGGTCCGTGATCGCCACCCATGGCATCGATGGAAATCCTGATCACTCGGTGTTCATCTCACAGTTTGCTTGAGCAAGCGCCTGGCGCTGGCAACGGTTTGGGGCTCGCGAAGGTTCGGCGAAAATAGCGTTTTTGGGCTGCCGCACAACCGGCTTTCTCCGATTGGGTCGGGTTTTCAGGATTTTCCGAGCAGGGAGCGCAGCTGTTGCTGGAATTCGCTTTCCGCAGTCCCGGCATGGTCGGCAGCCTCCATCGAAACGCCTTGCTTGCGCGGATAGGGATCGATCGCCAACCCAAAGAACTGTTCGGCGAGCGCCCCGACGTCAATCGAATTGCCGGAAAACGTTTCAGGACTGTCCGGCCCTTCGGCATCGAGCATTATCTCGCCGCCGCCCTCGAAACCCAGCCGCCCGAGCTTGGACTGCTCCGGCAGAAACAGTGCGTCGACCGCCTCGTCGATATGCGCCTCGACCGGGTCGAGGGAGACGACGCAGGCTTGGGTGATATCGGCCTCGACGCGGCCGCTGACCTTGACGCCGTTGCGCTTCCATGGCGCCACCAGCAGTTCGGCGCGGTAGTTCTCGACCGAGAGCAACTCGTGCTCGCCCGCTAGCGCGGCGCGCTGCGCGGCGTCAGCCTTGATGACCACCGGCAGTCCCTTTTGCGGCAGCCGGGCGACATTGGCCACGAAGGACACGGGGCTCTGGTGATCGGGGCTCTGGGAATCGGCGTGTTTCATCTTTTCCTTAGATAGTCTTGGCGACGGGGAATGCCACCGTGCCGGAAACAATCGATTCGGTCGCCTGTTCCGCGAGTCGCCTGGAGACATCGGCGACGTAGCCGGCCAGATGCGTTGCTTGCGGCCAAGCGCCGGTATCGGGCCGGACATTGCGGGCAAGGGCAGCGACGAGTGCATCATGGTCGTTTCGTTCCAGCGCATCGTCATAGGCGGCGGTGCGGCCATAAAACATCTTCGCCAGTTTCTTCATGCGCTTCGGCACACCGACGTCGCCGATGCCCAGTTCCCGCAGTGAATGCTCGACATCCATGAAGAATTCGTCGATCAGCACCTGCGCGACCTCCCCGGCAACACCGCCCTCGCCGCGCAGCCGGTGCTGGAACAGGAACATGTGCAGCGACAGCATCTCGAAGCGGCCGAGCGGCGTGTCCGGTACATTCCAGTCGGAATAAAACACAGTTTGCCGCGCCGCTGCCACGATTTGTGCGTAAAGCGCCTCGGTGATAGCGCGGTTGGCGTGACGTTCGCGACCAAAAAGGCGCTGGAACATTGAGGGTGGTCTCCCGGGGACCGTTTGTTGAATTGGCCTTGTTGCATCGGCGAGCAAGCTGGTTTACCGGTTTTGCGGCCCAGCGCAAGTTGCGGCCAGCTAATGGAGTTGTAGTTGCGCGCGCTGAAATTCAAGTCGACTTTTCTGCCCAGGTCCGCTTTGCCTAGATCCGCCGGCGCGATCTCGCTGCTGGTGGTTGCTTCGGCGCTTTCCGCCTGCAACTCGTCGAAGATGATCGGCGATCTCAATCCGAGCGAGACGCTGACGCAGGGCTACGTGATCGACCAGCAGGCGATCGACCTGGTGCCGGTCGGCTCGAGCCGCGAACAGGTGCTTCTGGCGCTCGGCACCCCGTCGACGAAGGCGACTTTCGACAACGAGGCCTTCTACTACATCTCGCAGACGCGCAAGCGTTACGTCGCCTTCGACAAGCCGAGGCTGGTCGACCAGAAGGTGCTGGCGGTCTATTTCGGCGAGGACGGGCGCGTTACCCAGATCGCCAATTACGGCCTGAAGGACGGCAAGGTGTTCGACTTCATCTCAAGGACCACGCCGACCGGCGGCAAGGACCAGAACTTCCTCAGTCAGATCATCAACGGCGCCAGCAAGCTGGCGCCCGGCCTCCCCGGCGGCGGCGGCGGCAGCTCGCTCGGCGGCACCTGATCCATCCCGAAGAATCGGCTTCTCATCCTTTCCTTTTGCTTCCCTGGAAGCAGCAACATCTCAGGCGACCGAAAACCCGCGGGAGCGATCCTGCGGGTTTTTGTTTTGAGACAGCAAGCCATCATCGCAGGCTGCGGGCCGCAGACGACTTGAACTCGAGCTTTGGAGCCGTCACGGGCATCAATGCCCTGATGCTGTACGTCCAAAATAGAAGAACCCGCGGGATAGCTCCCGCGGGTTCGGTTCTGGATTGCGGGCCCGGAAGGGCCGAGCGGCCTCAGCCGTGCGCGAGCACGGCCAACAGCAGCAGGGCGACGATGTTGGTGATCTTGATCGCCGGGTTGACAGCCGGACCGGCGGTGTCCTTGTAGGGATCGCCGACCGTGTCGCCGGTCACCGAGGATTTGTGCGCCTCGGAACCTTTGAGGTGCTTGATGCCGTCCTTGTCGGTGAAGCCGTCCTCGAACGATTTTTTCGCGTTGTCCCAGGCGCCGCCGCCAGAGGTCATCGAGATGGCGACGAACAGGCCGTTGACGATGACGCCGAGCAGCGAGGCACCAAGTGCTGCAAAGGCGGACGCCTTCGAGCCCGAGAGCAGCAGCACGCCGAAATAGACGACCAACGGCGCCAGCACCGGCAGCAGCGACGGAATGATCATTTCCCGGATCGCCGCCTTGGTCAGAAGGTCGACCGCACGCGCATAGTTCGGCTTCGACGTGCCGGCCATGATGCCAGGATCCTCGCGGAACTGCTTGCGCACCTCTTGGACGATGGCGCCCGCCGCACGGCCGACGGCGGTCATGGCGATGCCGCCGAACAGATACGGAATCAGACCGCCGAAGATCAGGCCGGCGACGACGTAAGGGTTGGAGAGGTCGAAAGAGACTTCGCTCATACCCTGGAAGTAAGGATATTTGTCGCTATTGGCGGCAAAGAACTTCAGGTCGTTGGAGTAGGCCGCAAACAGCACCAGCGCGCCGAGACCGGCCGAACCGATGGCGTAACCCTTTGTCACCGCCTTGGTGGTGTTGCCGACGGCGTCGAGCGCATCGGTGGACTGGCGCACTTCCTTGGGCAAGCCGGCCATTTCGGCAATGCCGCCGGCATTGTCGGTGACCGGGCCGAAGGCGTCGAGCGCAACGATCATGCCGGCAAGGCCGAGCATCGTGGTGACTGCGATCGCGGTGCCGTAGAGGCCGGCGAGCTGGTAGGTCGATATGATGCCGCCGACGATGACGATCGCCGGAAGTGCCGTCGATTCCAGCGAGACCGCAAGACCCTGGATGACATTGGTGCCGTGACCGGTGACCGAAGCCTGGGCGATGGAGTTCACCGGGCGCTTGCCGGTGCCGGTATAGTATTCGGTGATCACCACGATGAGGCCGGTCACGGCGAGACCGATCAGGCCGCAGATGAACAGGTTCGTGCCGGTGATGGCCATGCCGGCGACCGTTCCGATCTCGCCCCAGCCCAGCGTTGCCGAGGTGGCGATGCCGAGGCCGACGATCGACAGCAGGCCGGTGACGATCAGGCCCTTATAGAGCGCGCCCATGATCGAGCCGTTGGAGCCGAGCTTGACGAAGAAAGTGCCGACGATGGAGGTCAGGATGCAGGCGCCGCAGATGGCCAGCGGATAGAGCATCGTGGCACTGAGAACGGCGGTGCCGCCGAAGAAGATGGCGGCGAGGACCATGGTGGCGACCACGGTCACCGCATAGGTCTCGAACAGGTCGGCGGCCATGCCGGCGCAGTCGCCGACATTGTCGCCGACATTGTCGGCGATGGTGGCCGGATTGCGTGGATCGTCTTCCGGAATGCCGGCTTCGACCTTGCCGACGAGATCGCCGCCGACGTCGGCGCCCTTGGTGAAGATGCCGCCGCCGAGACGGGCGAAGATCGAGATCAGCGAGGCGCCGAAGCCGAGCGAAACCAGCGAGTCGATGACGACACGGTCGTTTGGCTGAAGGCCCATGAATTGGGTCAGGATCAGGTAGTAGATCGAGACGCCGAGCAGGGCCAGGCCAGCGACCAGCATGCCGGTGATGGCGCCCGACTTGAAGGCGATCTCAAGGCCGGCAGCGAGGCTGTTGGAAGCCGCCTGCGCGGTGCGGACATTGGCGCGCACCGAGACGTGCATGCCGATGAAGCCGGCAGCGCCCGACAGAACGGCGCCGATCAGGAAGCCGATGGCGGCGGTGATCGAAAGCAGCCACCAGGCGAGCAGCAGGACCACGACGCCGACGATGGCGATGGTGGTGTACTGGCGCGCCAGATAGGCCTGCGCGCCTTCGCGGATGGCCGCGGAAATTTCCTGCATGCGTGCATTGCCCTGATCGGCCGCGAGGACCGAACGTGTCGCCCAGATGGCGTAAAGGACTGAAAGCAGACCGCAGGCGATGACAGCTGAAATTATGGTCATTGCCGGATTTTCCTCGATTGATGACCCAAAAGAACCCCTCCCTGGGCCGTTGAGACGGGGAGCGGATTCCGCGCGCGGAATCCGCTCCCTTCGCACCGGCTTATGCGAAACAGGGGTGCGAACGTCAAGATATTGTTCGGTTTTTGCCCGGCTTTCGCCTAAAGCCTCTCGGTAGAGCCGCTATCTTTCACTTCAGAACCCGGTCGGGTCATGGGAATCACTGTTTCCCGTCGAGATAAGCAAGGCGATATCTGAGCTGATTTGTCGGCTACGCCGTCTCCTGCCCCATGCGGCGCGCGGTGTAGCGCTCGATCGCCGACAGCCCGTCATAGATCAGCACGGCAAGGGCGGCAACGATCAGGCCGCCCTGCAGGACGAAGGCGAGGTTGTTCGACAACAGACCGGCGATGATCACCTCGCCCAGCGTCCTGGCCGCCACGGTCGAGCCGATCGTCGCGGTGGCGAGGCTGATGACCACCGACAGCCGGATACCGCCGAGGATGATCGGCGCGCTGAGCGGCAGCTCGACCTTGACCAGCCTTTGCCAGCCGGTCATGCCGGCGCCGCGCGCCGCCTCGACCACGTTGGCCGGCAGCGTCGTCAGCCCGGTCAGCGCGTTCTCGAAGATCGGCAGAAGGCCGTAGAGAAACAGCGCGATCAGTGTCGGCTTCTCGCCAAAGCCGACCGCCGGCACGGCCAGCGCCAACACCGCCACCGGCGGAAAGGTCTGGCCGATATTGACCAGGCTGCGCGACAGCGGCAGGAATTCGACGCCGGCCGGCCTGGTGACCAGGATGGCGAGCGCCACGGCAACGATGGTCGCCGCCACCGTCGCGATCAGCACGGTCCGCAGATGCAGCAGCGTCAACGTCAAAAGGCTGCCCTGATTGTAGATTGCCGGCGCGTTGTTCTCGGTCAGCGGCTTCAGCAGCGGTTCGAACCAGCCGGGATTGGTCACGAACGCAACCAGCAACACCACCAGGACAAGCCTGAGCAGCGACGGAAGCCAGGCTTTTACACCGGCCTCTTTCACGCCGGCCTCGCTGCGCGTTTCACCAGCCCATCCACCGTCACGCGGCCGAGCGGCTTGCCGTCGGCGCCTTTCACCGGCAGCGCCGGGCGTCCCGACCAGAGGAGTTCAGCCAGAGCATCGCGCTGGCTGGCGTCGTCGGGGATCGCCTCGCCTTCGGCGGTGCCCGTCTCCACCGCGTCGCGCACGCGGCCGAGCGACAGCAGTCTGAACGGTTTTTCGCTGGCGCCGACCAGTGTCTCGACGAAGGCGCTGGCCGGCTTCGCCAGGATCTCGGCGGGCTTGGCATATTGCACGAGCTTGCCGGCATCCATCACCGCGATCTTGTCGCCCATATGCACCGCCTCCTCCATGTCATGGGTGACGAGGATGATGGTGGTGCCAAAGCGCTTCTGGATCGCCAGAAGATCCTCCTGCGCCTTATTGCGGATGATCGGGTCGAGGGCGCCGAACGGCTCGTCCATCAGAAGCACGTTCGGCTCGGCGGCAAGCGCGCGGGCAACGCCGACGCGCTGCTGCTGGCCACCGGAAAGCTCGTGCGGATAGCGCGGCCCGAACGCCTCGGGGTCGAGCTGATAGAGCGTCATTAACTCTTCGACACGGGCCTTGATTCGAGCCTTGTCCCAGCCGAGCAGCACTGGCACGGTGGCGATGTTCTGCGCCACCGTGCGGTGCGGAAACAGGCCGTGGCCCTGGATGGCGTAGCCGATGCTGCGGCGCAGTTCGTAGCCGGGCAGCGAACGGTTGTCGGTGCCGTCTAGCTTGATGACGCCCGAGGTCGGCTCGACCAGCCGGTTGATCATGCGTAGCAGAGTCGTTTTGCCGGAGCCGGAAGTGCCGACAATCACGGCGATGGTGCGTGGTTCTATCAGCATCGACACGTCGTCGACGACGGTCGTCGCGTCATAGCGCTTGGTAATGCCTTCGATCTCGATCATGCCGTTTCAACCCTGCGCTTGGTGGCGGTCATTTCGATCACTGCGTCGAGGATGATGGCGGCGGCAAAGGCCATCGCCACAGTCGGCACGGCGCCGAGCAGCACCAGGTCCATCGCCGTCTGGCCGACGCCCTGGAACACGAACACGCCGAAGCCGCCGCCGCCGATCAGCGCGGCAATGGTGGCGAGGCCGATGTTCTGCACCAGCACGATGCGGATGCCAGTGAGGATGACCGGAAAAGCCAGCGGAAACTCAACGCCGAACAGGCGCTGGCGATCGGTCATGCCCATGCCGCGGGCGGCGTCGTTGGCGGCGCGCGGCACGCCGGCAAGGCCGACCACGGTGTTGGCCACCACCGGCAGCAGCGAATAGAGGAACAGCGCGAGGAAGGCGGGGGCGGTGCCGATGCCGCGAATGCCAAGCGCCGCCGCTCCCGGCACATGCGTGGCGACCCAGCCGAGCGGCGCGATCAGCAGGCCGAACAGCGCGATGGAAGGAATGGTCTGGATGATGTTGAGCACATTCAGCACGCCGGCGCGAATTTTGTCGACGCGGTGGCAGAGGATGCCGAGCGGCAGACCAACGACCACCGCCGCCGCCAGCGAGCCCAGCGCCAGCGTCACATGCTTGGAGCCCTCCGCCCAGAAACTGTCGGCGCGGTTGGCATATTCCTTGAGGATCGACAGGCTGTTCCAACTTCCCGAAGCCAAAAGCAGGCCGATTGCCAGCGCAGCTATGACGAGCCCGCCGAGGCGTGCCCATGGCGACAGATTCAATCGCGTCAGCACATCGGCAAGCAAAAGCGTGAAGGCGAAGATGAGCAGCCAGAAACCCGAGGCGGGCGAAATGCGCGCGAACGTATTACCCTCAGGCGTCAGGAAGCTGCCGGCGACGCCGATCAGGATGGCAAGGGCTGCAAGCGCGATCACGCTAGCCGCAAGGCGCAGGACGAGCGGCGTTTTCAAGAGCGCGATGATTGCCGCGATGACGAGGATCGCCAGCAGCAATGGGCCGACCGCCGCCGGCAAGGAATCAAGGATCGAGCGCGCCTCGCCGGGCACGATGCGGTTGGCGCGGGAGGTGGCGAAGGGTGCTGCGAACGCCGCATAGGCAACGATCGCGGCAATGACCACGCCGAGCTTGTCGAACCGGACTGTCATGCCTTGCATGTGCGAGCGCGGCGACTTGAGGATCTGACGTCAGGACCGTCGCGCTCCGTCGCGCCCCCCTCTGTCCTGCCGGACATCTCCCCGTCAAGGGGAGAGATTGGCAGCGTCAGCGCCGGTATACACCTTGCACAGCTGAAAGGTGGCGAAAGCCGTCGCGACATCTGATCTCCCCCCTTGAGGGGGAGATGGCCGGCGGGCCAGAGGGGGGCGCCGCGCACCGATGTCACGATTTCAGGAACGGCCTACTTCAAAAACCCGTTCTTCTTCAAAAAGTCTTCGGCGACGCCCTTGACCGGCTCGCCGCCGACCTGCACGCGGCCGTTCAGTTCCTGCAGGGTGACGAGGTCAAGCTTGGCGAAGACCGGCTTCAGCAGCGTCTCGATCTCGGGATGCTCCTTCAGCACCGCCTCGCGGATGATCGGAGCCGGCTGGTAGACCGGCTGCACGCCTTTGTCGTCATCGAGCACGACCAGGCCGGACGGCGCAATGCCGCCATCGGTGCCGTAGACCATGGCGGCATTGGCGCCGTTGGTCTGGTTCGCCGCAGCGGCGATGGTCGCCGCCGTATCGCCGCCGGACAGCGTGATCAGCTGGTCCGGCTTAAGCGTGAAGCCATAGGTGGTCTGGAAGGCCGGCAGCGCGGCAGCCGAATTGACGAACTCGGCCGAGGCCGCCAGCACCACCTGGCCGCCGCCGGCGACATATTTGCCGAAGTCGGACAGCGTCGCCAGCTTGTTGGTCTCGGCGACATCCTTGCGCAGCGCAATCGCCCAGGTGTTATTGGCCGGCGACGGCGACAGCCAGACGATCTTGTTGGCGTCATAGTCGAGCTTCTTGGCCATTTCATAGCCCTTGGCGGCATCCTTCCACACGGGGTCGTCGGCCTTTTCGAAGAAGAAGGCGGCATTGCCGGTGTATTCCGGATAAAGGTCGATTTCGCCGGCGGTGATCGCCTTGCGCACCACCGGAGTGCCGCCGAGCTGGATACGGTCGGTGGTCTGGATGTCGTTGGCGTTCAGCACGAGTTGGATGATGTTGCCGAGCACACCGCCCTCAGTGTCGATTTTCGACGACACGACCACCTGAGCGCTCGCCGAGGCTGCGGTGATGCCGAGCGCCAGAGCCGCGCCGGCCAAAACCTTGACTGAAAACATTTCACAAATATCCCTTGCTGAGAACCGGACTACGGCTGCCGCATATGAGCATGGCTTCACTGCTCCGTCGGGGTACACGGTTTCATAAGAAGGGGCATGGGCGCAATAATTGTTCGGAAGCGGGTGAGCTCGCGGCTGCCTCGTCCCGACATCGTCATGTCACTACAGCGCCGCGCGTCCGCTTGGACGCGCAAAGGACGCTGTAGCACTTTTGATTTTGCGCATGATCCCCAGCGAAATCGATTCCGATTTCGCCGAAGCGAACCTTCGGTTCGGGGTCATGCGCTGGTCGGCCGCGCGCTTGTCATCTTCAACACACCCAGTGCCACGAAGCACAGCACCGTCACCGGGAAGATGATCCAGTTCAGCATCTCCCAGCCCCAGGCGTTGTAGACGGCGCCCGACATCAGCGATGCAAAAGCGACGGAGCCGAACAGGACGAAGTCGTGAAAACCCTGGACCTTGCCCTTTTCGGATGGCCGGTAGCTGTCGGCGACCATGGCAGTGGCGCCGATAAAGCCGAAATTCCAGCCGAGGCCGAGCAGGATCAGCGCCGTCCAGAACTGCCACAGTGCCAAGCCCGACAGCGCCACCGCTGCGCAGCCGACGAGCAACACAAGTCCGGTTGCGACGATCCGTTCGGCGCCGAAGCGATAGATCAGCGAGCCGGTGAAGAAGCTCGGCGCGAACATCGCCATCACATGCCAGGAAATGCCGAGCGTGGCGTCGTCCGTCGACAGGCCGCAGCCGACCATGGCGAGCGGTGCGCCGGTCATGACGAAGCTCATCAGCGCGTAGCTGCCGACGGCACAAAACAGCGCCGCCACGAAGCGAGGCCTTGTGACGATCTCGGAGAGCGGCCGCGCATCGCTGTCGGCGATTTCCACCTTGACGGCTGCCTTGGCCGGGATGCGCAGGAACGACAGGATGGCGGCGCCGACAGCTGCCAGCACCAGGATCGACGCGAACGAGCCGGCAAACATCACCGGCGCAAACAATTCGCGGGTGAAGATGACGATCTGCGGCCCAAGGATGGCGGTGACGATGCCGCCGGCCAGCACGAAGGAAATGGCGCGCGCCTTGAATTCAGACGGCGCGTTGTCGGCGGCGGCGAAGCGGAATTGCTGGACGAAGGCACCGCCGATGCCGATCACCAGCAGGCCGAAGGCGAAGAGCCAAAAGCTGGCTTGAAACAGCGCCAGCGTGGCGATCAGACCACCGAGCGCAGTGACGATCGTGCCGGTCATGAAGCCGTCACGCTGGCCGAGCCGGCCGATGATGGCGGCGGCAGGCAAGGCGCCGAGCGCCACACCGACGTTGAAGCCGGTGATCGGCGCCGTCGCCAGCGACTTGTCGAAGCCGAGCAGATAATGCCCGGCCAACCCACCCACAGAAATGGCGATGGGTGCGGCCGAACCGATAATCGCCTGCGAAGCGGCAAGGATGAGCGCCGTGCGGCGCGCTTCCCTGCCAGCCTCGGCGATAGCGACGGCCGTCATGAAGCGTCCTTGCCACGCCCTTCGCCGCGCACCCGGCGCGACACGCGATCGAGCACCGCGTTGACCAGCTTCGGCTCGTCTTCTTCGTAAAACGCCTTGGCGATGTCGACATATTCCGAAACGATGACAGCCACCGGCACGTCCTCTCGCTTCATCAGTTCGTAGACGCCGGCGCGCAATATGGCGCGCAGCGTCGAATCGAGCCTGGACAGCGGCCAGTCCTCGGTCAGCGCCTGGCGGATGACCGGATCGATGGTTTTCTGGTTCTCGACGACGCCGGCGAGGATGGCGCGAAACCATTGTGCGTCCGCCTCGCGATAGAGCGCGCCGTCGACTTCCTTGCCGAGCCTGAATGCCTCATATTCGGCGGTGATTTCGAAGACGCCGCTGCCGGCCACATCCATCTGATAGAGCGCCTGCACTGCGGCCAGACGGGCAGCACCGCGCTTGTTGGCGAGGCGTGCTGCGGCCTGGCCGGGTGATGCGGGCCCGCTCACGATCGCTCTCCCAATTGTTGCTTGAGGGCAATCATAGTCAGCGCCGCACGCGCGGCAAAGCCGCCCTTGTCGCCTTCCGAGCGTTTGGCCCGCGTCCAGGCCTGTTCGTCATTTTCGGTGGTCAGGATGCCGTTGCCGATGCAGACCGCTTCCTGCACGGACAAGTCCATCAGGGCGCGGCTCGATTCATTGGCGACGATGTCGAAATGATAGGTGTCACCGCGCACGATGGTACCAAGGGCGACAAAACCGTCATAGCTCGGCCCGCCTTCGGCCGCGCCGTCAAGCGCGAAGGAAATCACCGCGGGAACCTCGAGCGAGCCCGGGACGGTGACGACATCGTATGTCGCGCCCGCTTCCTCGAGCGCGCTTGTCGCGCCTTCGAGCAGCGCATCAGCAAGATCGTCATGGAAGCGTGCCTCGATGATAAGAAGGTGGGCCTTCTTCTTCGGGCGAATGAACGCTTTGCCGTGTTGGGATGTGCCAGCCATAGATGTCTCCGGGATCGCCGGTGACTTAGGCCGAAGCCGGTTTGATCGCAAGCAGAAGATTGGTGGAGATGCGGGAGGTCTGCCGAAACTATTTTATTTCCCGGCGCGGCGTCTGACACGGATTCCTGGGATCAAGGCTCAAAGCCCAAGCCTGCACGACATGGTGGTCAATCACATTACCGGCGTCAACATCGGCTAACGCTTCGCGCGTCAGTTGCTCTTCCTGTCTGGAAGTCCTTCTGCCCTCAATCATCAAAGCCCCACTTTCGCGGCCTCGGCCAAACGCGCCGCGTAGCGGGCCATGGTGTCGATCTCAAGGTTGACCCGGTCGCCGACCTGGCGTTCGCCCCAGGTGGTCACCGTCAGCGAGTGATGGATCAGAAGCACGTCGAAGCGCGTGCCCTCAACCTTGTTGACGGTGAGCGAGGTACCGTCGAGCGCGACCGAACCCTTGGGCGCGATAAATTTGGCGAGGTCGCGCGGCGCTTCCAGCGTGAAGCGCACAGCATCGCCCTCGTCCTTGCGTTCGATGATCTCGGCCGTGCCGTCGACATGGCCTGAAACGATGTGGCCACCAAGGTCGTCGCCGATCTTCAGCGCCCGCTCCAGATTGATCCTCGTGCCGGATTTCCAGCCCATGGCCGTTGTCAGCCTGAGCGCCTCTTCCCAGGCCTCGACCTCGAACCAGCGCGCATTGGCGCCGCTTTCCGGCAAGGCCGTCACCGTCAGGCAGACGCCGCCACAACAAATCGAAGCACCGATGGCGATGGTCTGCGGGTCATAGGCGGTGTCGATGCGCAGGCCGACGCCCTCTCTCAGCGGCTTCACCGCAGCGACGGTGCCGACATCGGTGACAATCCCGGTAAACATCAGATGTCCCTTATCCACTCCGCGTAGCTGTCTTCGCCGAAACGCATGTCGCGCAATTTGCGAAATCCTGCCGGGATATGGTTGGCGTCGATGGGCGATACAATGCCGCTCCTGCCGATCGGCTCCTGCCCCTGGAACAGCACGATGCGGTCGACCAGCCCTTCGGCGAGGAAGGCCTTGGCCACCTTGGCGCCGCCCTCGACCAGCACGCTCGCCATCCCAAGCGCCGCCAGATCCTCGAGCAGTTCCGGCAACGCTATATCGCCTTCATACGTCTCGGTGCCGATGAAGCGCACGCCGGCGCGTTCGAGCGCGGCCCGCCGGTATGGGTCGGCTTCGGCGCAGGCGGCGACATAGAGCGGAACCCGGTCGACGCCGGCGACCAGCTTCGATGTTTCCGGCAGCCTGATCTGGCGGTCGAGCACGATGCGCGCCGGCGAACGGTTTTCCAGCCCCGGCAACCGCACCGTCAGCGCCGGATCGTCCTCCAGCGCCGTGCCGATGCCGATCAATATGCCATCGGCTTCGGCCCGCATCAGATAGACTTCGCGCCGGGCGATGTCGCCGGTGATCGAGACTTGCCCCTCGCCTTCCATGCCGATCTTGCCGTCGCTGGAAAGCGCAAGTTTCAGGATCACTTCCGGACGTTTTTTCAGAGATCGAATGAGATAGCCGGCCATCTGCTCGGCGGCTTCTGCCGCGAGCACCCTTTCGACAACCTCGACACCGGCGGCACGCAGGATCGCATAGCCCTTGCCGGACACGCGTGGATCGGGGTCGCTCACAGCCCCAACCACCCGCGTGACGCCGGCATTGAGCAGTGCATTGGCGCAAGGCGGCGTACGGCCATGGTGGGCGCAGGGCTCCAGCGTGACGTAGGCGGTGGCGCCGCGTGCGAGCTCGCCGGCCTCGGCCAGCGCCTCGGTCTCAGCATGCGGCCGGCCGCCGACAGCGGTGACACCGGTGCCGACGATCATCGGTCCGGTGCCGTCATCACGCACGATCAGCGTGCCGACGGAAGGGTTGGTCGCGGTCCGCCCGGCATTTTTGCGCGACAGCCTGAGTGCTGCCGCCATGAAGCGGCGATCAAGACCCTCTTGTTCGGCTTGGCTGCGCCCGGGCCCTGCCATGCTCAGCCGGCGTCCTCTTCCTTGAGCTCGTCACCTTTGAGCTCACCCAGCACCTCGTGAAAATCCTTGGCCTCGCGGAAATTGCGATAGACCGAGGCAAAGCGCACATAGGCGACGTCGTCGAGCGATTTCAGCGCCTCCATCACCAGGCGGCCGACCTCGCCCGAGGCGACCTCGGTCTCGCCCGAACTTTCGAGCTGGCGCACGATGCCGGTCACCGCGCGGTCGATGCGCTCGGGATCGACATTGCGCTTGCGCACCGCAATCTCGACCGAGCGCAGCAGCTTGTCGCGGTCGAACGGCACCTTGCGTCCGGACTTCTTCACCACCACGAGGTCGCGCAACTGCACACGCTCGAAGGTGGTGAAGCGGCCGCCGCAATCGGGGCAGACGCGCCGCCTGCGGATCGCCGCGCCGTCTTCGGCGGGGCGCGAATCCTTCACCTGCGTATCTTCGGACTGGCAGTAGGGACAGCGCATGGACAGCCTTGTGTTCGCGATTCTCGTGGAGCGAAAGGCTTAGAGGTTTTTGCCGCGATAGCAAAGTATCGGGTGGTCTCTCGCGCCTCAGAAATAGCGAGGCGCGAAGAAAATTGCCAGATCATACCAGACGGCAACACCGGCCGATTACGGCGCGGCGTCGACGGTTGGGAATCCACATGACACGCCGAGGCTGCGATAGGCCTTTGTGAAGCCGTCCATCGATACCGTCGCGACCGGTGTGTCGGCGAAGATCACATCAAGTGCGCTGGCGCGGCGCATGGCACGCAGCAGCGCCAGGCTGATCTCGGGCTTGTTTTTCAACATCCATTTTCCGCCGGCACCCGCCATGGCATCGACGGTCGCCTTGACCTTGCCGTTGCTGTCGCCGAACACCGCCGGAATGTTCTCGCCAGTCGGCAAGTCCTTGTTCTTCATGGCGATGACAAGGGTTGGATAGCCATCGGGCGGCAGTGCATCACCATTCGAGATGGCGAGCGTGAGGGTGCCGCTGGCACCGCTCGCGTCGAGAAAGGCGGTCGAGGCGACACAGGTCCTGCGCAGATCCTCACCGGTATCGATCTCGTCCACAGTGGTGGACCACTTGCCGAAGGTTTCGGTCTTCGGTGCGGCTGGGGTGGGCGCAGACTGTGCCAAAGCGGACAGCGGCAAGGTGGTCAGTGTCGCCAACACGCCAAGCGCGGCAAAGCCAGCGACACGGAAAATCTGCATCATCATCAAGGCTCCTGTCCGGACTCCGTCCCCACTGAAACAGTGCTTTTCGTCCGGCTGATAAGGGACGACACTTTGCGTGGGCTCAACCGAGATAGGGATAGAGCGGAAAACGATCCGTCAGCGCGGCCACCTTCGCCTTCACCGCTGCCTCGACGGCTGCATTGCCCTCGTCGGAATTCGCGGCCTTGAGCCCGTCCAGCACCTCGGCGATCAGCTTGCCGATCTCGCGGAACTCGGCCTGGCCGAAACCGCGCGTGGTGCCGGCCGGCGTGCCGAGCCGCACGCCCGAGGTGACGAACGGCTTTTCGGGATCGAAAGGGATGCCGTTCTTGTTGCAGGTGATGTTGGCGCGGCCAAGCGCTGCCTCGGCGCGTTTGCCGGTGGCGTTCTTCGGGCGCAGGTCGACCAGCATCAGATGGTTGTCGGTGCCGCCGGAGACGATGTCGAGACCGGTTTCCTGCAGGCTGGAGGCAAGCGCCTTGGCATTGGCGGCAACGCTCTCGGCGTAGAGTTTGAAGCTTGGCTTCAGCGCTTCGCCGAAGGCCACCGCCTTGGCGGCGATGACATGCATCAGCGGGCCACCCTGCAGGCCCGGAAACACGGCCGAATTCATCTTCTTGGCGATATCCTCGTCGTTGCACAGGATCATGCCGCCACGCGGGCCGCGCAGCGACTTGTGCGTGGTGGTGGTCACCACATGGGCATAGGGCAGCGGCGACGGATGCACGCCACCGGCGACCAGGCCGGCAATATGGGCCATGTCGACCATCAGATAGGCGCCGATCGAGTCGGCGATCTCGCGAAAGCGCTTCCAGTCCCAGACGCGCGAATAGGCGGTGCCGCCGGCCAGGATCAGCTTCGGCTTGGTTTCGTGGGCGGTCTTCTCGATCGCATCCATGTCGAGCAGATGATCGTCCCTGCGCACGCCGTAGGAAACGACCTTGAACCATTTGCCGCTCATATTGACCGGCGAGCCATGGGTCAGATGCCCGCCCGAGTTCAGGTCGAGACCCATGAAGGTATCGCCGGGCTGCAGCAGCGCCAGGAACACCGCCTGGTTCATCTGGCTGCCGGAATTCGGTTGGACGTTGGCGAAGTTACAGCCGAACAGCTTTTTCGCACGCTCGATGGCTAGTTCCTCGGCCACGTCGACGAACTGGCAGCCGCCATAGTAGCGCTTGCCCGGATAGCCCTCGGCGTATTTGTTGGTCATGATCGACCCCTGCGCTTCCAGCACGGCGCGGGAGACAATGTTTTCCGATGCAATCAGCTCGATCTCGTGGCGCTGGCGGCCGAGTTCGTTGCGGATCGCGCCGAAAATCTCCGGGTCGGCATCGGCAAGCGTGGTTTCGAAGAAGGATTCGAATTTGTTCGACACTGCCGCTGCTGTTGCCATGCTTGAGATCCTTGTCGTCCGGGGGGTCTGCCGCGCCATTAACACAGTTGATTTCGCCCCGCCACGTTTGCGGCGCGAAATTTGCTGGTCAGATTGCGGCAGCCAGGCCAAAGAGCCACCTATTTTCTTGCCTGCCGGCCGTTCAGCAACGCCTCGGTGAGCGTGATCTCGGTCAGCAGCGCCTGCTTCGTATGGTCGTTGATCTCACGGCTGCGAAACATGGCGAGCACCGCGCCTTGGCCGCGTGGCGACTTGCATGGCTCTGTACCGAACGGCGCTTTCCGGACCCGGCGCGAAGCGCGCGCTCCAGCCGGATACAAAGGCCGCCCTCACCGGCGGCCTTTCAGCAAAAAGATCAGTCGCTTAGAGCGCAGAGGTGATTTGCAGCTCGTTGGCTCCGTCGAGCCCGTAGATGTCGTCGCGGAACTGCACGACGCCAGGCCCAGTCGACCAGGCCGATATGTAAAGGAAATAGACCGGCACCGGATTGGTGACCTGCACCGGGATGTTCTCGCCGCTCTTGATCGCCGACTCGAAATACTGGCGGTTCCAGCCCGGCGTGTCGCGCAGGATCCAGGTGACGAGGTCGCGCACGTTCTGGACGCGCACGCAGCCCGAGGAATCGAAGCGCATCATCTTGCCGAACAGGCTCTGCTGCGGCGTGTCGTGCATGTAGACGCCGTCCGGGCTCGGGAAATTGATCTTGACCGAGGCCATCGCGTTGCCGGCGCCCGGATCCTGACGGAAGCGGTATTTCTCCGCGTCGTCGGTCGACCAGTCGACGGTCAGCGGATCGACCTCGCTGCCATCCGGTGCGAACAGGCGGATCTTGCTGTCCTTGAGGTAATTGGGGTCCTTCCGCATCAGCGGAATGATATCCTTGCGCACGATCGATACCGGCGCGTTCCAGTAGGGATTGACGATGATCTCGTTGATCTTGGAATCGACGATCGGCGTCTGGCGGTCGATCTTGCCGACAACGGCGGTGTGGCGCAGCACGACGCGGTCGTTCTCGACCGCCTCGATCTGGGCGCCCGGGATGTCGACCAACACATAACGGTTGCCCAGCGTGCCGGCGCGTTCGTTCAGCCGCTGCAGATTGGTCTGCAGCTGGCCAAGCCGGACCTGCGCCGAAACATTCATCGCCGCATAGGTATATTGGCCCAGGGTCCCGTCGGAAGGCAGGCCATGGCGCGCCTGGAAGCGCTTGACCGCCGCATCGACATAGGAATCGAAGGCCTCTGACAGGCCGGCGCTCTGCGCCAGGTCGCCCGAAATCATCAAGCGCCTGCGCAATGGCACCACGTCGGGGTCGACAACACCGAGCTGCAATTTCTTGGTATCCGGGACCGGCTCCCAGCCGCCCTGCGCGACAATGTTCTGATACTGCGCTATCGCCTGCTCGGTGTACGCAACGGTCTGCAGGCTGACGATCGGCAGCGTCGAGGCCACCTTGCCGCCCTGGCTGGCGCGGGCGTCGAACTGGTCGTTCCAGTTGCCGCGGCCTGAGGATTTCAGGATATCCGCGATCACGTCCTGCGCGCTGGCACCACCGGCAAGCATCGTCGCGGCCAACGCGGAGGCTCCGGAAAGGAAGAAACGGCGACTGGTTCTCATGTACGCTCCAGACATTCCTGTAACAATTTCACCGGGCGATCCCGCCCGCACTCTAGGGTTGGCATTGTTAACAATTAGCCAACCATGACCCCTATCACTTCGTGAGAGCGCGCCGGGGGCGACGCGCGTTCAGGGAGACGCCGGCTTTCGCCGCAACATCACCCGCAAACTCGCTTTCACCGGGAATATGGCGGCAACGTGGCCCTGACCGTGATTTGGATCGGCCGGTATGACGAAACGGAAAGACCGATGCTTTTCGGCACCGGTCCTTGATTGGTTGTCCCCGACCGCGCTTCTTTGGCGCGGCTCCCGATCTCGATGCGGCGCCTTACATCCGATACGCAATCGTATCGTTCCAGAACCGATCCAGCCGCTGCAGGGCGCGGTTCATCTGCTTGAATTCTTCCGTGTTGATGCCGCCGACCTGCTCGATCGAGCCGACATGGCGCTCGTAGAGGCCGCCGACGACTTCCGCCACCTCACTGCCCTTCGGCGTCAGCGAAACCCGCACCGAACGGCGGTCGATACGCGAGCGCTGGTGGTTGATGAAGCCGAGATCAACCAGCTTCTTCAGATTGTAGGAGACGTTCGAGCCGAGATAGTAGCCGCGCGAGCGCAGTTCGCCGGCGGTCAGTTCCGAATTGCCGATGTTGAAGAGCAGCAGCGCCTGGATGGCGTTGATGTCGGAACGGCCGTTGCGGTCGAATTCGTCCTTGATCACGTCAAGCAGACGGCGGTGCAGCCGCTCCACCAGCTGCAGCGATTCCATGTACAGCGAACGGATTGCCTCGCGGCGGTCATCGGATACGTTGGCGGTCTTCGCCGCCGGACGGGAATTGATCATTGTCTTTGCCTCTCGTTTGTCGCCTGGTGATTTTTTGTTTTTCACCTTGATCGCGACACTATCGAATACTCATAAAATTCGACTTAAACGCTAGGGCTAACAAGAGCTTACCGGTAAGAGGTTTCGAAAGAGGCTTAACGAAGGGTCACCCGAACAAGGATGATTAACCTAAAGATTTAGCCAATGGTTCCGGGCGAAATTTGCGCGTCCAATGGGACGAGCGGCGCTATTCTTGTTGAGCATCGGTCCGATGCTCTATTGCCGGCTCTGGCGCTTCTGCATCCAGATCACCACGCGAAAGACGATGTAGAGCAGCGCCACCGCCGCATGCGAGGCGAGGATCAGCGGCCGGTGGCCGAAGAGCTCGGGAAAGCCGGCATACATGACGATCTCGGTCGCCGCGCAGATGAACCAGATCACCGGCCCCCAGGAGGCCAGCATCCACAGACCGGCGGCGGCGAAGGGGAAGAAGACGGCGAGCGTCACCGCCGCCACCTGCCAATGCACCGGCATCAGGTCGAAGCGCCACAACGAGCCGGGATAGAAGCCGATCAGCCGGATCCAGTACAAAATCCCGAACAACAGGCAGTAGCCCGATATGACGCGCTGGAACCAGGCGAAGATGACCTCGACCGTCGAGGGCTGGAGCACGACGCGTCTCGACGTGACGTCGCTCACAGCTCGAGTTCCCGTTCGCCGAGCGGAGCAAAATAGGCATCGACCTCGGCAGCACTGACGTCGTCGATGCCTGCCGGCCGCCATTGCGGCGTCGAGCCCTTGTCGATGATGGCGGCGCGGATGCCTTCGTAGAAATCGTGGCCGGCAAGCATGCGGTTGAGGATGCGGAATTCCATCCGCATGCACTCGTCCATCGATAGCGTCAGCCCGGCGTTGATCTCGCGCCAGGCGACATGCAGACTGGTCGGCGAGCGGGTGCGGATCGTCGCCAGCGTCTTTGCCGCGAACGCATCGGCGGGTGCGGCGCGCTCCAGGCTGCCGATGACGTCACCCAGCGACGTTTGCGCGAAATGCCGGGCGATCGCTTCCATCGTCCGACTGTCAGTCTCGCGGCGGGCCGGGACGGAAAAGCCGCGCAGCGCCGATTCCGGGTCGCCGGTCGCGACCAGCCGGTCGAGAAAACCGGCCTGGTCCTGCGCCTTGATCGTATGCGTCGCCAGGCCCGACCACAAAGCGTCGCCATAGCGGATGCGGTTTCCGGTCAGGGCCAGATACATGCCGAAACTGCCGCCAAGGTTCGGCAGGAGATGACTGGCGCCGACATCCGGGAAAAAGCCGATCCCGACTTCCGGCATGGCGAATTGGGCGTTTTCGGTCAGCACCCGATGCGAACCGTGGAACGAGATGCCGACGCCGCCGCCCATGACGATGCCGTCGATCAGGGCGACATAGGGTTTTTTGAACCGCGCGATGCGGGCGTTCAGCCGGTATTCGTCGGCGAAGAAATCGACCGGCGGCTTTCCCGCCCGGCCGGCCTCGTAGATGTGGAGGATGTCGCCGCCGGCCGAAAACGCCCTGCCCTCGGCCTTGACGATGACGACGTCGACGCCGTCGTCCCGCTCCCAGGCGCGCAGCGCCTTGTCGAGCGCCTTGACCATGCGGTGGGTGACGGCATTGAGCGCTTGCGGCCGCGTCAGCGTGACGATGCGGGCCCTGTCCAATCGTTCGAAGCGGATCTCGTCGCTGCCGCCAAAATCCATCGCCTGACATTCCCTCCCCTGCGCCGCCGGGACTGAAGTGCTAAAGCGTGGCGCATGGGTGCGTCAATGCCAAGGTCAATCCTGTCCTGCAACGGTCAGCCGGATTTGGTATACCGATAGCCAGGTAATGCCAGCCTGGCACAAACGTGGCGCATTGGTCAGCGGCGGAAGCTCGTGGTAAAAGCTGCCGATCCGGAGTTTTGGCGATGAACAAATTCACCCCAGCAAAGCCTGCCGGCGCGCGCAGCGTCGACGAGATCACCGGCAGCCGCCGTTTGCGCCGCATGCGCAAGGCCGACTGGTCGCGCCGCCTCGTCCAGGAGAACCGGCTCTCCGTCGACGACCTGATCTGGCCGATCTTCGTCGTCGATGGGAAGAATATCCGCGAACCGATCGCCGCCATGCCCGGCGTCTTCCGCCTGTCGCTCGACCTTGCCGTCAAGGAGGCCGAGCGCGCGGCAAAGCTCGGCATTCCGGCGATCGCCACCTTCCCGAATGTCGAGCTCGGCCTGCGCGACCAGACCGGCTCGCATATCCTCGATCCGGAAAACATCATCAACCGCGCCACGCGCGCCATCAAACACGCGGTGCCAGAGATCGGCATCATCACCGACGCAGCGCTCGATCCCTTCACCTCGCACGGCCACGACGGCATCTTGCGCGACGGCATCATCGTCAACGACCAGACCGTGGAGCAGGTCACTGCGGCTGCCGTCATCCAGGCGGCGGCCGGCGCCGATATCATTGCCCCGTCCGACATGATGGATGGCCGCATCGGCGCCATCCGCGACGCGCTCGACGCCAATGGTTTTCAGGATGTGGCGATCATGTCCTACGCGACGAAATTCGCCTCCGCTTTCTACGGGCCCTATCGCGAGGCGGTCGGCACCGCCGGCCTGCTCAAGGGCGACAAGAAGACCTACTATCTCGACCACGCCAATTCCGACGAGGCCGTGCGCGAGGCCGAGCAGGACCTCGCCGAGGGCGCCGACATGCTGATGGTCAAGCCCGGCCTGCCCTATCTCGACATCATCCGCAGGCTGAAGGACGAATTCCGGATGCCGACCTTCGCCTATCAGGTGTCGGGCGAATATTCGATGATCAAGGCGGCCGCTGCCAATGGCTGGATCGAGGGCGACAAGGCGATGTTGGAATCGCTGCTAGCCTTCAAGCGCGCCGGCTGCGACGGCATCCTCACCTATTTCGCGCCCGAAGTGGCGGCGATGCTGGAGGGGTAGCATCCCCTTCAGCCGAACATTGGTTCGCGGCGCGAACAATAGCCGGCGATCCGCTTCGACATACAGGACAATTTCAGTTTCCGGCCGGTGAAACGCAGCGAGAGTCGCCTGGCCCTTCTCTCTCGCCTTGCCGTGTCCAAACACCGCTTGCAATTCGCAATCAGTTAAGCTACCAATAACTGATTGCATAACGCAACTGGTTATCGAGGAGGCTCTCATGTCCAAACTTCGTGTCAACGCTTTCACCCTGTCGCTCGACGGGTTCGGCGCGGGTCCTGACCAGGATCTCAGCAATCCTCTCGGTGTCGGCGGAGAAGATCTGCACAAATGGATGGTCGGCACTCGCACATTTCGTCAGATGGTTGGCAAGGAGGGCGGCACCATGGATGCCGACGAGGCGTTCACCGTGCGCAGCTTCGAAAATGTCGGCGCCTGGATCCTGGGCCGCAACATGTTCGGCCCGATCCGCGGCGAATGGCCGGACGAGAACTGGAAAGGCTGGTGGGGCGACAATCCACCTTACCACGTACCGGTCTTCGTGCTGACCCACCATCCACGCGACCCTATTGTGATGGAAGGCGGCACGACTTTCTCTTTCGTCACCGACGGCATCCACTCGGCGCTGGAACAGGCGAAGGCGGCGGCCGGCGGCAAGGATGTTCGGGTCGGCGGCGGCGTCGCCACCATCCGGCAATATCTGCAGGAGAAGCTGATTGACGAGATGCACCTGGCGGTGTCGCCGCTGCTGCTCGGCAAGGGTGAGAACCTTTTTGCCGGCCTCGACATGCTCAAGCTCGGCTATCAGTGCACCGAACAGGTGGCGACGCCGCTTGCCACGCACGTCATCATCAAGCGGGCTTAGCGGCACTTTTGCAACGTTGGTGATTGGCGAAACCCTCGGTGCAGGCCCATTTCTCCCCGTCACTATACGGGGAGAAATGCCCGGCAGGGCAATGATGGGCGGCGCAACCGATCGAAGATTGCGTCAGAATGAGTTTGGCCCACGCAGTAACTTGGCCGGGTTCAACTGCCGAGGTCGGCGCCGCCCCTCATCCGCCTGCCGGCACCTTCTCCCCGTATAGTGACGGGGAGAAGGGAACCCTGCCTCAATACTTCTCCGGTACATACAGCTCGCGCGGCAGCACCTGGCGCTCGTATTCGGGATTGAAGACGCGGTCGGGCAGCGTGATCTCTTCGTGCGGCACTTCTTCATAAGGCATCTGCTTGAGGAGATGATCGATGCAGTTCAGCCGCGCCCGCTTCTTGTCGTTGCCTTCGACGATGAACCAGGGGGCTTCGGGAATGTTGGTGCGGGCGAACGTCTCTTCTTTGGCCTTGGTGTACTGCTCCCAGCGCACGCGCGACTGCAGGTCCATCGGCGACAGCTTCCACTGCTTCATCGGATCATGGACTGGAAACGCATCTGCTGCTCCTCGTCGGTGATGGAGAACCAGTATTTGACCAGCGTGATGCCGGAGCGGACGAGCATGCGCTCGAACTCCGGCACGTCGCGAAAAAACTCCTCGACCTGATCCGGTTCGGCAAATCCCATCACCCTTTCGACGCCGGAGCGGTTGTACCAGGAGCGGTCGAACAGCACGATCTCGCCGCCTGCCGGCAGATGCGGGACGTAGCGCTGGAAATACCATTGCGACTTTTCGCGTTCGGTCGGCGCCGGAAGTGCTACGACGCGGCAGATGCGCGGATTCAGCCGCTGGGTGATGCGCTTGATGACGCCGCCCTTGCCGGCCGAATCGCGGCCCTCGAAAATCACGACCAGCTTCTTCTTGTGATATGCCACCCAGGACTGCAGCTTGATCAATTCGGATTGCAGCGTGATCAGGTCGCGAAAATATTGCTGGCGATCCATCGAGGGCGGATGCGCTTTCTTGTAGATCTTGGCGATCTCCAGCGACAGCGCCGGTTCCGACATTTCCAGCTCGTAATCTTCGTCAAGCGTGTCGGCGAGCTCCGCCTCCAGCCAGTCCTTGGCAGGAGAATTCTGTTTTGCTTCGGTCATTTATGCTGCTCCGCGTGCGAGCCCCTGTCGGCGTCCGGCCTGCCGGCCAAGACCGAACACCTTGAGCCGACTTGCATACAGGCCGGCAATGACGGTTTTATTTCAGCCGGCCTGTGTGCCGGTCGCGCAAATCCGTGAGATGTGATCGATCAGCCTCCATGGCATGCACGACAAGCGGCTCGAATTGTCCTACAAATGCCAGGCTCCCCTCGGGCGGCCTTCGAAGCAGCCCTTCTCAACGCAATTGCGAGGATCTGACATGGAATACCGCACTCTCGGCCGTTCCGGGCTGAAGGTTTCGACGCTGACCATGGGCACCATGACCTTTGGCGGCGCCGGCGCATTTTCGGCGGTCGGCAAGACCGATCTCGACGAGGCGCGCCGGATGATCGACCTCTGCATCGATTCCGGCATCAATCTCATCGACACCGCTAATGTCTATTCGAACGGGCTTTCGGAAGAGATCATCGGCGAAGCGCTCGGCGGCAAACGCAAGGGCGATGTGCTGATCGCCTCCAAGGCGCGCATGCGGATCGGCACGGGCCCCAACGACGAAGGGCTGTCGCGCTACCATCTGATCCGCGAGTGCGAGAAGAGCCTGAAGCGCCTCAGGACCGACGTCATCGACATCTATTTCCTGCACGAATGGGACGGCACGACGCCGCTCGAGGAGACCATCGCCGCGCTCGACACGCTCGTCAGCCAGGGTAAGGTCCGCTATGTCGGCTGTTCCAACTATTCCGGCTGGCAAGTGATGAAGGCGCTGGGGATCAGCGACCGCCAGCACCAGCCGCGCTTCGTCACCCAGCAGATCCACTACACGCTGGAAGCACGCGAAGCCGAATATGAACTGCTGCCGATCTCGGTCGACCAGGGGCTTGGCGTGTTGGTGTGGAGCCCGCTCGCCGGTGGACTGTTGTCCGGCAAATACCACCGCGATCAGGCCACCTCCCGCCAGCTCAGCGGCTGGACGGAGCCGCCGATCCGTGATGGAGACCGGCTGTGGCGGATCGTCGATGTGCTTGCCTATATCGGCAAGAACCATGGCATCTCGGCAGCGCAGGTGGCGCTTGCCTGGCTGCTCGGCCGGCCGGCCGTCAGCTCGCTGGTGATCGGCGGACGGACCGAAGCGCAGTTCAAGGACAATATCGCCGCTGCAAGCCTGGTGCTGACCAGCGATGAGCGCGCACGCCTGGACGCTGTGAGCCGCCCGCCCGTTCTGTATCCCTACTGGCACCAGCAATTCACGGCAAAGGACCGGTTTGGTCCGGCCGATCTGGTTCTTGACCGGGAAGATATCTGACAACGGTCCTGAGCAGGTCGAAGGTCGCCGCGGGTTAACCTGAGATAAAACGCCAGACCTCGGGATCAGGCTCGATCTGGCCGCTGAGCACGAAGTACTTGTAGAGCACGAGCAAGCAGATCGCCTGCTCGGCCCGTTCGTCGGCGAACTTGCGGCAATAGGCGTTGGCGGCGGCAACGATGCGCTCGGCCTCAGTTGGATGACGTTCGAGATATTGCACCCGCTCGGCAAGATCCGTGAAATCAGGTTCGAGCGGCACATAGTGAACATCGGCCACGAGTTCGC
This sequence comes from Mesorhizobium sp. BHscii, assembly GCF_053848065.1. Lineage (NCBI taxonomy): Bacteria > Pseudomonadati > Pseudomonadota > Alphaproteobacteria > Hyphomicrobiales > Phyllobacteriaceae > Mesorhizobium > Mesorhizobium sp. BHscii. Next base: position 150,169 of record NZ_JBSPKW010000003.1, on the reverse strand, counting down.
TTTCGGCGAACCATGTCTCATATGTCGGCGGCGGCATCAGGCACAGCGAATTCGAACTCATGATCCATTTTAGGTTGGTCGCCACATCGTTGCCTTCGAGCGAAATGATATAGCGACAGCGCCGCTGCTGATCGATGCTCAGATAAGATTTGCGATATTCCGGCGCTGCCGTCGGTTTGGGCGTGCCGACATCGCAAAAGGGCAGATCGCGCGCGGCCTCCAGAAGCAAGGTCCTTATCGGGTTGTTGAGCTCGCCGCGCCACACCGCAACCGGAAGCTTGTCCGCGAAGGCTACATCGTCGGCGGGCATGTGGAAGTGGCGGAACTTGTTGAGCTTGAAGAGGACCCCGTTCCTGTTGTCGCCGGCGATCGGCCGATCCTTGACGATCGATGGCATCGCAGGCACTTCAATGACGTCGCCGAATTCGAAGTCGATGCACAAATCGGGATCGAAGTAGCGGGCAAATTCCTTCAGATCGTAGTAATACATGCTCCGGCCTCTCGGCAGCCGGCTGACCGGCACGGCGCCGGCGCTCGGCGCGAAAGGGTCCTGCAACCTATTGTAATAATTGAGACGCGCGCGGACCGATCCATCCGAAAGCCTGGCCTGATCGAGCAGCCCGGCGAGCCTGCGGCGGAACATCGCCTGCGGTGCAATATCGCGTACGGCATTGCGCGCATAGTAGAATAGCTTCTGTGCGTTTCTTTGAAGGGTGGCCATAGGTCACTTGATAAAAGTCGGCTTGTGATTTGCCCCCCGGCCCCTCCTACACCATTGTGCCAGCCATCTTGCAAGCCACAGAACCGTGTTCAGCTAGCCTGCCGGCTGTGTATGGAGCCGATCGCTCTCTGCGGTGTTGTGTTTGGAGCCCAATGCTCCTAGGCAGGGCTAAGAGCCTTGGGATTGTGAAAGGAAGAGATATGGCGCGAGCACCGAATTACGGCCAGGAACGCAAGGAACGCGACCGGCAGAAGGCCGCCAAGAAGGCGGAAAAGCAGGCGGCCAAGGTGGCAGCCAAGGAGCGTTCGAAACCCGAAGACGAGACCACGTCCGAGACCGAAACGGAAACGGCAGAGTAAAACGCATCCGGCCCGCGAGGCGGATCGGATTTGGCCTAGGAATCGCGCTGCGTCTTCAGGCCGGCGCCTTGTCGCTGACGAACACGTTCACCTCGCGCGCGGCGGCGATGAAGGCGCGCCTTGCGGTCATCGCCGGTTTGTCGCCGGCCAGCGCATCATGGCAGGCCTGCAGCGCTTCGCGATGCTTTGGACTGCGCTTGCCGGGCCAGCTGTTGAGGAGGTAGTCGGAAGTCTCGCGGACGGTACGCAAGAGCTGAGTGGTTCCCTCCGCGCCCGACTTGACGGTCACGGGTGTTTCAAATCGGTTGTTTTCCATCGCCGCTCTTACGCCATCGGCGCTCGCGAAGCGAGGGCGAAAGTGGTTGCCTCCGCAATCACGCCGCGACGACGGCAAATCCCCTGGCGCGCAGGCCGCGCCGGTCATTGTGCAATGACATCACCAGCCGGTCGCGGCTGCCGACGATATGGGCCGAAAGCCGCCGTGCCGCCTCATCGGCATCGCCGGTCCGCACCGCTGCCAGAATGGCACGGTGTTGGGCCCAGGCACGGCCGAGTGCCGCCTCGTCGCGCACCTCCAGCCAACGGGCGCGTGACAGGCGCGTCATGGCATCGCGAACCGCCCTGAGCAGGAACTCGTTGCCGGACAGGCGTGCCAGCTCGATGTGAAAATCCATGCCGACGCGGTGCCATTCCTCGCGCGGGGTATTTTGGTCGCAGGAATCGAGCATCGCTTCGATAACATCAACGCCGCTTCTGTCACTCAGAGCACAAGTCAGCCTGAGCGCCGCGACCTCGACCGCCTCGCGGTAAACGGCGATCTGCTCGAGCTCGGTGAGGTTGATCGGCGATACCGTCCAGCCGCGCCCGTCGCGGCAGACCAGACCTTCCGTCTCGAGCCGCAGCAATGCTGCCCTGACCGGCGTACGCGAGGCCCCGAAGCGGCTTTCGATCCAGCGCTCCGTCAGCCGCTCGCCCGGGCCGATCTCGAGGCCGAGGATCATTCCGCGAAGGTGTTTTTCGACATTCTGCATCTGCGACATGGTGTTCCGTTCTGGCTATTTGTTCTGGCTATCTGGTCGCTGCTCAGCGTTGAGCGCCGCATTGACAGCCGTCGAGCTTGCGTCCATGACGGATACCAACTTGGTATCCCAAAACGATGTCTGCAGCAAGCCGCCGACAGACTTGCCGGACAGGACAGGACATGCCGCAAGACGCCACCCCTGCCACGCAAGGCGCCCACAACATGCACTGGCGCCGCAATCTCGCCGTGTGCTTTGCCGGCTCGTTCAGCACGCTTGTCGCGATGACGCTGCTGTTGCCCTTCCTGCCGCTTTACGTCGAGCAGTTGGGTGCCGAGGGGCACGCGGCTGTTGTACAGTGGTCCGGCATCGCCTATGGCGCGACGTTCTTCGCCGCCGCGCTGGTGGCGCCGCTGTGGGGACGGCTGGGCGACCGCTACGGCCGCAAGCTGACGCTGGTGCGTGCCAGTTTCGGCATGGCCGTCTGCATGTCGCTGACCGGCATGGTGGAGACTGTCTGGCAATTGGTGCTGCTGCGCCTGCTGATCGGTTTCGCCGGCGGCTATTCCTCGGGCTCGACCATTCTCGTCGCCATGCAGACGCCGAAGGACCGGTCAGGCTGGGCGCTTGGCGTGCTGTCGGCCGGCATGACCGCAGGCGCCCTCGTCGGCCCCCTGCTCGGCGGCGCGCTGCCGCCTTTGATCGGCATCCGCGCAACCTTCCTGCTCGCCGGCGGCGTCATTTTCCTGGCGTTCCTGGCAACGACTTTTCTCATCGAGGAGAACCCTCGCCCGGTAGCCGACAAATCAGCATCGACTGAGAAGCCGAAACGCGGCTGGTCGCAAATCTCGGACAAGCGCCCGGTCGTCGCCATGCTGGCGACCGGCACGCTGTTGAGCTTCGCCACAATGTCGATCGAGCCGATCATCACGGTCTACGTCCAACAGCTCATAGAGGATCAAAGCCGCGTCACGCTGATCTCCGGCGTCGTCATGTCGGCGGCAGCACTTGGCGCCATTCTGTCGGCCTCGCGTCTCGGAAAACTCGCCGACCGCGTCGGCCATTGGAACGTCATCATTGGGGCGCTTGCCGTCTCGGCGCTGCTGCTCATCCCGCAAGCCTTCGTCACGCAGGGCTGGCAGCTCGTCGGCCTGCGTTTCCTGATGGGGCTGGCGCTTGGCGGTCTTTTGCCCTGCATCACCAGCGTCATCCGCCACAATGTTCCGGACGGCGTCGGCGGCAATGTGCTCGGCCTATCGATCTCGGCGCAATATGTCGGACAGGTCGCCGGACCACTGCTCGGCGGCTTCGTCGGCGGTCATTTCGGCATGCGCGCGGTGTTTCTCGGCACATCCGTGCTGATGGCAGGCGGCGCTGCGTATAACTGGCTGGTCCAGTCGCGACGCGCGCGCGACATGCTGGTGCAGGCGGGCAAGTCGTGACACCGTTCGCGAGCTATCATTATTTGACGGAGACCAGAAACATGAGCACGGCCGAGCAGCCAGCAAGCGGCAGTGGCCGCATTCTCATTTTCACCGGCGGCCTGTGCGGCGCGGCCGGCGTGGCACTCTCCGCAGCGGCCGCGCACCTGGGCGGCGCTTTCGTCGGCACGGCCGCGTCCTTCCTGCTCATGCATGCGCCGTTCTTTCTTGCCGTCGGCCACGTCGGCGCAAACCGGATCCTGCGAACCGCAAGCCTTGTCCTTCTTGTCGGGCTTGTATTGTTCTGCAGTGATCTCCTCGCCCGTGACTTTCTCGGCTCGCGGCTTGTCCCGATGTCGGCGCCGATCGGCGGCACCCTGCTCATCGCCGGCTGGCTGGCGGTTGCAGCCTCGGCGCTCATGCGCCCGCGCTCCTGAGATGGCGCTTGCGGGCAAACGGCTGGGGCCCGTTTCCGCCAAACAACGATCAGTCAGACGATGACTGCCGGCGTTCGGGCCGGACCGGCAGGTCGCGATTGCGTGCAGCCGGCTTGGTCAGGCGGCGCCGCTCCGGCCTATCGATGGCCGGCGAGATGCCCCAATAGTTGCGATAGATGTCTTCGAACAGATGAGTGATCGGATGCATGGCTAGGCTCCTTTTTCAACTTGAATCGATCCAATCGACACGCCCGAAAATGCCGTGCCGATCAGCTCCGCTTGCGCTCCACGAGAAAACGCAGATCGCGGATCCACGGGCCCGCCCTGCCGCGCCGTGTCCGGGTCACCGCGTTCGAGGTTATGCTCCAGTCGTTGCGATAGACGTCTTCGAAAAGATAGTTGACGGGGTGCATGGCTGTCTCCTTCCTGAATCAATCCAATCGACAGATGGCATTTGAACTTGGATCGATTCAAAAGTACGCCCAACCGCACCGATGTCAAGCAAAACTTTGAATCGATCCAACGAAAGTGCTAGAGAGGAGTCTGGAGGCAAAAATGGCGTCGTCCACCGAAAGCAATACAAGACCCATCCGGCTGGCCGACATCGCCAAGGCCGCCGGGGTTTCGCACGGCACCGCCTCCAACGTGTTCAGCCGCCCTGAGATCGTGCGCGAGGAGGTCCGCGAACGGGTCAAAGCGGCCGCCGAGGCGCTGGGTTATGCCGGGCCCGACCCCAAGGGCCGGCTGCTGCGCGCCGGCAAGGTCAACGCGATCGGCGTCGCCACGACCGAGCCCCTCGCCTATTTCTTCGACGACCCCTTTGCCCGCGCGATGATGGCCGGGATTTCCGATGCATGTGACGCCACCGGCGCCGGCATCGCGCTGGTATCGGCCGGCAACCAGGAGAAGCTTGCCTGGAACATCCAGAGCGCCCTGGTCGACGGCTTCATTCTTTTCTGCATCGAGGGAGGTCCGCGCCTCGTCGAGCTAACACGCGAACGCAAGCTCCCCTTCGTGGCGCTCGAGCTCGGTTCCGAGGACGACACCGTGTCGGCGATCGGCGTCGACAATGTCGTCGGCGCCCGCATGGCGGCACGCCATCTGGCGGAGCTTGGTCATCGCCGCTTCGCCGTGCTGTCGCTTGCCCTCGCCGACGGTCGCACCGGTCTGGTCACACCAGAGCAGGTCCGCTCGGCGGTCTACACGGGAACACGCGACCGCTATGCAGGCTATTTCGAGGAGCTCTCCCGCTTCGGCGTGGATACAGCCAGCGTACCGGTCTTCGAGACCGAGAACGACGAGGCCAGCACCAGAGCGGGCCTCGAAACGGTATTCGCCTCGGCCGAGCCGCCCACCGCCATCCTGGCGATGTCGGACAGGATCGCCATGATCGCCATCGAGTGGCTGAAGGCACATGGCTTCTCGGTTCCCGGCGACGTTTCCATCGTCGGCTTCGATGGCGTGCCGGACGCGGCGCTTTGCGATCCTGCACTCACCACGATCGCCCAGCCGATCGCCGAGATCGGCCGCCGGGCGGCACGAACGATCCTTGATTTCGACGGCACAGTGCGGCGTGAGACGCTCGGCGTCGAGCTTGTCGTCAGGGCATCTTCCGGACCGCCGCCCAAAACAGCTTGAACTCGGACGCTTACGGATTGCTAGTCGCCATGGCCCCCACACCGAAGGGCGCATGGACAGGCGGCGCCTCACTACGGACCGGCTTGCTCTTACCGGGCTGTCCAATACCCGACAGCCATTCAAGATAATAAGCGAGCGCGAACTGTATGGCGATGCCGGCGGCGATCAGCAAACTGTCATAGGCAAACCCGCCCGGGTTGATCAGCTTCATCACCTGCGCCACCATAGCGATCACCGTGCCGGCGATGAAAACCGGCAGCGAACGTTTGCCCAATATGGCGAGCGGATGGTCGCGACTGGTGCGGAACAGGTTCGAGACAGAAGGAAAGGCCACAATCAGGTAGCTCACCGCCAGGATGTGGACCAGCCTCGGCAGCGACAGGAATGTCTTGTCGAAGCCGGTCAGCACCACGGGCAGGTTCAGCCACGATACGTGCCCCCATAGCGGGCTGTGCACCCAAATCAATGCCGCCGCGACATAGACCGCCGCCGTGCCGACCAGCCAACGGTTGACCGGAATGGTGCCGCCGCGCTTGATATGCAGCATACTCGCCAGGCCGATGTTGAAGAGGAACTGCCACGACAGCGGATTGAGGAACCAGAAGCCGGGCTCAGGATAATTCGGCGGCGCGATCTGATAGATCCCGGCAACCAGCCACAGAGCTCCCGATATCGCGAGCGCCGCCACGGGTCTGTAGCTGATGAACAGCAGGAAGGTTGGCGCCATCAGCAGCAGCACCGCATAGACCGGCAGGATGTTGTTGTAACCGAGCTGATGGCCAAGCGTGACGATGCCGATCAGCACTTGCTGCGGGTTCCTGATCAATGGCTCGATGTTGATCAGCGTCAGCATGTCCGGCCGCTTCTCGAACACCGCCGCCGCGCAGAAAATGGCCACCACCACCATCGTCGTTACGATGTGGGCGACATAGAGCACACCGGCGCGACGCCACAATTTCAGTATCGCCATGAGCCGGTTTCCGGGCTGGAATTTTGAGCCATAGGCGAGCGCAACGGACATGCCGGAGATCAGCACGAAGGCTTCCGCGGCATCCGAAAAGCCGAAATTCTTGTAGGTCAGGGTTTCGAAAACCGTGCCCGGGACATGGTCGACAAATATGATCAGCAGAGCGAGAGCGCGGAACACATCGATACGCGTATCGCGTTCCGAATTTTGCATGGTCATCGATAAAAGGCCTCAAAGCTGGTTGTTCATGCCGGCGATCGATGCGACCGCCCGACGCACCGCTTCGATTCCTCCCCGCAGGAGCATATCGCGAACAAACGGACGGAAATGCGCCCGATTCAATCAACTTTGAAAGAGCCCGAAAATATTCCGTTTTGAAGCCGGCAAATGAACAAAAACGACGCGAAATCAAAAGGATGCAACTATGGCCGAAAAACCTCCGGAAGACGGCTTTTTGCGGCGCGACCTGCCGTTTTTCTATCGCCTCTACAGACCAGCAGAACCAACCGGCGAATGCCTTTTTCTTCTGCATGGATCCGGTGTCGACGAGACGACGCTGGTGGCGCTGGGGCAGCAAATCGCGCCGCACGCGTTGTTGGTGGCGGTGCGTGGCCGTATCGCTCAGGAGGACGGTTTCCGCTGGTTCAGACGGATCTCGCCCATACGCTTCGAACAGGGTAGCATCCGCAAAGAGGCGGACGCTTTCGCGGCCTTCATCACCGAGGTGGCGCAACGCCACGACCTCGTCCTCTCCCAGGCAATTTTTCTCGGCTATTCGAACGGCGCCAACCTGGTTTCAAGCGTGATGCTGCTGCATCCGCAGCTCATCGCCCGAGCAGCATTGCTGCGGCCCATGCCCGTGCTGGACGAGGTGCCGCCGGCGGATCTCCGCAAGGCACGGGTGGCAATCATCTCCGGCGCCGCCGACCTGACCTATGGGCCCTTCGCACTTGCGCTGGTCGGACTGCTCGGCCGGCATGGTGCCGAGGTCGAGGCCCACACGATCGCCTCCGGCCATGAAATCGGCGATCGGGATGCTGAAATCGTCAGGCAATGGCTGGCCGGCCCCGCAACCGCTATTGCGCAGGCAAATTGATGAGCCGAGATCTTACCCTCGCCCCATCCGGTTCCAGGCATCCAGCCCGGCGATCTTGTAGGCTTCGGCCAGCGTCGGATAGTTGAAAGGTGTTGTTGACGAAGAACTCGACGGTGCCACCGACATTGATCACCGCCTGGCCGATATGGATCAGTTCGGTCGCGCCCCCGCCGACGATAGCCGATGACCAGCATGTCGTAATCCATGTCGCCCCGTCCCTCGCCTGCACTTTGTTGCGCTGCAGCAAGCTAGCGCCATCGGCGCTGCAAATTCAACCGATGCGGGCTGTACCCGGCCCGGTTCCAACCGCATGCCGCGGAAACGCCCGATCTTGATTCCGTCGCAAGACTTCACCATTTCAAAACCAGGCGGCCCGCACCCTAGCCCGGGCCTGATTGCGAGGAAATGACATGAACGCGCGCGTTCTCGACGGCGAAATCATCACCTCCCGGCTCGATGATATTAGGGCCTATGACGGCGTGCGCACGCGGCGTGTCCTCGCCTTCGTCATCGACTATTGCATCGTCGCGCTGCTCACCATTCCGTTCGCGATCCTGGTATTCTTCCTTGGGATTCTGACGCTCGGCCTCGGCTGGATGCTGTTTTCCGTCCTCGTGCCGGCCGTCGCGATCCTCTACATCTGGAATACGCTCGGCAGCGCCGACCAGGCCACGACAGGCATGAAGATGATGGGGATCCGGCTCGACCGTCTGGACGGCACCCGCATCGACGGGCTGACGGCGGTGGTGCATTCGGTGCTGTTCTGGGCCGGCAACGTCATCCTGACGCCGCTGGTCCTTCTGGTGTCGCTGTTTGCCGACCGCAAACGCACGTTGCACGACCTGCTGCTGGGCACAGTGGTCAGCCGCAGTGACCGCTAAGATCAGCTTTTCATCAGTCCTGCGAGCTTTTATATGCAAAGTGACGGCTTCCGCTCCCCCACGCCTTCACAATCCTGTTGAATTTTTTGCCGTCCGCGCCAAAGGTATGATGATTCGCAGGAGTGTTTCCAAGGTTCGATGACGCACCATCCTACCCAGTCGCCGCAGTTCTTCCTGACCGCGCCGTCGCCGTGCCCGTATCTTGAGGGCCAGTTCGAGCGCAAGGTGTTCACGCATCTGGTCGGCGACAAGGCACCGGAGATGAACGACCTTTTGACGCAAGGCGGCTTCCGGCGATCGCAGAACATCGCCTACCGCCCGGCCTGCGAGACCTGCCGCGCCTGCGTTTCGGTACGCATCCTGGCCCAGGAATTCACTGCCAGCCGCAACATGAAGCGGGTGATACAGCACAATTCAGACCTCATCGGCGCCATGCACGACGCGCAACCATCCACCGAGCAGTATTCGCTGTTCCGCAGCTATCTCGATGCCCGCCATCGCCGCGGCGGCATGTCCGACATGACGGTGCTCGACTACGCCATGATGGTCGAGGACACCCATGTTGATACCAAGGTCATCGAATACCGGCGCCGCGGCCCCGACAGCTTCATCACCGGCAAGGGCCAGGGCGAGCTGATCGCGGTGGCGCTCACCGATAAGATGGCCGATGGCCTGTCGATGGTCTATTCCTATTTCAATCCGGACTTCGAGGACCGCTCGCTCGGCACCTTCATGATCCTCGACCACATCGCCCGCGCCAGGGCGATGGGCTTGCCCCATGTCTATCTCGGCTACTGGGTCAACGGCTCGCGCAAGATGAACTATAAGATGCGCTTCATGCCGCAGGAGCATCTCGGCCCGAAAGGCTGGGAACGCTACGACCACGAAGCGGTTTCGCGCTGATCCGCCCTTTCGCCAACCATCCTTAAAACTGTTTCAAGGAGGATGCCGCTGGTTTTCGGCCGCTTGGCTGGAACGACAGACGCTGGGCCAATTTTGCGCCTGCCTCCACATCATTGCGAGAATTGCCATGTCGTCCCACAACGATCACCAGAAGGGCCTTCTCATCACCGCCATCGGCGGGCTGACGCTGACCATCGACATTCCACTGATCCGGCTCGCCGACGGCGGCGCGTGGACGATCCTCCTGCTGCGCACCGGCACCACCTTGGTCGCGGCGCTGATCATCTGGGCCGTCTGGCGCTCGCTGAGCAGGAACGCGCCGCAGCTCATCCCCGGCTGGTCGGGGCTCGTTGTCGCGATATGCTATGGGCTGACCTCCGTCACCTTCGTCACCAGCATCTATTATACCACGACCGCCAATCTGGTCTTCATCCTGGCCTTCAACACCGTGTTTGCGGCACTGCTTTCCTGGCTGTTCCTGAAGGAGCGGCCACGACTGGTCACGGTGGCCGCGATGCTGGTCATGATTGTCGGCGTCGCGATCATCGTCGGCGATTCGATCGGCACCGGGCACCTGTTCGGCGACCTCATGGCGCTGTGCTCGGCTTTCTTCATCGCGCTGGCCATCACCATCTCGCGCGCCAGCGGCAAGGACATGGGGTTCACATCGCTGGTCGGCGTGATCCTGCCCCTGGCCGTCGCAGTGTTCATGGTCTCAGGCGAAGGCCTTCAGGTGAACGCGCCGTGGTGGATCATCTTCAATGGCGCCGTAGTCATGCCGATCTCGTTCTTCTGCCTCGCCAACGGGCCGAAATATATTTCGGGACCGGAAGTGGCGATGTTCTATCTACTCGAAACCGTGCTGGCGCCGGTCTGGATGTGGATGATCTTTGCCGAGACGCCGTCGCGCAACAGCCTGATCGGCGGCGCGATCCTGATCGTCACGCTGGTCGCCCATTCGCTGTGGCAGCTGCATGAGGGGCGCAAGCGCCGCGCAAGCCTTGCGGTCAGTCACCCGGCCTGAGACTTCTTCTCGGCAACGATTTCGATTTGCGGCGGCGACCCTTCCAGCTCCGCCGGTGCTACGGGGGCGAGTTCGTCGGCCAATTCCACCTCGCGCAGCCATTCGCGCCAGATCGCGACCAGCAATGCCATCAGCACCGGGCCGATGAACAGGCCGAGAAAGCCCATCGTCTTAACGCCGCCGATCAGGCCGAAAAAGGTCGGCAGGAACGGCAGCTTTATCGGGCCGCCGACCAGTTTCGGGCGCAATGTCTTGTCGACGATGAACAGTTCGACGCTCCCCCAGATGAACAGCGCCAACCCGGCCATCGGCGAGCCGCTGGCGGCGAGATAGATCGAAACAAGCGTGAAGGACAGCGGTGCGCCGCCGGGGATCAGCGCCATGATGCCGGTCAGGGCGCCGAGCGTCACCGGCGACGGCACGCCGGCCAGCCAGTAGGCCACGCCCAGCACCACCCCCTCGCCGATGGCGATAATGGTCATGCCGGTTACCGTCGAGGAAATCGTCGCCGGCACGACGCGTGAAATCCGCTCCCACCTGGTCGGCAGGATGCGTTCGCCGAGACGGTCGACCTGCCCGGCAAAATGCTCGCCGTCGCGATAGGCAAAGAACAGCGCGATCATCATGAACAGCAGCGCCAGCAGAAGGCCGAAGGCGCTGCCGCCGGCGGCCAGCACGCCGCGGTAGATGCTGCCGATGTTGGCGCCGCTGATCAGCTGGATCAGTTCGCCGATGCCGCCGGGATGGCCGAGATTGCGCGTCCACTGCTCGTTCAGCCAGTCGCCCACCACAGGCAGCGTGGCGATCCAGTGCGGCGTCACCGCGCCTTCGCGGTTGGTCTCGATCGCCCAGCCGACCCATTCGCGGACTTCGTTGCTGGCGTAGGCGCCGGCGAGCGCGATCGGCACCACCAGGAAAGTGAGGATGAACAGGATCGCCAATGTCGCGGCGATCGTGCGGTTGCCGCCGACAGCAGCAAGCAGCCGCCGATAGAGCGGCCAGCTGGCAAAGGCGATGACGAGAGCAGCCAGCACCGGGACCAGGAAACCATGAAAGAAATAGACCCCGGCGGCAACGATCAGCACCAGGAGCCAGCGCGCCGCCGACAGCGGCGGAATGACGGCGGATCTGACCGGCGTCGACAGGCCGAACAAGCGCTGCTGCCCTTCCGGTTTCTTAATCCTGGCTTCTTTCAAATGCCCATTTCTCCCAAAGGCGTGTGTCCCCGCCTTATGTAGCGATGCTTATGTACCATGATAGTGCAGCAATCGTGACGACATTCCAAATGTTTGCATGGAGGCGCTAATCTCCCAGCTTGAGGGGGAGACGTCGCCGAAGGGCGACAGAGCGGTCGGGACGTTCAGACGCGACCTCTTAGTGCGAACAGGGAAGGCTGGCGCTTCATGCGCGGGGACCCCTCTGGCCTGCCGGCCATCTCCCCTCAAGGGGGGAGATTACCTACCCAAACTTCCCCGCCCTCGGGAATCCCTTCGGCACCATGCGTCCGGCCGAGGCTCGAGCACCGATCCACTCAATCAGCTCTTCGCGTGATTTGACGAAGGTGCGGTCGGCCGAATCCTGCCAGGAGAGACCGCCTGCGAGCGTGAAGGTCTTGAGGTCGAGGACGGCGCCATCCTTGTATTTCTGCAGGCGAACGCCCTTGCCGCGACCCATCTCAGGGATCTCGGCGAGCGGGAAGACCAGCATCTTGCGGTTCTCGCCGACGATGGCGAGATGGTCGCCGGCGACCGGCACACAGCGCTGGGCCTCGTCGGGCGCCTTGACGTTCATCACCTGCTTGCCCTTGCGGGTGTTGGCGACGACTTCCTCTTCCGGCACGATGAAGCCATTGCCGTCGTGAGACACCAGCAGCAGCTTGCGTTTGGGATCATGGACAAAGGCGGTGACGATGTCCTGGTCGTTGTCCATGTCGACAATGATGCGGATCGGTTCGCCATGGCCGCGCCCGCCCGGCAGCCGGTCGGCGCCGATCGTGTAGAACTTGCCGCCGGTGGTGAAGACCAGCACCTTGTCGGTGGTCTGAGCGTGGAAGGCGAGCTTGAGGCTGTCGCCCTCCTTGAACGTCAGCAACGAATGATCGGTCAGGTGACCTTTCATCGCCCTGAGCCAGCCCTTTTCCGAAACGACCACGGTGACCGGCTCGCGCTCGATCATCGCATGGGCGATGTCGGTCAGGTCATGTTCGGGCGCGTCGGCGAACTGGGTCCGGCGCTTGCCGAGCTCGGTCTCCGGTCCGAATTTCTCGCGGATGCTGGAGACTTCCCATTTGATCGTCGACCACTGCCTGGCGTCGGACGCAAGCAGCGCCTCGATCTGCTTTTTCTCGATAGTGAGGCCGTCGAATTCCTTGCGGATCTCGAATTCCTCGAGCTTGCGCAGGGCCCTGAGCCGCATGTTGAGGATGGCTTCGGCCTGGTTGTCGGTGAGCGACCAGCGCGCCATCATCACTTGCTTGGGCTCGTCCTCCTCGCGGATGATCCTGATCACCTCGTCGATGTTGAGATAGGCGATCAGATAACCGGCGAGGATCTCCAGCCGCCTTTCGATCTCGCCCAAGCGATGCCTGGAGCGGCGGATCAGCACCTCGCGGCGGTGCTCAAGCCATTCCTTGAGCACGCCTTTCAGCGACAGCACGTTGGGTATCTTGCCGCGCGACAGGACGTTCATGTTGAGCGGAAAGCGGCTTTCGAGCTCGGTCAGCTTGAACAGCGATTCCATCAGGATGCCGGGATCGACCGAACGGCTCTTCGGCACCAGCACGACGCGGACGTCTTCGGCGCTCTCGTCGCGGATGTCTTCGAGCAGCGGCAATTTGCGCGCCATCAGAAGCTCGGCGATCTTTTCGATCAGCCGCGCCTTCTGGACGCCGTAGGGGATTTCGGTGACGACGATGCTCCAGGTGCCCCTGCCCTGGTCCTCTTGGCTCCATTTCGCCCTGACGCGGAAACCACCGCGACCGGTTTCATAGGCTTCGAGGATCGAGGCGCGGCTATCGACGATGATGCCGCCGGTCGGAAAATCCGGACCTTGGAAGAAGTCCATCAACGCCGTCACCGGCGCATCGGGGTGCTCGATCAGATGCAGCGCGGCGTCGCAGAGCTCGGCGGCATTGTGCGGCGGGATCGAGGTCGCCATGCCCACGGCAATGCCGGACGAGCCGTTGGCGAGCAGGTTCGGGAAGGCGCCGGGCAGCACGACCGGCTCCTCGTCCTCCTCATTGTAGGTCGGCCGGTAGTCGACCGCATCCTCGGTGATGCCGGACAGCAGCTCGGTCGCCACATCGGTCATGCGCGCTTCGGTGTAGCGCATGGCGGCGGCGTTATCGCCGTCGATATTGCCGAAATTGCCCTGCCCGTCGACCAGGGGATAGCGCATCGAAAAATCCTGCGCCAGCCGCACCAGCGCGTCGTAGATCGACTGGTCGCCATGCGGATGAAACTTGCCCATCACCTCGCCGACGATGCGGGCGCATTTGGCGAACCCCTGGTCGGGGTTGAGCCTGAGCAGCCGCATGGCATGCATAATGCGGCGATGGACCGGTTTCAGCCCGTCGCGCACGTCCGGCAGCGCCCGGTGCATGATGGTCGACAGCGCATAGGCGAGATAGCGCTCTTCCAGCGCTTTCTTCAGATCGACCGGCTCGATGTTGTCGCCACCGCCATCGCCAGGCGGCAAAAGCCTTTTTCCCATGGGCTGGGACTAGCCGAGCGGGTGATTCGCGGCAAGAGGCGCTTGACTGCGCCTCCTTCCGCAACACGAACTGGATGCACTGCTGCGCCGACCAACATCAATCGGTTACATCCCGGCTCTATGGCAATGGATCGGATTTGCCTTTCGCCATGGTTTTCGACCATTGTGCGGGAGAACGCCTTTTTCCCGTCCAGTTCATCACGGAAGGGTGACGGCGCAACGAGTTGAAAAAACAATCTTCAGGACACTCTCAGGGGACTTGCCATGACGATCAGACGCTCGACACTCAACAAACTTGCTTTTTCGACGTTTTTGCTGACGCTGCCGCTGAACGCGGCCTTGGCGCAGGATGCGGCGGTCGCCGACCGGCTGAAGGCGGCTCTCGCCGCCCAGGGCGTCGACATCTCCTGGACCGGGGTGGCGGGCGATGCCTCCAGCATGGTGCTGCAAGGCGTGGCCTTCAAACCGGCGGCCGAAAAGGAAGCGTTCAAGATCGGCGACGTCACACTCGAAGGCGTGACCGAAGCCAATGGCGGCTATGAAATTGAAACCGTCTCGACTGCGGCGTTCCGGCACAGCGAGGACGGCGTCACGGTCGACCTCAGCCCCTTCATCATCCACGACATGACGGTTCCGGCGGACGGCGCCACAGGCCCGCTGGGCTCAATGATGATGTATAAATCGGCCGAACTCGACAACATGACCGTCAAGGTTGCCGACAAGACCGCATTCTCGATGGACGGACTCGCCATCGAAATCACCCCACCGGCCGACGGCAAGGCGATGGAATTTTCCGGAACCACGGAAAAGTTCAATGCCGACCTGACGCTGGTCGAGGACCCGAAGTCCAAGGACGTGATCAACGCGCTCGGTTACCAGAACATCACCGGGAACCTTGAAATGAAGGGCGCCTGGCAGCCTGCGGACGGCAAGATGGAGCTGTCGAAATACGACATCTCCGTCGACAATGCCGGAACGCTCGGCATGACCTTCGGTCTCGGCGGCTACACGTTGGACGTCATCAAGTCGCTGCAGGAGATGCAGAAGAAGATGGCGGCTCAGCCCGAAGGCGCCGACAACTCGGCGCAAGGCATGGCCATGCTCGGCGTCCTGCAGCAGCTTTCATTCAACAGCGCTTCGATTCGCTTCGACGACGATTCGCTGACCAACAAGGTCCTGGACTACGTCGGCAAGCAGCAAGGCATGTCCGGCAAGGACATCGCCAACCAGGCCAAGGCGATCGTGCCTTTCGGCATGGCGCAGCTCAACAATCCCGAATTGACGGCGCAGGTGTCGGCGGCAGTCGGCAAATTTCTCGACGATCCGCAGAGCCTCGAGATCTTGGCCGAGCCGCCGGCGGCAGTGCCGTTCGCGCTGATCATGGCGGGCGCGATGTCCAACCCGCTCGACCTGCCGAAGACGCTTGGCGTGACGGTCAAGGCGAACGAAGACTGACCGGCACGTCTCTGGCCGGTTCTGCAAAATGCGCTTACATTGGAAGTGTCAGCGTCGCCCCTCATCCGCCTGCCGGCACGTTCTCCCCGTATAGTGACGGGGAGAAGGGAAATGGCCGCGACCTTGGCGCCCATTTTGCAACGCAGGCAGCTGGCGAAACCATTCGTGACGGCGTCTTTCTCCCCGTCACTATACGGGGAGAAATGCCCGGCAGGGCAATGAGGGGCAGCGCAAACCGACAGCGTTTAGAATCGGTTGCTGAAGGTTTTAAGCCTCTTTCTTGGTCACGGCGACGCGCAACGATAGTTCGCGGAGCTGCTGCGGGCTGGCTTCCGACGGCGCGCTCATCAACAGGTCATAGGCCTGCTGGTTCATCGGGAACATCGTCACTTCGCGCAGGTTTTTGGCGCCGACCAGCAGCATGACGACGCGGTCGATGCCGGCCGCCATGCCGCCATGCGGCGGTGCGCCGTACTGGAAGGCGCGGTAGAGGCCGCCGAAGCGCTCCTCGACCGTCTCGCGGTCCAGCCCGACGGTCTCGAACGCCTTGACCATGGTTTCCGGCAGATGGTTGCGGATTCCGCCAGACGCGATCTCGAAACCATTGCAGACCATGTCATACTGGAACGCCTTGATCCCAAGCAGATCCTCGCCGTTGAGCGCGTCGATGCCGCCTTGCGGCATGGAAAACGGATTGTGGGCGAAATCGATCTTTTTCTCGTCCTCGTTCCATTCGAAGAAGGGAAAGTCGACGATCCAGCACAGTTCGAAGCGGTCGCGGTCGACAAGGTTCAGCTCCTCGCCGGCGCGAGTGCGCGCCGCGCCCGCGAACGAGACGAATTTCTTTGGGTCGCCGGCGACGAAGAAGGCGGCGTCGCCATCGGCAAGACCGAGTTGCTGGCGGATCGCCTCGGTGCGCTCCTCGCCGATGTTCTTGGCGAGCGGCCCGGCGCCTTCGAGCTTCTCTCCCTCCTTTCGCCAGAAAATATAGCCGAGGCCCGGCTGGCCCTCGCCTTGCGCCCAGGAATTCATGCGGTCGCAGAAGGCGCGCGAACCGCCGGTCTTGGCCGGAATGGCCCAGACCTCGGCCTTCGGGTCGTTAGCGAGGATATTGGCGAACACCTTGAAGCCGGAATCGCGGAAATGATCAGAGACCGCCTGCATCTCGATCGGGTTGCGCAGGTCCGGCTTGTCGGTGCCGTATTTGCGCATGGCGACGTCATGGGCGATGCGCGGAAACTCCTGCGTCACCGGCTTGCCGGCGGCAAAGGTCTCGAACACACCGCGCATCACCGGCTCCATGGTCGCCAGCACGTCGTGTTGCTCGACGAAGCTCATTTCCACGTCGAGCTGGTAGAATTCGCCCGGCAGGCGGTCGGCGCGCGGATCCTCGTCGCGGAAGCACGGCGCGATCTGAAAGTAACGGTCGAAGCCCGAAACCATGATCAGTTGCTTGTATATCTGCGGCGCCTGCGGCAGCGCGTAGAAGGTGCCGGGATGGATGCGCGACGGCACCAGGAAGTCACGCGCCCCTTCAGGCGACGAAGCGGTCAGGATCGGCGTCGAGAATTCGGTGAAGCCGACCTCGCCCATGCGCTTGCGCATCTCGGCGATGATTTTCGTACGCGCCACGATGTTCTTGTGCAGCGTGTCCCGGCGCAGATCGAGGAAGCGATATTTGAGACGTATGTCCTCGGGATAATCCGGCTCGCCGAACACCGGCAGCGGCAGTTCCTTGGCCGCCGACAGCACTTCGATCTCGCGCGCGAAAACCTCGATCTCGCCGGTCGGCAGGTTGGCGTTCGCGGTCTCCGCCAGGCGCGCCTTGACCTCGCCGTCGACACGGATGACCCACTCGCCGCGCACCGTCTCCGCGATCTTGAAGGCCGGCGAATCCGGATCGGCGACGATCTGGGTCAGGCCATAGTGGTCGCGCAAATCGATGAAGAGCAGGCCGCCATGATCGCGCACGCGATGCACCCAGCCCGACAGGCGAACGGAAGAGCCGACGTCGCTCTTCCTCAACTGGGCACAGGTATGGCTGCGGTAACGATGCATTGTCATTGATAAGTCCGGATGTTGATTGCGGCCAAGGCATGATGGCCCGGCCCGAAAATTTGGGCGAAAAGCACATGAGAGGCCGCCTTTGTCAAGGCAGGCGGCGCACGGGCAGCATCTCTCGGTTTGAACTTCGGCTTGTAAACCCTGGCTGTGTGAAAACTCCACACCACAGTCAAAGCGTAGAATTTGCTCCGCTTGATCGTGATCGGGGTGGTCAAGCCGTGTACAATGGCCATTACACGGACGGGAGGACTACCATGAGCATTCGCACATTGACTGTCCTGGTGACGCTGCTTGTCGGCACCTGCGCATTTGCACACGCTCAGACAAAGCCGATGTCAATCGAGGTGTTTCCATTCGAATTGGAGGACAAGAGCGCTGGGGCGGGAATAATTCCGCCGGATGAACACGATAGGCGCTATCTGTCCGAGTCGGCACAAGTGGCGAAGGACATGCTCTCCCAGTCCGGACGTTTTACAGTGGTTGATGCGCCGGTGTCAGATGAGCAGGCGGTTGCACCGCACGGATTGCGCAATTGCGGTGGCTGTGAAAGCAAAATCGCCAAAGAGCACGGCGCATCTCTTGCCTTGCTAGGCGTCGTAACACGCGTCAACCGAACAGAACATACCATGTTCATTCGCATCCTCGACGCTGAAACCGGGAAACCTGTTTCGCAGGGCTTTACCGATCTTCGCATGGGTCCGAATTACGCGTGGCCCCGCTCCGTGAAATGGCTGATGACAAATAGAATTCTGCGGTAGGACGCCCCCCACCCCAGCGCGCCATCGGGAGCGCGAAAGATCGCCCCACAGCTAAAAATCAAACCGAGAAACTGATTGTCGGCGCTGGTCTGCTAATCGCCGGGAATTGCCGCTGGCATTGGCGCGGGCGATGGTTCAAGAAGGATCAACGACAGGCCTTCCTTCATGTCCTCCATGCGCCCGCTGATCCCGCTCCTTATTGCCGCCGGCATCCTGCTCGGCGGCAACGGCCTGCAGAGCACCCTGATCGCGCTGCGCGGTGCGCAGGAGGGATTTTCGGCCTCGACCATCGGCCTGATGGGCACGTTCTATTTCGCCGGGTTCCTGCTCGGCTGCCTCGCCGTCACCCACATCATGAAGGCCGTCGGCCATGTCCGCGCCTTTTCCGCGCTGGCGGCGATCGCTTCCGCCGGGACATTGCTTTTGGTGCTGGTCGTCGACCCGGTCATGTGGTGCGTGTTGCGCCTCGCCGGCGGCTTCTGCTTCGCCGGCCTGTTCACCATCATGGAAGCCTGGCTCAATTCCGGAGCCGCCAACAAGGACCGCGCGCGGGTACTGGCCATCTACCGGATGGTCGACATCGGTTCGGTCACAGGCGCACAGTTCCTGATCCCGATCGTCGGCGCCGGCGGTTTCGCCATCTTCGCCGTCATGTCGATCATGATCACGCTCTCGCTGGTGCCGGTGTCGCTCGGCGACCGCTCCAACCCGACCCCGCCGGAAGACGTCAAGCTCGACCTGGCCCGCGTCTGGCGGATTTCGCCGCTCGGCTGCTTCGGCTGCATTGCCGTCGGTGTCACCAACAGCGCCTTCCGCACATTGTCGCCGGTCTATGCCGAACAGATCGGCATGTCGGTCACCGACGTCGTCACCTTCGTCAGTGTCGGCATCTTCGGCGGCGCCATCATCCAGTATCCGCTCGGCTATCTGTCCGACCGCTGGGACCGGCGTTCCGTGCTGCTGATCACGACGTGCTGCGCGATGCTCGTGTCGCTGGCGCTGGTGTTCTGGGCGGGCAGCGACCCGTCGCTCAACTTCGTGATCGTCTTCATCTTCGGCTGCTTCGCCATGCCGCTCTACTCGCTATCGGCGGCGCATTCCAACGACCGCGCCGACAAGGGCGAGTTTGTGCTGATCAACGCGGCGCTGATGCTGTTCTATTCCTTCGGCGCCATTGGCGGGCCGTTCGCCGCCTCGACGGCTATGCAGTATTTCGGGCCAAGCGCGCTGTTCGTGTTCACCGCCACCGTCTACGCCATCTTTGTCGTCGTCATCCTGTACCGGATGCAGGTGCGATCGGGCGTGCCGGCCGGCCATCGCAGCCGTTTCATCGGCCTTTTGCGCACATCGACGGTGTTCGCCCGACTGGCCAAGCGCAACGATGATTCCGACGGGCCTGCGAAGCAATGATGACGGTCCCCGATGTCTTGAACCCGGGGCTGCCGCTTGACGAAAGCCCGCGCGGCTGAAATTGAAGGAGACCTTACCCCCTTTGCCAAAAGCGATTTGATGCACGTCATATCAACCCAAGAAGAGCTCGAAACCGCTGTTGCCGCGTTCGAAAAGTCGGATTTCGTCACCGTCGACACCGAATTCATTCGCGAGACGACCTTTTGGCCGATCCTCTGCCTGATCCAGATGGCGGCGCCTGGGGTGACGGCACTGATCGATCCGCTGTCACCCGATATCGATCTGAAGCCGTTCTTCAGGCTGATGGCCAACGAGGCCGTCGTCAAAGTCTTCCATGCGGCGCGCCAGGACATCGAAATCATCGTTCATCTCGGCGACCTGGTCCCGCATCCGGTATTCGACACCCAGGTGGCGGCGATGGTTTGCGGCTTCGGCGACAGCGTCTCCTATGATCAGCTCGTCCAGAAGATCACCGGCGCTCGGCTCGACAAGTCCTCACGTTTCACCGACTGGCGCCACCGGCCGCTTTCCGAAAAGCAGCTCGACTACGCGCTCGCCGATGTCACCCATTTAATCGAGGTCTACCAGCGACTCAGCGCCGAACTGGTGCGGGAAAACCGCGCTCATTGGCTGAACGAAGAGATGGAGGTTCTGACTGCGCGTGAGACCTACGATCCGCATCCGGAGGATGCCTGGAAGCGGCTGAAGATGCGGCTGCGCAAGCCGCAGGAGCTGGCGATCGTGCAAGCGGTGGCGGCATGGCGCGAGCGCGAGGCGCGCGAACGCGACGTGCCGCGCGGCCGGGTGCTCAAGGACGACGCCATCTACGAGGTGGCGCAGCAGGCGCCGCGCGATGCGGCAGCACTCGGCAAGCTGCGCACCACGCCGAAGGGTTGGGAACGGTCGGCGACGGCAACGGCGCTGCTTGGCGCGATCAACAGCGCGCTTGCCTTGCCCAGGGAAGCGATGCCGAAGCTGCCGAAGAGTTTTCAGCCGCCCGAAGGCTCCAATGCCGCCGCGGAATTGTTGAAAGTCCTGTTGCGGATCGTCGCCGAAAGGGAGGGCGTCGCTTCGAAGGTGCTGGCCTCCAGCGACGACATCGACCGCATCGCCGCCGAGGGCGAGGCCGCCGACGTGCCGGCCTTGCAAGGCTGGCGACGCGCCGTGTTCGGCGAGGCCGCGCTCAAACTGGTGCGCGGCGAGATTGCGATCAAGTTCGACAAGCGCAAGATCGCGCTGTTCGATTTGTAGCACATCCTTCACCCTTTGTTGTGGGAGAAGGGAAGTCAACGCTGGCGCGGCTGACCGGTCAGGTGGAAAACCGCGATGACGATGACCGGTATCGCCAGAAGCGCGAATTTGGTGACGATCAGCGCCGAGGCGAAGGACAGCGAATCCGGATTGGCCGACAGGAAATCCGAGAGCAGGCGGGCCACAGCGATGTTCTGCGCATAATCGGCAAGCGTGTAGGGCAGCACCAGAACAAGCGCGAACAGCGACTGGAGCTGCGCGGGCAGAGCCCGGAAGTTCTTCAGCCGCCGCCCCGTGGCCAGGATCAGGCTGACCAGCGTCAGCGACAGCAGCGCCGGGAACAAGAGGTCGAAGGTCAGATAGTGCCAGACCAGAATGATCTCGCTGCCGCGCCGGCCGAGCGCCGTCAGCCAGGCCATGCCCTCATCCGGGGTGAAACCGGTCCAGCGCAAATCGAGTGACGGCAGGCCACCACTCAGCTGGCGGAAATAGAGGAATTCCATCGCGGTCATGGCGACGAAAACCGCCGCGCAGGCAAAACAGAGCGCGGCAGCGTGGCGCGACAGCCGCAGCGCCATTGCCGTCAGGCTTCGTGCGAGTTGGTTAGGCTCCGCCGGGGTAATTCGGGCTTTCGCGGGTGATCGTGACGTCATGGGCGTGGCTTTCACGAAGTCCGGCGTTGGATATGCGTACAAAGGTGGCGCGGTCGCGGAAATCGGCAAGATCGCGACCGCCGACATAGCCCATAGCGGCCTTCAGGCCGCCGGCAAGCTGGTGCAGCACGCCGGACACAGGTCCTTTGTAGGGCACCTGCCCTTCGATGCCTTCCGGCACCAGTTTCAGCGTGTCGCGCACCTCGGCCTGGAAGTAACGGTCGGCGGAGCCGCGGGCCATGGCGCCGACCGAGCCCATGCCGCGATAGGCTTTGAACGAGCGGCCTTGGTGCAGATAGACTTCGCCCGGGCTCTCGTCGGTGCCGGCCAGCAGCGAGCCGATCATTGCGGCACTGGCGCCGGCGGCGAGCGCCTTGGCGAGATCGCCGGAATATTTGATGCCGCCATCGGCAATGACCGAGACGCCCGATTTCTGCGCTGTCTCGACCGCCGACATGATTGCCGAAAGCTGCGGCACGCCGACGCCGGCAACGATGCGGGTGGTGCAGATGGAGCCGGGCCCGATGCCGACCTTGACGGCATCGGCGCCGGCATCGATCAGCGCCAGCGTGCCTTCTGACGTGGCGACGTTGCCGGCCAGGATGCGGACCGAATTGGACAGCTTCTTGGCCCGCGTCACAGCATCCAGAACACGTTGCGAATGACCATGCGCGGTGTCGATCACCAGAAGGTCGACGCCGGCATCGATGAGGCGCTCGGCGCGCTCGAACCCGTCATCGCCGACGCTGGTGGCGGCCGCCGCGCGCAAGCGTCCCTGCACGTCCTTGGTGGCGTGCGGGTTGAGCTGCGACTTCTCGATGTCCTTGACTGTGATCAGCCCGACGCAATTGCCGTCGCTATCGACCACGACCAGCTTTTCGATGCGGTGCTGGTGCAGGAGCCGCTTGGCCTCGTCCTGATCGACATTTTCCTTGACCGTGATCAGGTTCTCACGGGTCATCAGCTCGTAGACTTTCTGGGCCGGGTCGGAAGCGAAGCGCACGTCGCGGTTGGTCAGGATGCCGACCAGCCGTCCGACCCTATGCCCGCCGGCGCCGCCATTCTCGACCACCGGAATGCCCGAGATGCTGTAGGTGCGCATCAGCCCCAAGGCGTCGGCGAGCGTCGCGTCGGGGCCGATGGTAACGGGGTTGACCACCATGCCGGATTCGAATTTCTTGACCTGCCGCACCTGCTCGGCCTGTTCGGCCGGCGAGAAATTGCGGTGGATGACGCCGATGCCGCCAGCCTGGGCCATGGCGATGGCAAGACGCGCCTCGGTCACGGTATCCATGGCGGCGGACAGGATCGGCACGTTGAGGTCGATGTCGCCGGCAATGCGGGTGCGGATGTCGGTCTCGCCCGGCATGACCTCGGAATGACCCGGCTGCAGCAGCACATCGTCAAAGGTCAGCGCCAATGCGCCCGTGGACGTTTCGATAATCTTTGCCATGGCCAGCCCTCGGAATGCATGAAAAGCGCTGGACCGGATGGACAGCGCCGACTCGTCTTCTTCCCTTTCAGGATTGGCGCTGGCTCGTAACACGTCCTGTCGCCGATGAAAAGCCGATTGCTTGTGCACGGCAGGGCTGCGAACTCAGCTTGGTGCCTTCGCGGTGACAGATTGGTGACCGGAATTCGCCGCTGCTCTGCGAGCGCAGCGGGAAGATACGCGCTCGGGTAGTGGGTCAGGTTGAAATTTGAGCGCCGGCAGGCGATGGATGGCCTAATAGTAATCGTAAACGCGCCGCTTGCCCCGCTTGCACTTGATCTCTTCCTTGTACTCGTCACCTTCCCACTTGCGCTCGATCGTGCAGTTGCCGCGCCGATATTCCTCTTTGTAGCTGTAGCGTTCCCGCTTCCGCTCATAATTATCTTCGTATCGGTAGCGGTCCTGCCATTTGCCATGGCCGCTCTCGTCCTTCCACGGATCGGCAGCAGCCACGCTGTTGCCTCCGACGATTGCAACCCACGCGGCAAGCATGGTACCTAGCATCTTCATGACGCATCTCACTTCAAAGGGGTTTAACTCGGATAAACCGGTTCCGGTTCCCGGCGCTTCCGCGCTCGTGATCCGTTGGCAGTTATGCTATTGATTTGTGCATGGTGCTGATTTGCGCCAACCGACCCGCCGCCGAGGCGGGTATTTTATTTTAAGCGCCATTCTTCGCAAGGCTTCGGACTGGCACGGCTGCCCGGGTCGCACAAATGTGACGGCAAATTAAGGCGACATCCGACCCAACCCGTGGTAACCCGCCCTGCCTGTCGGCCTGCCCCTCCCCTGGACCGGCAAAGCAATCGACGACGCAACATTCAAATCCGGACGCGTTCCATGAACCGCACCATTCCGCTTATCCTGGCGGTCGCTCTGTTCATGGAAAACATGGATTCGACCGTTATCGCAACGTCGCTGCCGGCGATCGCCACCGACCTCCAGACCAGCCCGGTTGCACTCAAGCTGGCGCTGACCGCCTATCTGGTGTCGCTGGCGGTCTTCATTCCGATCAGCGGCTGGATGGCCGACCGCTTCGGCGCCAAGAACGTGTTTCGGGCGGCGATCGCCGTGTTCATCGTCGGTTCGGTCGCTTGCGCCGTGTCCAATTCGCTGCCGGGTTTCGTGATGTCGCGCTTCCTGCAAGGCATTGGCGGCGCCATGATGACGCCAGTGGGCCGGCTTGTGCTGGTGCGCGCCACGCCGAAAAGCGAGCTTGTCGCCGCCATGTCCTGGCTGAGCATCCCGGCGCTGGTCGGGCCGCTGGTCGGTCCGCCGGTCGGCGGTTTCATCACAACCTATTGCAGCTGGCACTGGATCTTCCTGATCAATGTGCCGATCGGGCTGATCGGCATCTGGCTCGCCACACGCTTCCTGCCGGAGACCGAATCGGCGCAGACGCCGCCGCTCGACTTCATCGGCTTCGTGCTGAGCGGGCTGGCGGCATCGGGCATCGTGTTCGGCCTGTCGGTGGTCAGCCTGCCCGCTTTGCCGCCGAACGCCGGCTTTCTCACCGTGGCTGTCGGGCTGGCGTCAGCCGTGCTTTATCTCCTGCATGCGCGCCGCGCCAAGAATCCGCTATTGGCGCTCGAGCTGTTCCGCAACCAGGTGTTCCGCTCCTCGGTTCTCGGCGGCGGGCTGTTCCGCATCGGCATTGGCGCCGTGCCTTTCCTTTTGCCGCTGATGTTCCAGATCGGCTTCGGGCTGACGCCGTTCCAGTCGGGAATGATCACCTTCGTGGCGGCGATTGGCGCGATCGGCATGAAATTCGTCACGGCGCTGATCTTCAGGGTCGCCG
Source organism: Mesorhizobium sp. BHscii (assembly GCF_053848065.1). Classification (NCBI taxonomy): domain Bacteria; kingdom Pseudomonadati; phylum Pseudomonadota; class Alphaproteobacteria; order Hyphomicrobiales; family Phyllobacteriaceae; genus Mesorhizobium; species Mesorhizobium sp. BHscii. The sequence continues at coordinate 125,111 of NZ_JBSPKW010000003.1, read as the reverse complement.
GCTTCCGCCGGGTGCTGATCTTCGGCTCGCTGATAGCGGCGGCGTCGATCGCCATCAACGGCTTGTTCACGCCCGACACGCCCTATGTGCTGATCCTCGCCGCCCTGCTCGTCGGCGGCTTCATCCGCTCGATGTTTTTCACCGGCATCAACGCGCTTGCCTATGCCGAGATTTCGACCGCCGACACCAGCAAGGCAACGCCGATCGCCGCGGTGTTCCAGCAACTGTCGATCGCGCTCGGCGTGGCGCTGGCCGGCGGCATCCTGGAAGTGTCGACGACAATCCATGGCGGGCCGCTGACGCTGAGCGACTTCCACATCGCGTTCTTCATCGTCGCGGCGGTGTCGGCGGCCGCATCGCTGTCATTCATGCGGCTGGCGCCGGACGCCGGCAACGCCGTGTCAGGATATGGCGGGCTGACGGCGCCCAAGACGCTGGAGGCGGGTCCACCGGCGAGTTGAGGCTCCTTCCCTTCTCCCCGTGTGGGAGAAGGTGGATCGGCGCGCAGCGCCGAGACGGACGAGGGGTGTTGCAAGAACGAGGCAATGATAACTGCAGGCGTGTTGCCAAGCTGGAACACCCCTCATCCGACCTCGCTTCGCGAGGCCACCTTCTCCCACAAGAAGGAGAGAAGGGAAAGACGCTACCCCTTAAAATCCTTCGCCAGCAGATAAAGCTCGACCGACTCGTCCCGCGAGGCCGGCGGCTTGACGTGATGGACCGAGCGGAAATTCTGCTTGAGCCTGGCGAGCAATTCGTTCTCGGCGCCGCCCTGAAACGTCTTGGCAAGGAAATGGCCGCCCGGCTTCAACACCGAAAGGGCGAAATCAGCCGCCACATCGCACAGATACATCGTGCGGATGTGATCGGTCCGGCGGTGGCCGGTCGTCGGCGCCGCCATGTCGGACAAAACGATGTCCGGTTGGCCACCGAGCGTTTCGGCGAGCTTTTCCGGCGCCTGCGGGTCGAGGAAATCCATCAACAGCACCGGCGCGCCGGGCACCGCGTCCATCTCCAGATAGTCGATGCCGACGACATGCGGGTGTTCGGCCGTCGATTTCGTCCGCGCGGCGGCGACCTGGCACCAGCCGCCGGGTGCCGCACCAAGGTCGATGACCTTCATGCCGGGCTTGAGCAGATGGTGCTTGTCGTCGATCTCGATCAGCTTGTAGGCCGCGCGCGAGCGGTAGCCGTCGGCCTTGGAGCGTTGGACATAGGGATCGTTGATGTGGCGCTGCAGCCAGCGGCGCGACGATTCCTTCAGGCCGCTCTTCTTCTTGATCCGCGTCTTCAGCACGCGAATGCCGGCTGAGCCTGGTTTTTCCGGCTTCTTGATCATCGCCTATCACGCCCATTGCTGCGCCAGACGCCGTCGTCGGCCATCAATTCGCTCAATATGCCCTCGCGCAGGCCGCGGTCGGCGACACGCAGCCGCTCCGACGGCCACACCGCGCGGATCGCTTCCAGGATGGCGCAGCCGGCCAGCACCAGATCGGCGCGGTCGGCGCCGATGCAAGGGTTGGCGACGCGCTGCTGGAAATCCCAGCCGACCAGCTTCTCGACCATCCGGTCGACGCTGTCGCGGTCCATCCACAGCCCGTCGACCCGGCGGCGGTCGTAGCGTTCCAGGTCAAGGTGGACGCCGGCCAGCGTCGTCACCGTGCCCGAGGTGCCGAGCAAATGAAATTTCGGGCTGGCGAGCACATGGCTGAGCCGGTCGCGCCCATCGAAGGCATGCAGGCGCACAGCCACATCTTCCACCATGGCGGCGAAAACCTCCCGGGTGACGGTGCGGCCGCCGAAGCGCTCGGCCAGCGAAACCACGCCGACCGGCAGCGACGTCCAGGAGACGATATGGTTGGCGAGCCTCGGCGAGCGGTGGCCGGTGAGGTCGATCAGCGCGATTTCCGAGGAGCCGCCGCCGATGTCGAACAGGACGACGCCTTGTGTGTCGCGGTCGACCAGCGAGCCGCAGCCCGACACCGCCAGCCGCGCCTCGGTCTGGCGGTCGATGATTTCGAGCTTCAGGCCCGCCTCGCGCTCGACGCGGTCGAGGAACTCGGCGCCGTTCGCGGCAGTACGGCAGGCTTCGGTGGCGATCAGTCTTGCCTTCCTGATCCTGCGGCTGCGCAATTTGTCGCCGCAGATCTTCAGCGCCTCGACCGCGCGGTCCATTGCGGGCTGCCCGAGCCGGCCATTGGCTGTGAGGCCCTCGCCCAGCCTGACGATGCGCGAGAAAGCGTCGATGACACGGAACTGGCCGTGGCGCGTCGGCACCGCCACCAGCAGCCGGCAATTGTTCGTGCCGAGATCGAGTGCGGCAAACACCGGCAGTTCCTGCAGCGGTGCGCGGCGAACATCCTGCTCCGGCCTTGCCTGCAAGGCTGAGGGCAAAGGCGCGACCGTCACCTCGGGCGGACGGCTGGCGGGAGCGCCGGTTGCGGCAGGCGCTGACAGTCCGGCGGCTGCGAAGTGAGCGTCATCGCGCACGAAAACCTTGCGGCCGCGCCGGCGTTTGCGCCGCTTCCTGGTCTTGGCCTTCTGATTCTGGCCATTCTGATGCTGGGACGCGTCGCCTGCCTGTCCGTGACCGGACCAAGCCTGCACCGGGCGGCCATTCTGCCGGCCGGCGGACGGGCTTGCCTGGCCTGAAGGCGGCGGCGAAGCCCTCGACACGCCCACTCCCGGCGCGCCAGCGCCGGTGTCGTGGTCTTCCACTTCAGTTCCTTCCGGCGCCGCGCGAACCGGAGATCGGACGCAGCAGGCGCTTTCATGTGTTCTAAGTTGCCGCCAGACTAGCAGCGCCGGGCCGGATCACCAAGAGCGCAGGGGCCGAATTTTGCCGGCGGCATGAAGCGGCAGCAGGAAGAGCCGCGCGTTGCCGGTTGAATAGCCGGCTTCGATAAGGCATTTCTGAAATGGCGGAATGGAACATTCGGAATCGCGGCCAGTTTCCCTGACGCGAACCGAAAGAGGGCAACGGGGCTGCAACGCATGATCGTCACGCCATGAACTGGAGGCGCTATTTCTGGCCGGTCGTCGGCATTGCGGCGGTCGTATTCTCGCTGTGGCTGCTACTGCACGAACTGCGCGGCATCTCGCTAGACGATGTCTGGGACGGCATCGTCGCCATCCCTGCCCGCGGCTGGATGCTCGCCGCGCTGAGCTCGGTTATCGCTTATGCATCGCTGGCCGGCTACGACCACATCGCGCTCCTGCATATCGGCAAGAAGGTCTCTTGGCTCTTCGTCACCTTCTGCTCATTCACTACCTATGCGCTGTCGCACAACATCGGCGGCTCGGTATTTTCAGGCGCGGTGATCCGCTACCGCGCCTACGGAACCAGGGGCCTCACCGGAAAGGACGTCGGCGTGCTGGTGGCGATCTGCTGGATCACCTTCGTGCTGTCGACGATCCTCGTCTCCGGCCTCGTGCTGGTCTTCGAGCCTGAAATCATCGACCGGTTCTCCGGCGCACCGCATCATGGCCTGACCATGGCCGCGGGCGTCGCCATGCTGCTGCTGGTGGCGGCCTATGTCTTCGGCAGCTGGCTGCATCTCAGGCCGCTGAAGATCGGCAGCTTTCAGATTCATTATCCGGCCCTGCCGATCGTCGCGCGGCAATTGCTGATCGGCCCGATCGAGCTTCTGGCGGCGGCGGCGATCATCTACTTCGCCCTGCCTGCGGCTGGCAATCCCGGCTATTTCGTCGTGCTCGGCGTCTTCCTGGTGTCGTTCTCGGTCGCCCAGATCTCGCATGCGCCGGGCGGGCTCGGCGTGTTCGAAGTCGTCTTCCTCGCCGGGCTTTCGCATATGGACCCGGTCGGCGTGCTGGCAGCGCTGCTGGTGTTCCGGCTGTTCTACCTGATCATCCCGCTGGTGATAGCGCTCGGCGTCGTGCTGTATTTTGAGCACTCGCAGCTTGGGCGGGGTGAGAATTGAGGGGCACCGGCCCTTCTTCCTTCTCCCCTTCTTGTGGGAGAAGGAAGAGCCCACGAGACAAGCGGCTCGCCCCGGAATGGGCAAGAGTGAGGGCAAGTCAAACCGGAAGCAATCGCGCCGATTGAAATGCCTGGGCAGGCTTGACTATTTTCCGGCGGCGGCTACAAGGCACGCGCGGCGCCATCGCCGCCCTGCCCGCGCGGTTTTCTTCAACCGCGCCTGCTGGGGAATAGGTTAACGGTAGACCCACGGACTCTGACTCCGTTAGTCCTGGTTCGAATCCAGGTTCCCCAGCCATACCGGATGCCCTGTGGACAACTTAACGTTTGCGGGTCTCTTCCGTTACTGCAGCCGCCGTTAAGTCAAATGGTTGCCTAGTCTAGAAGGCTGTGCAAACCTCGCCTTGATGCATTCGCAGTTCGATAGCACCAGATTTAGAAGCTGTTTCTTATGGTTGGGAGCTTGTCGAGCGAACAGTTGGCCGGCGTTGCGGGCCATTCCAGGAGGAGCAAACAGTCCTCCATGTATGATTCTTCTGCCTGACTATGGCGCTCGATCTCACGCAGCAGAGGCGACTGCTCGATCCGCCACTGCGCCGACATGAAAAAGCAAATTCACAGCCATAGGCTTGCCGCGGTGCAGACAGCGATGCATGAACGCTGAGCCAAGTTTGAACTTCCCTGTCTATCGAGCTTCCGGCTTTACGAATACGACTGTTAGTGCACGAGCGAAACCTTGCAGTTAAATAAGTTGGCCCATCGCCTTCAGAAACAACAAGCCTGTTATTGTATACGAGAAATCTCACTTCGTTCGGCTGCTTTTTGGCGTGGCGCGTTTTATCACGAGCTCGCCTATAACAATTGCGCCAGGAACTCCGTCTCTTTGCCAATATCGAAGATGCGAGCCTTGCGCGATCCGACGCGCAAGCATTTGATAGGCACGATCATTATGGTGCTAACCCGGTCACAACGTTTTAGCGCACAATCACAGCCTAGTGATCTCATACGATACCGCGGCCAAAAAGTGCTTCGGGCCACAAGCAGGCTCAGAGGCATTCCGATGGAATTTGGAATATTTTGCCTCCGGAACCCGTTTTGCCACCCCTGTGGACGACGCACCCTTGGTTCGGAACCTCGGGAGTTTGTTCGGGTTTTTGCGAGCGTTTTTCTGGCTTGCTCGGAATCCCGCCAAAAGGAGTCCCTCCAGTCCTAATGATCTTTCCCCCGATAATATGAACCGCGTCGATCTTGACGTTTAGGTGTTGGATGTCGGACCGCGAAGAATCATAAGACGCGTTACCCTTTACAGGAACGATGTCGAACTCAACGTTGAGTCCAGCCTTTTGAACAACCACGAAATCGCTATCGTATTCGTAGCTCTGCATTGAGACTTTCGGTGCGCCTGCTACAGCGGCATCCAGGCTCGCAACTACTTGCCCTATCCAACCGGAGAATCCTGCATCACGGCCAACTGCGTATGGAGCGTTGCAGACATCGAGGTTCGCGGCGCTCATATCGACGTTGAAATGAATTTCGCTATTGTTTGTAAGGGTTCTGTCGTTCAATACCGTAAAGCCGGGCGTAAGGCTTCCAGCAGTGGCTACTGGGATGCCTACGCTGGCACCTCCGCCTATGGTTTTTCCCTTAACGACGTTAACCTTCAGAGTAACCTTGGAAACACCGGACAAGAGGCCCGTTCGACCACTCTTGTCCAGATATATTGCCTTCGCAAGCCCACACTTTATCGAGCCGATTACTTCGTGAAGAGGCACAACCGGCGTGGCCTTCGGGTCGCTCTGAAACTGCGTCGCTGCGCAGCCTTGCAACAAACTCAATACTACTGAGTAAAGAACTGTGGCGCCCCTCATGCCGCCCGCTCCCCCATTTGCGTAACTAACTGATTACTTTTATGAAAAACGACATTTTTTTTAACAACACATATAGATTTGACTCGAATTTGCGTCACATTGATACTTGCAGTTTCTTTTCTGTAATCTCGATGAAGGGTTTTTGGATACCGCGCCGAACCAGCAGCGACTGCTCGATCCCAAGTATCTTCCGCACACTCGCCAGCGCCGCCTCATTCACCTCGATATACGCGACGATGTACCACTCGCCGTTCTCTTCCCTCGCCATGCCCATCGGCTCGGCCCGCCATTTCAGCGCCCCATGGTGCGGCATGAAGTAGGTTTCCTGGACGCCGCCCACGGCGCTCAGGCCCTCGTCGAGGGCGTATTCCATCACCGCGCAGCACAGCTGCGTCAGCGTGCCCCGCAACCCCGTCGAGCGTTTGTCGGGAACGACGAAAGTGCGGGTCCATTCGGCCCAATCGGGACGTCTCGGGACGCCCGATTTTTCGCCCATGTGAGAAAAGACCTCCGAGACCATGTGCGGCTCGCTCGTTGGGATCAATCGAGCCGAGGTCACGACGCGGCCATCTTCAATACCGAGCAGGTAAGTCGCTGCGTCCGTATCGAACTGGTCTAGCTCGCGACCGTCCGGGCTCGGAGGGCGCCAGTGTTTTTGGCGCACGAAAAAGTCGTGCCGCCGGCGCAGAAATTCGTCGAATTCGTTCTCGTAGAGATGCTGTTAGACGCATTGACTACGTGGGCCGTTATCATGGCGCGATCCCCCGATCGTTTTCAAAGGGATATTCGCAGTCGCGCTAATATACGTCACCTGTCCGATGGGACAGTTGACGCGTTTAGGGATGGATCAAACGTCGGCGCACTGCCTCGACCACCGCTTGCGTGGTCGTTACGACGCCAAAAGCTTCCCTGGCTCGTGTGGAGTGCCATTTGACCGTGCGCTCGGTCAATCCGAGAATTTGTGAGGTTTCGGATGAGGTCTTGCCGGCAGCTGCCCACAAGAGCACTTCCTTTTCCCGATCGGTCAGCGGACCTTCGTCTTCGCCGTCCTCGTCATTCGACAAGGCCTGGATCGACATGCCAGCATAGACCGCCATGGTGACCAGTTGCACTTGATGTCGCGGCGACAGGATGCAGGACTTTGCGGACGACGCAAACGACAGCACGGACTGCCAATGGTGAATGCTGAGCATCGGCACGGCGAAGCCGCTCCAGATGCCGAACTCCGTCGCCTCGCCGGCGACACGTCGTGAACCTTCAGTATCCGACCACTTTGTCGGGACTTCGGACCAAAGGAACGGCTTCAAGGTCTTTGCCGAGTAGATGCAAACACCATCAACTGCGGCATGCTCGGCTTCGACATAGCGTTCGAACCAGCCGGCCGGCCAGCCATTCAGTTCAACCATCGGTGCAAGCTTCTGCCCACCGAGCGGCACGCCGCTAAGAATGAGGTGCTCGAAGCCGAGATTCCTCACGGTTTCGAGCAGATCGCTCAGCAGCGCCCCGGTACCTGTGTGCTTCCTGCAGCGTTCGACAAAGTCGAACACCTCTGAATCAATCATGCCAGAGGCCCCGTCTCCTCGCCGAAATTTTAGCATACCTCAAATTAGAATCTTCAAATATACCACCGCTACCTTGCCAATCACAACGTTGCGTTTCCCCACACTCGTGCCAGCGCAACTTTTCCGCAATCGGCCCGGGGTCGCCGGCAGACTTGTAAGAAGGGAATGGATCGTTTCGACCTCGGCACCTATCGGCGACCCATCTCCAGGTGCAGCGCTGCGCGCAGCAATAATTCTTGAAGCCGCCGCCGAGAACAGCAAACGGACTCTCGATGCTATCTTCGCCATAGGCAGGCGCATCGGCCGAACGAATGAAAAAGGCCCGCGCCTCTGGCGGAGAGCGGGCGCGATCGGATTAGGCCGACCTGCAGCGGGGAAGCGCAAGGTGGCGCCCCCACTGCTCACAGACAATCATTAGAGATCGCTAATTTTCTGCTTGACGACCTCTTCGCCGGCACCAAAATCGTGGTCTTAAGCTCAAGCGTTCGGACGGGGGATATCGCCATGCCTGACGGCATCGAAATCTACTTCAGTGCGAGCCTGGCGCCGGGTCAGCGCGAAATAGTCGAGCAGTCGATCGCGTCGGCGGCGGAGCGCACGCGTGCGGAGGCCGACGCCGCGCGCGAGCGAGCGGCCGAGGAGGACAAGCTGCATGACGCGATCACGGCGCGGCTTGCGAAGCTGATCCGAGCGGACCCCGGAGTTGCAGAGGCGCTCGAAGGGGTCGGCATGCGGCCATTCAAGGCTAAGGACAGCCTGCGCCTGGAGGGCCCGCCTGGCGGAGGGCGCGATCACGCGATCCCTGCGTCGCCGACTGACAGCAGCGTCGAGCAGCGGCTTCCTCCCTACGACTTCGCCTGGAGATGGCATCACAACGGAGGGGCCCCTCCGTTCAACCAGAGTGGCGACCAACGGGGACGCCTCGGCGTGGATGCGCGGGCCGGCGGCGGGGTCGCGGGCGGCGCCAGCCGTTTTGTCCACGCACACATCGGCGTCGGCTGCATCGTGCGGACCGATCGTCCGATCGCCGTCGAGTTGTTCGCGCCGCGCTCATCGCGCCATTCCTTCGCCATTGGCGCACGCGGCATTGGTGCGAGCGCCACCTCGGAGGGTGGCCTGGAGACGACTTTTATGAGGGGTGGCCAGGTCTTGATGGCGGGCACCTTTCCGTTGTGGCGCAGGCGCGGGAGCAGCCTCTCAGAGAATGCGAGGGGTCGGACTGGCTTCACGAGCGTATTCCCCAGTGGCATGGGAGGACGAATCGACCCGGGCGAATACACCTTCAACGTGGGCATCTGGGCATTCGCCGATTACGCCTCAGGCATTGGAAGCGCGGGAGTGCAGTCGCTGGTCGAGAGCAAGATCATCGAGATGCGAATCCATCGCCGAGACTGAACCGGCCGAAAGACAGATTCACGCACCAAGCCAGTCATACACCGCTGCCGTACAAGCTCGTCGTGTGCGTGCAGAACCAGCCGCTTCCCTGCCGGAGGCCTTGAGGCAGACGTCAACAGTTAGCTGGCCGTGCGCAGACGCCGAGATCGAACAAAGGCCTTTAGTCCGTCGGAATCCAACGCATGCCCGAAGGCATAACCCTGCAGTATGTCGCAGCCCAAGCTCTTGAGTGTCTGTGCGTGCTCCATAGTCTCGACACCCTCCGCTACGACCTCAATACCCAGGGATTTGCCGATTTCAATGATCGACGAGACGACCTGCCTTCGTTGCGGCGATTTGACAATTGGGACGACCAGCTGGCGATCTATCTTCAGCCGGCGAGGCTGCAGCTTGAGCAAGCTGACTATTGAGGCATAGCCCGTACCAAAATCGTCTATTTCTACGTCAATGCCGAGATCTTTTATCTGCTCAAGATTCCAGGTAACAAAATCATCATTTTCGTCAAGGAAAATTGACTCAACGAGCTCGAATGAAATCGTTCCTTTCTTGATATTCAGCTTCCTAAGACTCTTTATGAGTTCCTCATCTTGAAGGCGGCGCGCCGAAACGTTGACTGACACCCGCGGAATGTGAAGATTCGCAGCAGACCACCCTTCGAAATCCAAAAGCGATTGCTCTAATATGGTTCGATCGATGATCGAGACGACATTCAGTTCTTCCGCAACCCTTAGGAATACGTCGGGCGCCAAAATACCCTTCTCCGGATGTCTCCATCGCGCCAGCGCCTCAACCCCAACAATTTCGAGCGTTTTTGCGTCAAATTGCGGCTGGTAGAAGGGAATGAATTCGTTGCGCTCAAGGCCGCCGAGAATTTCGTCGGCAATCCGTTTAGTGTCGACGATTTCGCTTTGCATCGCCTCGGTGAAGAATTCGTATCGATTGCGCCCACGCCTCTTTGCTCGGTAAAGCGCGATGTCAGCGTTGACCAGCAGGTGTTTGGCCTCGACATCTTTTCCGTTGTCGACTGCAATTCCCACGCTCACACCAAAACGGCATCGATGGCCTTGGTAGTAGACGGGTTCGCGCATCTGGCTGATGACCCGGTCAGCGAGCCGCGCCAGTTGCTCGACATCGTCATGCACCACGCACAGGACGATGAATTCGTCTCCTCCGATCCGAGCGACGAATCCCTCACCATCGACCTTGGATCGGAGGACAGTTGACGCGTGAACAAGCATTGCGTCGCCTGCGGCGTGGCCAAGCGTATCGTTGATGTGCTTGAACCGATCCAGATCTATGTGAAGCAGTGCCGCATACCCGCCGGCGCGCCTGGCGTTTGCTGCGTAATCTTCCAGCACTTGGTCGAGGTAACGCCGGTTGGGCAAACCGGTCAGCGAATCGTGGAGCGCAGTGTGCTCTATGCGCGCCTTAGCCGACTCGAGTTCTGCGTTTTTCGACTCGGAAAGCTGTTTTGCGCGAACCAGGTCCTTGTTCAGCAGGACATCGGCTGTCACATCCCATTCGGCTCCAATCATTTTTGGGGTGTCGTTTGCGACCCGGTGAATTATCGCTTTGGATCGGACATGGCGAATCTCGCCATCCGGCCGAATGATCCGGTACTCCGACAAATATGGCCCGCCGACGGCCATCGCGCTGTCGAAATCGGCGTGGGCGCCAGCCAAATCGTCCGGGTGGATTGCTCCCGCCCAGTCCAGGTAGCCGCGGTGCTCCCCAGTCGGTTTGCCGTATATTTCATTGACGCGGTCGTCCCACGTAAGTTCGTTGGTCGCGAGATCGTGCTCCCAAACGCCAATAGCTGACGCTTCCAGGGCGAGTTCCAGGCGTCTCGATAATCGACTCAGTTCCGCATAGTTGCGCTGTCTCTCGCCAATCAGGCGACCCGTAACCAGGAATGGGATCACAACCAACGCCCCGGCCACCGCCATGATTGCGCGCAAGAACCAGGCGTTGTCGGGCGTCGAAGGCCAGCCGTTTTTGGGAATGGCTGCGATCCGCCACGAACCGGACGGGAGCAGAACGTCGGCTGTCACCGGATTGCTTTTGGCGACGCCCTCATTGCCGAAGAATTGATCTCCACTTGGACCGAGAGCGTCCTTACCGATCAGCGCTATGTCAATCCCGAGATCATCGTCAAGCAGGCCGCTCGCCTTATAAAGGCGCTGAACGTCGACAACGGCCGAAATGATGCCCCAGAACCTTTCGGTGTTGCCCGCACTCCGTACAAAAACCGGAATACGACCGACGAAGCCTTGCCCTCCCTGCCTCAAGTCGACGGGACCGGCAAGAATTAGCTCGCGCTCGTCTCGCGCCCTTAGCGCGGCCACGCGCTGGCGCTCGTCCTTGCGGTAATCGAGGCCTATCGCCTTCTCGTTGCCCTCCATCGGGTACATCAGGGAAATGACCAGATCGGGCGCGCCGGCAATATTTTTCAATTGCGAGCCCCCGCCAAACAGGTTGCTCGCGAGCGAGGCGAAGCGTTGCTGTCCCATATAGGGCTCAGTCACGACCGCCGCGACCAGGCCCTGCACCAGTTGAAGGTTTCCGTTGATGTTACCTTCAAGCTTGGCGCGGATAAGATTGACCTTGGCCAGGACATCCGCACGGGCGGCTTGATCCGAGACGACTTTGTTCTGGTGGTCCGCGAACGCTGCGCCAACGGCAATAACTATCACCGCCATTGCCGCCGGGATATTTGCCGACGAAAAAACAGCCTTCTTAATACCGCCGAACTTAGCGCGGAAAAGAGCCAATAGGCGATTCCTCAGCTGCTATTCGGGTTCTCGGGCAACCCGACCAAGGAACATTAGCTATCAATATTTAATTTTGACCTTCACGGGTCCTAAAATTTTTGCACTTTCCACCGCCTGGTGCCCCGGAGTGGTTGGAACAGACCTGCGGCTCGCTTGACACCTTGGAATTGCTCGCAGTCGCTGAAGGTGCATGGGTTGCCCTCGTGGAGGGAATAACCGTGCTCACCTTTCCGGCATCAGATCGACGAGATGACAATGCAAAAACTGGAATAAGAGTAGGATTAGTGGCCCTCAATCGTCTTGGGGGTAACAAGGTATGGTATCTTGCCGACGCTACGCTTCGTCGCGCCAATGGAATAGGCCATTGGGATCTTGGGAGAATTCTCTGGCAAGCCGTACATATCCTTGCCGGCCCTCACGGCAAATGAAAAGTGCTGCCACGAAACCGTGTCATGCTCATTGAGAAAATCAAGCGTCAGCCCAGCTGAAATCAGCGCGTTCACCACGTCACTGACCGGATGAATCCACTCATAGTAGCGGGGATGCTTCAAGATGCGGTCGTCGCCGGTATAGGTGAGTTCCTCGTTCCATGCGAGTGGTCGAGCTATTGGCGTTCGCCAGTCATGTTTCAACTCCAGCGCCGCAGCCTTGCGGTCACACTGGAACATCAACGGGTGGCCCTCGGCCAGATAGAGCCGGCCGCCGGGGCGCAGGAGATCGGCAACCACTCGCGCCCAGCGGAACACGTCGTCCAGCCAGTTTACCGAACCCCAGGTAACGTAAGCGATGTCAAAGGTTCGGCCGAGCGCCTCGACTGCCTCGAACAGTGGCGCCTCCACGAAGCGCACATTAGTCCCTGCCTTTGCAGCGAAATCCCGCGCCGCTGCGATCGCTGTCGGTGAAAAGTCGAGGCCGGTCACGCTGCCCGCGCCCAGGTTCTTCAAGCTGATTGTGTCGAGCCCGATATGACATTGCAGATGGACGATATCTTTGCCGAGAATGTCACCGACCTCGCGCGTTTCCAACTCATAGAGATTGGATCCGCCTGCCAGCACATTTTCTATGTGGTAGCTGCCCGTTGTGTCGGTCGAATGCAGTTCGGCCCGATCATCCCAATTAAGGCGGTTCGCACCCAGAAACGATTCCAAATTGCCCCCCCAGTCCCTGCCGAGACTAATATTTGGTAAACAGAACGTTAATATACTTTGCAGCTAAAGGATCGCGCGTCAATCCGAGGCAGGGCCGGTGCACCACCGCTGCAGGCCAGGCCTCGCCAAGGTGGAGGTGCCCATCACGTGTCCGTGCAGAACGAGCGCGCAATCAGGACAAGGCTGCTGTCATGGAGGTGCCGGCTTCTCGCCCAATCAGCCTCGCGGCGCGATTTCACGCGGCGGCGTCCAGCCCCTGCGCCGGCACATAGTTCAGGATCGGGCCGAGCCAGCGCTCGACCTCGGCGAGCGGCATGCGCTTGCGGCGCGCGTAATCCTCGACCTGGTCGCGTTCGACCTTGGCCACGCCGAAATAATAGCTTTCGGGATGCGACAGGTAGATGCCGGACACCGAGGAGCCCGGCCACATCGCAAAACTTTCGGTCAGGCTGACGCCGGCATTGCGCTCGCCGTCGAGCAGGCGAAACAGCGTCGCTTTCTCGGTGTGATCGGGCTGCGCCGGATAGCCGGGCGCCGGGCGGATGCCGCGATAGGGTTCGCCGATCAGTTCGTCCGGCGCCAGGTCCTCATCCGGGGCATAGGCCCAGAATTCCTTGCGCACGCGTTCGTGCAGGCGCTCGGCGAAGGCTTCGGCGAAACGGTCGGCCAGCGCCTTGACCATGATCGACGAGTAGTCGTCGTTCGCCCGCTCGAAGCGCTCGGCGATTGCCGCTTCCTCGATGCCGGCGGTGACGATGAAGCCGCCGAGATAGTCGGCCTTGCCGCTGTCAAAAGGCGCGACGAAATCCGAGAGTGCGACATTCGCCTTGCCGTCGCGCTTGGTCAGCTGCTGGCGCAGCGTGAAGAAGGTCGCCAGTTCCTGCGATCGCGCGTCGTCGGTGAACAGCCTGATGTCGTCGCCGACAGCGTTGGCCGGCCAGAAGCCGATGACGCCCTTCGGCGCGAACCATTTTTCCGCGATGATCTTCGCCAGCATCGCCTGGGCGTCCTCGAAGAGCTGGCGTGCCGCCGGCCCTTGAGCCTCGTCATCGAGGATTTTCGGGTAACGGCCCTTCAGCTCCCAAGTCTGGAAGAACGGCGTCCAGTCGATATAGCGCGCGAGCTCGGCCAGATCCCAGCCTTCGAAGACTTTCACGCCGAGGAAGGACGGCTCCGGCGGCGCGTAGGCCGACCAGTCGATCCTGTGGGCGTTGGCACGCGCCTTGACGAGCGGCAAGCGCTGCTTGTCGGCTTCGCTGCGCGCGTGCGCATCGGCAACCTTCTTGTATTCGGCACGAACGTTGTCGACATAGCCGCCCTTGGTCTCGTTCGACAGCAGTGCCGACACCACGCCGACCGCGCGGCTGGCATCGGTGACGTAGACCGTCTGGCCCCTGATATAGCGCGGATGAATCTTTACCGCCGTATGCACGCGGCTGGTCGTCGCGCCGCCGATCAACAGCGGAATGTCAAAACCTTCGCGCTCCATCTCGGCGGCCATATGCGCCATCTCGTCGAGCGAAGGCGTGATCAGGCCGGATAGGCCGATGATGTCGACCTGCTGCTCGCGCGCCGTCTGCAGGATCTTCGCCGCCGGCACCATGACGCCGAGGTCGATGATCTCGTAATTGTTGCAGGCCAGAACCACACCGACGATGTTCTTACCGATATCGTGGACATCGCCCTTCACCGTCGCCATCAGGATCTTTCCGGCGGTCTGGCGCTCGCCGGTGTCGACGCCATTGGCGGCGTTCGCCAGCTTCTCCGCCTCCATGTGCGGAAGCAAGCCGGCAACGGCCTGCTTCATGACGCGGGCGGACTTCACCACTTGCGGCAGGAACATCTTGCCGGCACCAAACAGATCGCCGACGACATTCATTCCTGCCATCAAAGGACCTTCGATGACATGCAGCGGGCGCTCGGCGGCAAGTCGCGCTTCGTCCGTGTCCGCGTCGATGAATTCGGTGATGCCGTTGACCAGTGCGTGCGAAATGCGCTGGTCGACAGGCCAGTCGCGCCAGGCGAGATCGCGTTCCTGCGCCTCCTTGCCCGCTGTGCCCTTGAAGCGTTCGGCGAGTTCCAGCATGCGTTCGGTCGCTGTGCCGCCGCCCTTCGGCTGACGGTTGTTGACGACGTCCTCGCAGGCTTCGCGCAGTTCCGGATCGATGGACTCGTAAACGGCAAGCTGCCCGGCGTTAACGATGCCCATGTCCATGCCGGCCTGGATGGCATGATAAAGGAACACGGCATGCATGGCCTCGCGCACCGGCTCGTTGCCGCGAAACGAGAAGGAGAGGTTCGACACGCCACCCGATATGTGGACATGGGGGAGCGTCGCGGTGATCTGCCGTGCTGCTTCGATGAAGTCGACGCCGTAATTGTTGTGCTCGTCGATGCCGGTGGCGATGGCAAAGATGTTCGGGTCGAAAACGATATCCTCGGGCGAGAATCCGGCCTGCTCGGTCAGCAGCTTATAGGCGCGGGTGCAGATTTCGACCTTGCGCGCCTGTGTGTCGGCCTGACCGTCCTCGTCGAAGGCCATGACGACCACCGCCGCGCCATACGCGCGGACGAGCTTCGCATGGTGCAGAAAGGCCGCTTCGCCTTCCTTCATGGAAATGGAGTTCACCAGCGGCTTGCCTTGCACGCATTTCAGGCCGGCTTCGATGATCTCCCATTTGGAGCTGTCGATCATCACGGGAACGCGGGCGATATCCGGCTCGGCGGCGATCAGGTTGAGATATTCGACCATCGCCTTT
Source organism: Mesorhizobium sp. BHscii (assembly GCF_053848065.1). Lineage (NCBI taxonomy): Bacteria > Pseudomonadati > Pseudomonadota > Alphaproteobacteria > Hyphomicrobiales > Phyllobacteriaceae > Mesorhizobium > Mesorhizobium sp. BHscii. Next base: position 109,668 of record NZ_JBSPKW010000003.1, on the reverse strand, counting down.
TTCGAATCGATCAGCCCTTCGTCCATGTTGATGTCGATGATCTGCGCGCCATTGGCGACCTGGTCGCGGGCGACTTCGAGCGCGGCGGCATAATCGCCCGCCGTGATCAGCTTCCTGAACCTGGCCGAGCCCGTGACATTGGTGCGCTCGCCGACATTCACGAATGGAATCTCCTTGGTCAACGTGAACGGCTCGAGCCCCGAAAGGCGCATCTTCGGCTCGATGTCGGGAACAGCGCGCGGCGGATATTCCTTTACCGCCTGTGCGATGGCGCGGATGTGGTCCGGAGTCGAGCCGCAGCAGCCGCCGACGACATTGACCAATCCGTCGCGCGCGAACTCCTCGATCTGCGCGGCCATGAATTCCGGGCTCTCGTCATAACGGCCGAATTCATTGGGCAGGCCGGCATTCGGATAGGCGCAAACAAAGGTGTCGGCGACACCGGAAATTTCGTCCAGATGCGCGCGCATGGCCTTGGCGCCCAGCGCGCAATTGAGGCCTATTGTGAACGGGTTGGCGTGACGGACTGAATGCCAGAAAGCCGTCGGCGTCTGGCCGGACAGCGTGCGGCCGGACAGGTCGGTGATCGTGCCGGAGATCATGACCGGCAGATGCATATCCTTCTCGATGAAGATCTCTTCTGCTGCGAAGATCGCCGCCTTGGCGTTCAGCGTATCGAAGATGGTCTCGATCAGGATGATGTCGGCGCCGCCGTCGATCAGACCGCGCAGCTGCTCGCCATAGGCAAGGCGCAATTCGTCGAATGTCACGGCCCGGTAGCCGGGATTGTTGACATCCGGCGACATCGAGGCGGTGCGGTTGGTTGGCCCCAGCGCACCGGCGACGAAACGACGCCTGCCGTCCTCCTGCTCAGCCCTCACCGCTGCCCTACGCACCAGCCGCGCACCGTCGCGGTTCAGCGCGTAGACCGCATCCTGCATGCCGTAATCCGCCTGGGCGATGGCGGTCGAGGAGAAGGTGTTGGTTTCAAGAATGTCTGCCCCGGCGATGGCGTATTGATAGTGAATCTCCTCGATCGCCTTGGGCTGCGTCAGGATCAGCAGGTCGTTGTTGCCCTGCTGATGGCAGGCGCAATCCCGGAATTTGTCGCCACGGAAATGGTTCTCGTCGAAACCCAGGCCCTGGATCTGCGTGCCCATGGCACCGTCGAGGATGAGGATACGTTCGCGCGCCACCGCCGTGATCGCCGCAAGGACTTCCGACCCATCGGGCGTAGCCGCGGCGGGACCGAACAGGTCGTCCAGCGATGATGGGGTTTGCGACATATTCCGTCCTCAAGGCGACAGTCGCGCTTAAGCGACATAAAGACATCTTTATGTCAATATACGCTATTCGCTTGTTGCTGTCACCCCTGCCGCGGGGAATGCTGCCCGCTGATGCTACGAGGCCGCCTGCGCGGTCTTTCAGGCGATCGCCGACGGGACGGCAGGTAAGGTCTCCGACGCGGATGTCGCATTCATGATGTGGTAGGCGGGAGCGACCTCTCTCGTCAGGAGAAGATTTCCGCCAATTCATCGACGCTGGTGCCTTCCTTAACCTGCCGCAACTCGACATAGCTGACCGCGGTGGCTGAAACGATCGGACGCAAGATCGGCGCGACGCCGGCGGCCCATGATGCCCGCCCGTTCCTGACGGCGTATTACGGCGAGCTCCGAGCCCATCTCGAGCGGAAGCTGCTGCTCGGCAACCGCAAGGCCGACAAGCACGCGCGCGGTAGCAACGCCGGACCAACGAGGCTGCCATGAACACATCTCTATCCGAACTTGAACTTCAAGAGATGGAAGCCCGAGTTGCCGCGGCCCAAGCTGGCCCGTGGAAATCATGGGTCGAGGGCCGGGACTTCCTCGGCGGGTCAAATTTCATCCAGACCGGCCAAGGGGCGGATCGCGGCGAGGATATCGAAATGACCGGCGCGACGGACCAGGATTTCATGGCCGCCGCGCGTCAGGATGTTCCTCGCCTGATAGCAGAAGTGCGCAGACTCCGCGCGCTCCTCAGTCGAGCAAATTAGAAGACAGCAAGGCTGGCTCCCTACCCCACCCACTTCTCGTAGTCGGACACGAGCAGGTGCAGCGGCGCGACATCCTCGTCGATGTCCGCGAAGCGGCCGATCGGTTCGCGGAAGACATTGTCGGTGAGATCGTCATTGACGGTCGAAACCTCCCCGATCAGCACGTCCTTGCCTTCGGCCCAGAAGGCGTGCCAAACGCCCGGCAGCAGCGTCACGCTCTCGCCTGGATCGAGCTTCAGCAGCCCACCCGCCGGCAGCCTGTGGATGGTGCCGTCTACAGGCACCGATACCTCGGCCTTCGGATCGATGCCGCCATCGCGATCGTGCATGAACAGTTCCAGCACCAGCTTGCCGCCACCACGGTTGATGATGTCTTCGGCCTTGATGTTGTGGCGGTGCATCGGCGACAGCTGATCCTTGCGCGAGATCATGATCTTCTCGGCATAGAGCATGCCCATGCCCTTCTTCATGTCCTCGTAGCGACCGTTGCGAACGGTGAAAAGGAAGAGGCCGAGTTCGCTAAACTTGCCCTGGCCGTAGTCGGTGATGTCCCAGCCGAGCCGGGAGGAGAAGATGGCCGACGAATCCTGCCGGCGCGCCTTCATCTCTTCGGGTGACCAATAGGCGAAGGGCGGCATTATGTAGCCGAACGAGCGAATGAAGGTGTCGGCGTCGCGGATGATGTCGTTGATAGCGGAGCGTTTCATGATCGTGGTTCCTTCCAGTCGGCCTAGGCGATCTCCAAACCGAATAGCCGAACGCCGATCCGGTGTCGACGTAAACTGCATGAGCTGGCCTCATGACATCCGGTTCGATCGAGGTCATAACGGCAACCAGTTTCCTGATGGTGGCATTCCATGCTGAGTATAGAAGATCTCGATACGCCGGCGATCCTGATCGATGTCGACCGCGCCGAAGCCAACATCGCGCGGGCGCAGGCCCATGCCGATCGCCATGGTCTGAAGCTCAGGCCGCACATCAAGACCCACAAACTGCCTTACTGGGCAAAGAAGCAGATCGCAGCGGGTGCGGTCGGCATCACCTGCCAGAAGATCGGTGAAGCCGAGGTGATGGCCGATTCCGGCCTCACCGATATTTTTCTCCCTTATAACATTCTGGGCAAGGCCAAGCTGGAGCGCCTCAAGGCGCTGCACGGTCGTGTGACGCTGTCGGTGACATCAGACAGCCTGGAAACAGTTGCGGGTCTCGCTGCCACCTTCACCGATCCAGGCCAGCCGCTACAGGTGCTGGTGGAATGCGACACCGGCATGGGCCGCTGCGGCGTCCAGTCGGCCAGCGAGGCGGTCGCATTGGCCAGAGAGATCGACAAGGCCAAGGGGCTCGCCTTCGGCGGGCTGATGACCTATCCGGCGGCAGGCCGCGCTGCCGAGGCCGAGACGTGGCTCGCCGGCGCGCGCCAAGCGCTCGCCGCATCCGGCTTTGGCTGCGAACGCATCTCCAGCGGCGGCACGCCGGATATGTGGCGCTCAAGCGAGGCTTCCGTCGTTACCGAGTACCGCCCCGGCACCTACATCTATCTCGACCGCTACCAGGTCGCCAAAGGCGTCGGGAGTCTCGACGACTGCGCGCTGACGGTGCTGTCGACGGTGGTCAGCCATCCGACGCCGACACGGGCCATCCTCGATGCCGGCAGCAAGGCCTTGTCCAGCGATACGCTGGGGCTGCCTGATTTCGGCGAATTGCTGGGTCTTCCGGGCGCTACCGTCACCGGCCTCAGCGAAGAGCACGGCAACGTCACGCCCGGCGACGCCAGGCTGCGTATCGGCGATCGCGTGCGAATCGTGCCCGACCATTGCTGCGTCGTCACCAATCTGTTCGACGAGGTCCACCTGATCGCCGGAGAACGGGTGCTGGAGACGCTGCCGGTGGCGGCGCGTGGCCGCATGGGATGAGTTCGACGTCGTTCCGACCGAACGACCGTTTGATCAAAGTTGGACAAGCGGACCCAGTGCAGCCCTCAATGGATCGAGGGCATCGCCGTACAGTTTCCAGCGCTCTACAGAGGACGAATAGATCGGCTGGCGCACCTGCCAGCGGCTTGGCGTTCGTACCGTGCGCTCGGTTTCGTGGAAATGCAGACAAGCATCGTCCCATTCCATGCCGAGAAATCCGATCAATCCACGGGCGCGGGTTTCGAAATCGGCCACGGTTTCTTCGTAAGGCATGTCGTGGATGGCCAGCGGAACGACCTTGGCCCAGTGGCGCATCAAGCGATCATATTGCCGGTAATACTGCCCAAGCTTGGTCAGATCGGCATTGTAGCCGTGGGCATCGGAAAAATTATGCATGAAACAGGACGTGCAATTGTCCATCGGATCACGCCGGCAGTGGACGATGCGGGCATTTGGCAAAATGAGGCCGATAAAGGCCAGCAACTCGAAATTATGCGGCATCTTGTCGATGACGCGCGCCGCCTTGCCGTTGCGCTTGTTGAGATGGTCGAGATATTTCGAGCCAAGTTCCCTCGCCTTGGCCGGTGTGAGCGCCGCCATGGCCTTGGCGAAAATCGCCGGATCAGGCTGGTCGAATCCAAGTTCGCCGGCCAATGAACGGATGGTCGGCAACTCGCCGGCGCCATAGATATCGTGATGGCTGGCGCAAATCTGCTCGGTCAGCGTCGTTCCTGAACGTGGCATACCGACGATGAAGACCGGCCGTTCGGATGGATTGCCGAAATTTGGCCGCGCTTCGAAAAAGCCGGCGTCGAAAGTTTCGATGAAACTGTCATAGAGCCGCGTGTGCAGGGCAATGTCGAAATCATTGCCGGAGATTGTCTTGGCCCGGGCGAAATGGCGGATGGCCAGGCGATACTCGTGCTGGTCGTTGAGGATTTTTCCGGCGGCGTGATGCAGGATAACCCGCTCGCGATCGGTGGTCGTCGGCAGTTCGAGGCGGGCCTGCACCAAAGCCAGAGCTGGATCGCCCTTGATGGCCCGACGCGCGAGCGCCAGCCCGGACAGGGCCTCGACATTCGCCTTGTCGATGGCGATGGCGCGGCCGAAGCATTCGACCGCCTCGGCTTGTCGGCCCATGTCGGTGAGCAGGTCGCCCATACCGATAAGCGCGGTCAGCGAATGGCTGTCGACCGCCAGCGCACGGCGATAGAAACCCTCGGCGACGTCGCCTTCGAGTTGGCTCCGGTAGGATTTGCCGAGATTGCACAATGCCTCGACAAGCCGGCCGTCGAGCTCGATCGCTTTTGCGCGCCAGCTCGATGTTGCCGATCAGGTTGTAGGCGTTGCCGAGATTGTTGCGGAAAATGGCGTTGCCCGGTTCGAGCTTCACCGCGCGCTTTCATGAAGTCGATGGCCGTCTCATTTTGCTGGGCCTCGATCGCCAGCGTGCCCATCAAATTGAGCGCCATGGCATTTTTGGGCTGACGTCGAAGCACGGTTTGATAGCAGAACTCGGCTTCGCGAAAGCGCTTGCGGCGCTGTAGGTCGATGCCGCGCTGCAATATCTCCGGCGCCGGCTCGCCAGCGCTCGGCAGTAAATCCTGGACCATGGCCGGCACGCCGAAGGGTTGCCGGCGCGGCAGATGCGGCATCCTTCACCCCCAATCGCTGCGTGCGACGGCAGTCAGCCTGAACCAACAGGAATTCGAAGCAATCAGAATTTGAATGTAACGCCAAGCTGCAGATTGTGGGAATTCAATTTGCCGTTCGAGAATACAGCATCGCCTTCGCGGGAGGAATCGAAGTCGACGCCTGAAACGGCCTTGAACCTGTAGCCGAAATCGAGATCGATATTCTGCGCCAGCGCGTAGGTGACGCCGGCTCCCAACTGGCCGGCGAAACCCCACCCACCACGCCCGTATCCGTACAAGTGACCACCCCAAGTTGTGTCGGCGGTCACATGGGCGGCGCCGATGCCGCCGCTGACGTAGAGCTTGGCATCTCCAAAATGAGCAACGTCGGCCCAGACATTGGCGAGCAGATAGGTAGCGGACAAATCGCCGTCAGCCGGAAACCAGGCACTCACACCCTCCTGATACGAATTCGCCTTGTAGCGGGCATAGGACAGTTCGCCTTCGACCCGAAACACATCGTTGATCCGCCTACCGACGACGCCGCCGATCACGAAGCCGGTGTCGAAGTCCATCGAAAAGTCGTTGTTGTAGTAATCGGCATGTGTTTTCACGCGATTCGGGAAGCTGGCGCCACCAAACAATTGATAGGCAATATCACGTCCAGTGCACGCATAACGTCCAGTGCATGGCTGAACTGTCAACGTGAAAACCAGGCGGGGTCGACCTCCGGAAATCGCTGTTGCAACGTTGCATCATTTTTACTTGCGCCTCATCGTGTCGGGCGCATTCGAATGAAGGACCTGACCGGTAGTCAGGGTGCCCCCTAGCCGGGCTTGTCTGCCTGCCTCGCCGCGACTCGGCGCATGGAGATGACGCGGCGGCGGCGAATTTCCGTGCGCATTGCCATCAGATGCAACGCGAAGAACAGCACGGTAAAGCCTAGAGCCATCACCAGCAACGGCCTCAGCATAGAGGGGTCAATGGTCGAGCCACCCATGCGGAACACCGAAGCCGGCTGATGCAGCGTGTTCCACCAGTCGACCGAGAACTTGATGATCGGGATGTTTATGAAGCCGACCAGGGTGATGATTGCGGCGGCCCAGGCGGCGCGCGCCGCATCGTCGAGTGCCCGCGTCAGCGCGATGATGCCGAGATACATCAGAAACAGCACGAACACCGAGGTCAGCCGCGCGTCCCACACCCACCAGGTGCCCCACATCGGCTTGCCCCAGATCGAGCCGGTGATCAGCGCGAGTGCTGTAAAGACTGCGCCGATGGGTGCCGCCGATTTCAGCGCGACATCGGCCAGCGGATGGCGCCATACCAGCGTGCCCAACGCGAAAACCGCCATCAGCGTGAAACACATCATGGCCAGCCAGGCGAAGGGCACATGGATATACATGATGCGGACGGTGATGCCTTGCTGGAAATCCTCCGGCGCAGCGAAGCTCATATAGAGCCCGGCGGCCAAGATGAGTGCGGCGATCGTCGCCAGCCACGGCACCACCTTGTCGGCCAACCAGACAAACCGCGTCGGGTTGGCGAAATCCATCCAGCCGCTGAGGCGTGAAGTCAGGTCACTCATGCGGCTTTACATAAACCGGCGACGCTTTTGGGGCAATCGAGTGGTGGTGTCGCAGGCTGCCTTCCCTTCTCCCATAGGACAGGTGAGAAGGGAAGGCAGCCTGGCCGCTCAGGCGGCCTCGTCCGTGACGGTGCGGCTGAGGCGGCGGACTTCCTCGTCGTTGAGCAGGCCGCCAGCGCGCAGCAGGCTGGCGAAGCGGCCATTGCGCATCGACAATTCGGCGAAGCCACCCATTTCGACCACCTTGCCCTTGTCCATGAACACAACCAGATCGGCATCTCGAACGGTGGTCAAGCGGTGGGCGATGATGAAGGTAGTACGGCCGCGCCGCAATTCGTCGATCGCTTCCTTGACGCGGTCTTCCGTCTCGACATCGAGCGCGCTGGTCGCTTCGTCGAGCACCAGGATGGGCGAATCCTTCAGCACGGCGCGCGCGATCGCGATACGCTGGCGCTCGCCGCCCGAAAGCTGTCCCCCGCGTTCGCCGACGACCGTGTCGTAGCCGTTGCTCTTCGATAGGATGAAATCCTGCGCGGCAGCGGCATTGGCGGCAGCGTGGACCTCATCATAGGTCGCCTCGGCGCGCCCGACGCGGATATTGTCCTCGATCGAGCGGTTGAGCAGGCCCGCATCCTGGAACACGGTGGCGATCGAGTGGCGCAGCGACTTGCGGGTCACCGTACGGGTGTCGATGCCATCGATCAGAATCCGGCCGCTGGACGGCGCAAAGACGCGCTGCAAAAGATTGATGAGCGTGGTCTTGCCCGCGCCCGTCGGACCGACGACGGCGACGGTCTGGCCGGCATGGACCTCGAACGACACGTCGTTCACGCCCTGCCCCGAATTGGCGAATTCGAAGCTGACGTTTTCAAAACGCACATGGCCAGTGACGTTGCCGAGGTCACGCAACCCGTCCGGCTCGGCGGCGTCGGCCGCGGAGTCCTCGAGGCGGTAAAATTCCTCGAGCTTGGCCCTGGCCTCCGAAATCTGGTTGGCGAAGGCCGACATCTGGTCGAGCCGGGCGATCAGCAGCGTTGCAAAGCCGGTAAAGGCGATGACGTCACCGATACGCAATTGGCCATGCATGACCAGATAGGAGCCGATCAACAGCACGACCATCATCGAAATGGTGGACGACAGGCGGTGCAGGGCGTTGGCCAATGCCCACCAGTCGAGCACCGGATATTGGGCATCAAGCAGATTCTTGACATAACGCTTCAAGGCGTCGGTCTCGTGGCCGATTCGATTGTAGCTCTGCAGCACGGCGACGTTGCTGACCGAGTCGCTCACATGCGCGAACACCTGGTGAAAATGCCGCTCCACGGACGCCTGGCCTTCCCTGGTACGACGCATCACCAGCCGCCCGATTCCGACATAGAGCGCGCCCAGCGCCAGCAGGACCATCGACATGCGAATATCCATGCTGAGCGCCGTCGGCACCAGCAGGACCAGTGCCACGACAGTGGACAAATGCTGCCTCATGAACTCGAGCCAGAGGCTGAACAGGGTCTCGACCGCGCGCAGAAGCGTATGCAGAGAATTGGAGGTGCCGCGCTGATGATGCCAAGCAAGCGGCATGGTGATCACGCGCTCGAATGACTGACAAAGCACCTCGCTGCGTCGTGCATGGGCAAAGCGGTCAGCGCCGCGCGCCACCAGAACGAAGGCGACGACGTTGAAGACGCCTATACCGGCCCATACGGCGAGCGTCGAAAAGACCGAGCCGCCGTCCGAAATAGCATCGATCACCCGTCCGAACATGATCGGCTCGAGGATGGCGATAATGGCCAGCGCGACATTCGCCCCGCAGATAAACGCTACGCGTTTTCTGTCGGCAGCGAGATAACCAAGCGCTCTCCAGTAGATCTGCAGAAGGGACACTTCAGCTACTCCGGCAAATTGTTATTGTGCACTGCATCATTTTCTACACGTACCCGTTGACGTGTCGCGAAACAATGCTCGTGTACCCCTTCAGTTCCCAATTCGCGAACAAAAGATGGCGACGCTGCGAAATCTGTCGTGATCACCTAACGGTTTGAGAAAAAAGGTAAAATGTCAGCCGTGCGGCAAAATCGTGGCAGGCTGTAAGCACTGCCGCAATTTTAATCAGCAACTGGTCATGTACGAATCCCTAAAGGCTGCACCGGCTTTTGGGAAAGCTCATGCGCAATAGAATTTCTAGAGCAACCTTAAACAACGCGCATCCCCAAGACGTGCAAAACGCCAAAAATCCTTGGAGCTACGCCGGTATCCTGACGACCACCTCGGCCTTGTCGCCGGCTTTCGGTTCGAAAGACGAAGCCTTCGTCTTTTTACCATCTACCTCTAACGAGATGGCTTTGACCTTGGCGTCGCGGACAACGCGAACCCTGAGTTCGGCCCCCAGCACCTTGAGCGTTGCTGTATAACCATTCCAATGGCTGGGGAGTTTCGGCCTGAACCGAATGCGCTCGCCCCTGCGCTCAATGCCGAGGATGCCCTCAACCGCCGCGCGATAAAGCCAGCCGGCCGAGCCGGTGTACCAGGTCCAGCCACCGCGGCCGCCCTTGCCTTGCCCGGCGTAGACGTCGGCGGCGACGACATAAGGCTCGACGCGGTAGTGCTCGGCAGCGGCCTCGTCGAGCGCGTGGTTGACCGGGTTGAGCATCGAGAGACAGCGGTAGGCGTCGTCGGTGCGCCCCATTTCGGCGAGCGCAATGACGAACCATGTCGCCGCGTGGGTGTACTGGCCGCCGTTTTCACGGACACCCGGCGGGTAGCTCTTGATGTAGCCTGGATTCTGTTCCGTCCTGGAGAAGGGCGGGGTGAAAAGCTTGACGATCTTGAGCTCGTCGTCGACGAGCATTTTCATCGCCTGCTGCATCGCCGTCGTCGACCGCGCCGGATCGCCCTCGCCCGACAGCACGCTCCACGACTGGGCAATCGAGTCGATCTTGCACTCCTGCGAACCGCGCGACCCCAGTGGCGTGCCGTCGTCGAAGCTGCCGCGACGATACCATTCACCATCCCAGGCCGTGCTTTCCAGCGCCCGCTTCAGCACGTCAGCGTGTTTTGTCCAGGCTTGCGCGCGCTTGGTATCGCCTTCCGCCTTGGCGACAGGGGCAAAGTCGCCCAGCGTCTTCAGCAGGAACCAGCCCAGCCAGACGCTCTCGCCCTTACCGTGCTCGCCGACACGGTTCATGCCGTCGTTCCAGTCGCCACCGAGGATCAGCGGCAGTCCGGCGGGGCTGCTGCGCTTGATCGCAAGGTCAAGTGCGCGTGCGCAATGATCATAGAGTGAAGCGGTCTTCTTCGAGATCTCCGGGGTGAAGAAGGCGTCGTGCTCGCCTTCTTCCAGAGGCGGCCCGTCGATGAAGGGCAGTTGTTCCCTGAGGATCGCGGTATCGCCGGTCACCTGCAAGTAGTGTGACGTGGCGTGGGCGAGCCAGACAACGTCGTCGGAAATCATGGTGCGGACGCCTGCCTCGGTGCGCGGAAGCCACCAGTGCTGCACGTCACCTTCGGGGAATTGCCGCCGCGCCGCGTTGAGGATCTGGTCGCGCGCCAATTTCGGATCATGGACAAGCAGAGCCAGCGTGTCCTGCAACTGATCGCGGAAGCCAAAAGCGCCGCTCGCCTGGTAAAACGCGGAGCGGGCGCGGATGCGGCAGGCAAGGCTCTGATAGGGCAGCCAGTGGTTGACCATGGCGTTGAGGGCCTTGTCCGGCGTCTCGACCTGGATGGTGTCGAGAAACCCCCGCCAGGTGCGTTCGTTGTCAGCCAGCCTCTGATCGAAATCCTTGCTGCTATGATGCTGCACCAGTGCGCTGGCTTCCCCGGCAGAGGCTGCATCGCCGAGCAGCCAGAGCAGCGTCACGTCCCCGCCGGCAGGGATGTCGATGTCGCGAGCAATTGCTGCACAAGGGTCGTCGCCGGCCTCGACGCGGCCCGACAGGCTGGCGCCACTGAGCACGGCATGCGGAAGTTCGCTGGTGCCGTGCCGGCCGATGAACTCGCCGCGGTCGGCCGTCACAGAATGTGCCGCGCTGTCGGTGGCCAGGAAGGCGACCCGGTCGCTGAAGTCGAGCCCGTACGGATTTTGCGCCAGCAACGCGCCCGTCGCAGCATCCCTGGACGGAACGATGGTCGCCGCCGTGCGCGAACGATGGCTGCCAAGAACCCATTCCGCATAGGCATAAACGCGCAGGCGCGCCGGCACCGAACCCGAATTCTGGATGCGCAATCGGGAGATTTTCACCGGATCGACAGGATCCACCACATGGGTCAGGTCCATCGACAGCGGTCCGCGCTTCGAACGGAAGGTCGAAAAACCCTGTCCGTGCCATGTTTCGTAGGTCATGGCGGGATCGCGCACCACTGCGGCCAGCGGCGAGAACGCCCGGCCGTTGGCGTGATCGTAGATATAGATGCCCTCGCCGGGCCGGTTGGTGACCGGGTCGTTCGCCCACGGCGTCAATTGATAGTCGCGGCTGTTTCGGCTCCAGGTGAAGGCAGCGCCTTCAGCCGAAACATGGAAACCGAACGAGGCGTTGGAGACGACGTTGATCCAGGGTTGCGGCGTCGTACGCCGGCCAGCAAGGCGCACGACATAGTGGCGTCCGTCGCCCTCGAAGCCGCCAAAACCGTTCCACTGGTTGAGCCCGCTGCCGTCGGCACTGCCTTCGATCGAGGCCTGGGCAGCCCATGCCTGCGGCGCCGGCGGAGACGGTTCGCGAAGCGCTGCTGCACCTGCCGGCTGCAAAGCGTCCCGTGCTTGCAGCGCAGCGGCCTCGGCGCGCTCGATCTGATCGAAGATGGTGCCGTTTCGCGTGTGCAGGGCGACGCGGGCGACGGCGAGCAGCGTCTTGTAGGTCGTTTCGTCCATGAGATCGCGGCGCACGGCGAAGATGTGCTGGCGGGGTCCGAGCTCCTTGCCGCGCAGACGGCTGTTTTCGCACAGCGTCTCGACTGCCCGTTGCAGATCCTGCACGTAGGATGAAGCCTGCTCGTTGACCACGACAAAGTCGATCATCATGCCGCGGGCACGCATATATTCCTGGAAGCGGAGCGCCTGGGCAACGATTTCGAGATCGGCGACATCGCCGATCCTGACCAGGAAAATCGGAAAGTCGCCGGATATGCTGGTCGGCCACAGACTGGACTGCTTACCGAGCCCGGAGGCGATCGATTCGGCCGGAAGGCGCAGGAACGGATCAGGATAGATCAGATAACGCGCCAGATTCTGCACATTGGCGGCATCGGCAAGGCTGAGGCCGAGATGACGGGTCTGCACCTGCGAGCGGGTCCAGGCGAGCATCGCCTGACGGGCGAAAGCTTCCGGATGATCGAGCCGCGCAATGGCATCTTCGAGTTCGGCACGGTTGGCGCCGACGGCAGTCCAGAAGGTCAGCGATATCTTCTTGTTGGCCGGCACGCGCACCTGTCGGCGAAGTGCTGCGACCGGATCCAGCGTGAAGCCGGAATGGCCGCCAAGCTTGGCGCCGGGATCGAAGGCGGCGGCCTCGGTTATGGTGCGGCCGCGGCCGATGAAGGCGCGCCGGTCGGTTTCGGCCTCGGCGTCGCGCGTCGACCCAGACGGGTCGGTGACGAAGTGCACCATGGTGACATCAGGCTCGTCCGTTTCCCGCTTGCGTCTTGTGGCGAAGATCGCCCCGTTATTCGCAGCGATTTCGGTTTCCACGAACATTTTCGAGAAGGCCGGATGCGCGTTGTCGGATGCGTCGGAGCCCAGCACCAGTTCGGCAAAGGAGGTCACTTCGATATGCCGATCGACCGGGCCGTCATTGTAGAGCGTCACCCGCCGGCCTTCGCCGTTTCCTTCCGAGATGACGATGCATTCGACCTCCGAACGCAGTGATCCCACCGACTTGATGAAGCTCGCCTTGTCGTCGGAGAACAGCGTCTGCACTTCTTCGTCGGTGGCGCGCTTCGGCTCGGCGGTGGCCGACCACCAGTCGCCGGTGCCGGCGTCGCGCAGGAAGATATAGGAGCCAAGCCGATCCTCGGTTGGATCCGGCTGCCAGCGCGTGACGGCAAGCTCGCCCCAGCGGCTATAGCCGGAGCCGGTCGCGGTGACCATGACCGAGTAGCGGCCATTGGACATGACGCTGGTCGAACGCAGCGCCTTGAGCGGGTTGAGCACGATGCGCGTATCGGGGCTCTCGACTTCCGTTTCGTCCTTCGACCGTTCGTCGGCCTCGGTCCTGACGGTGGCGGTCGGGATGTCGCGCGGCGCTCTTTCCTGCAGCAGCAACTCGGCCGACTCGATCACCGGATCGCTGTGGAAGCGGTCGCGCAGGCGTCCTTCGAAGATGGCGTCGGCAACGGCGGCGATCGACATCCCGGAATGGTGGGCCATGTAGTTCAGCACGACGACATGGTCGGTGCCCTCCGGCACGCGCTGCGGCGTGAAATCGACCGCATCGTAGAAGCCGTGCCGGCCAAGGGCGCCAAGCCGCCTCAGCCTGGCAAGGTTCTGCACCGATTCACGCGGGGTGAACTGCGCCGCCAGCACGGTCGCATAAGGCGCAATCACCGTGTTCTGGCCAAGACCTCGCTTCAGGCCCAGCCCGGGCACGCCGAAATTGGTGTATTGGTAGGTCAGTTCGCGGTCGCGGGCGTTGTAGGCCGCTTCCGAGATCCCCCAGGGCACGTTCTTCGAGCGGCCGTACTGGATCTGACGTTTGATGATGAGCTTGCTGGTCTGGTTGAGGATGCTGCCTTGCGCCTCCTTCATCACCAACGGCGGCATCAGATACTCGAACATCGAGCCGGACCAGGACATCAGTGCGCCCTTGAACCCGATCTCGACGATCGGCCGGCCGAGGTGGAACCAGTGCTCCGTCGGCAGATCGCCCTTGGCGATGGCGAACAGGCTGGTCAGCCGCGCCTCGGAAGCCAGGAGGTCGTAGCAGCTTTCGTCGAGCTGATGCTCCTCGACCCGGTAGCCGATCGACAGGAGCTTGCGTTCCTTCCGCATGAGGAAGGAGAAATCCATCTCGAAGGCGAAGCGACGCGTGCGCTCGCGCAGCGAAAGAAGCTTGGCCCGCAAGGCTTCGACGGCATTGTCGTCGCTATGCGCGTCATGGACATGCGCTTCGCAGGTTGCTTCCAGTCTCGCCGCCCAGTCGGCGATGGTATCGCTCTGTGTCGATGCGGCCTCGGTATGGATGGCGATGGCGAGCTTGCGAATCTCGCCGGCCAGAACGGCCAGGTTGATGGTGCGGATCGATGCCATCTCGGGCTGTGCTTTGATCGATTCGACCGCGCGCCGCATGCCGTCGAGGCGATCGGCGAGCCGCTGGCGCAACGGCCGCAACTGGCGACGGTCGTCAGGCAACTCCGCCAGGCTTTCGTCGAGGATCGTCACCGTATCGAGGATACCCTCGAAGTCGCCCTGAAGGTGGACTGCAGGCGCTTCCGCCCATTCGGCGCAGGCGGCCGCCACCGCCACCAGATGGCCGGCAAGATTGCCGCTATCGACGGCGGAAATATAGAGCGGATAGAGCGGTTTCAGCGTCGTCGTGTCATACCAGTTGAAGAGATGGCCGCGCTCACGCGGCATGCTCTCGATGGTGGACATCGTCGCGTCGATGCGGGTGGTCGCGTCGGACAGACTGATCCAGCCGAAGTCGCGCGCTGAAATCACCGACAGGAGATAGACGCCGATATTGGTCGGCGAGGTGCGGGGCGCCACGACAGGCGCCGGACTTTCCTGGAAATTGTCGGGCGGCAGGTTGTGATGCTCGGCCGTCACGAAGGTCTCGAAATAATGCCATGTGCGCCGCGCAACGGTGCGCAGCGCATGAATGTCAGCCGCCGATATGCGCAAACGGTCCTCGGTTTCGGCCGAGCGGCTGATCCAGAAAGCGAACGCCGGCGAGCCGATCCAGAACAGCGCGAAGAAGAAGGCGACGAAAGCTCCGGTGGAATCGGCCAGAACCGGGATGGCGAGGCCGACGACCCCGACAATCACCGCGCCGTACATCATGCCGTAATAGGAGCCGAGATCGTTGTCGCCATTCTTTTGCGCCTGCGAGGCAGTGCGCCATTCGAGCAGATTCTGCCGACTGACGAACAGACGGTAGAGTGTGCGAATGATGGCGTCGCCCATCATCCAGGCCAGATGCGCCATCAGCACGATCTTCAGCGCCACCAGGGCGGTGCCGAAGACAACGTCGCGCGCCAGCGCCGAGAAATGGCCGCGCGGCGTCTGGTCGCCGCTTTTCGGCAGGATGGCGTGGACGATATCGAATGTCGGCGCCATGAACAGCGTGAGGATCAGCAGCGCCTGCCATTGCGCGGCCTGCGTGAAAGGCAGCAACGTCCAGCCGGCGATCGCCGCCATCACCCAGAAGATCGGCGTCAGCGAGCGGCGCAGATTGTCGACCATCTTCCAGCGCGACAGCGCCGGTACGCCGGAGCGCGGATCGAGAATGAAGCCCAGAAGCTGCCAGTCGCCGCGTGCCCAGCGATGGTGGCGCGACGCGTCGACCGAATAGCGGGTCGGATAGTCCTCGACCAGTTCGACGTCCGTGACCAGTGCCGCGCGTGCCAAGGCGCCTTCGAGCAGATCGTGGCTGAGGATGGTGTTTTCGTCGATGCGGCCCTTCAGCGCCGCTTCGAAGGCGTCGACATGATAGAGGCCCTTGCCGGTGAAGGAGCCGTCGCCGAAGACGTCCTGGTAGATATCCGAGACGGCAAATACGTAGGGATCAAGGCCTCGATTGGCGGAAAACACCCGCTGGAAGAAGGATGCATCGTCGCCGCTGGTCAGGGAAGCGGTGATGCGCGGCTGCAGGATGGTGTAGCCGGCGGTGACAACGCGCTTTGCCGCATCGTAATGCGGGCGGTTGAGCGGATGGCAAAGCTTGCCAACCAAACTGGCGACGGCATCGCGGGTGGTGCGCGTGTCGGCGTCGAGCGTCATCACATGGATAACGTTTTCTGGCAACGGCACATCCAGCGGCAGGAAGGTGGTGTCGCTGTCACCGCGCAACAGAAGATTCAGTTCGTGCAGCTTGCCGCGCTTGCGTTCCCAGCCCATCCAGGCGCTCTGGGATTCATTGTAGAGCCGCCGGCGATGCAGGACGTAGAAGCGCGGCGCCCCTTCGCTAGGATAGCGGGCGTTCAGCCGTGCGATCTCGTCGCGAGCATATTGGAGGATCTCAATATCCGCCGCATCGATTTCGGTTTTGCTGTCCGGCCAATCCGAAAGCAGAGCGAAATGGATTTCGTCCGCCGTGTTGGCCAGGTGATGCACTTCGATATTGCGGATGTTCTCCTCGACGTCGTCGCGCGAGCCGATCAGCGACGGCACCACTACCAGCGTTCGGGCCTCGGGCGGCATGCCACGTCTGTAGTCGTAGCCGACGAGGCGCGTGGGCTTCAGGAACAACGATACGACAGTGTTGAAGAAGGCAAGCGCGCCTTCGCTAGCCGGCACGGCAAACAGCGCCAGCATCAAGGCGATCGACCATTTGGACAGGCCGAGATTGGCAAGGGCGTTGCCGGAGAGGACCAGAAGCAGGACCGTCAGCGCGAACACCGGCAAGACAATGCCCAGCCATCCGGTCTTGCGGAACGCCCGTTTGATCGTGACGCTGACGGTCGGCCGATAGCCGATCGCCTCTTCCAGTTCCAGCCGGCGCGGCCCGACCAGAAAGAACCCGACGTCGGTGTGAGCGGTCGGACCGGTGCCGGTGGTATCGGCGACAGCGGCATGGCCGGCGAGTTCGATCGCCTTTTCGGCAACGCGGAATTCGGAACGATCGGAGCGGCGCGCCATTTCTTCGATCGCGGTCCGGTACTGGTCGCGCGAGAAGAAATCGAGCGCGGCGAAATCGGTGCGCTCGCGCAGCAAGGTATCGATGCGGCTGACACCTTCGAACCAAACCGTCCAGTCGATATCGTTGATCAGCCTGAGGCCGCGGATGATGTTGCCGGTGGTTACATTGCCGCCGGACAGCGTGCGATGCTCGCTGATTATGATTTCCTCGGCATCGGAGCCGGACTTTTCGAGTTCGCCCTCCAGCCATTCCAGCGCCCTGCCGGCATTTTGCGACCCGTCGCGCAGGCGGTAGAGCAATTGGGTGGCAAAGGTGGTGTCTTGTGCATGGGCGACGTAGTTCGACAGGATCGCCTGACGGTCGGCGCTGTCGTCGACCGCCAGCACGCGGTCGGCAACCTCGTTGGCAATCTGGCGCATCTGCCGGGTACGATTGACCCGGACCGCGATCCGGCGAAGATTTTCGATCAGAACGAAGCGCAGCAGCGACGGCAGCGCCCAGAGTTCGCCGATCTTCAGCGGCTCGACGGACTGAAAGCCTTCGACGATCGCCTTGAACATGGTAGCCGAGACGGAACTGTCCGAATGCGCGACATAGGTCCAGGCCAGCGCAAGCGCGCGCGGCACGCTGGCGCCG
Source organism: Mesorhizobium sp. BHscii (assembly GCF_053848065.1). Lineage (NCBI taxonomy): Bacteria > Pseudomonadati > Pseudomonadota > Alphaproteobacteria > Hyphomicrobiales > Phyllobacteriaceae > Mesorhizobium > Mesorhizobium sp. BHscii. The sequence goes on along the minus strand of NZ_JBSPKW010000003.1, from coordinate 92,077 downwards.
TCGGACAGCTTCAGCGTCGGCAACTGCCGATAGAAACGGCGGGGCAGGTCGCGCTTGACCTGGAAGATGGTTTCCTCAACCAGATAGTTGTTGTCGAGCAGCCATTGCGCGGCCGGCGTGATCGTCTCGCCCCTCGCCTGCGCGGCATTGGTCGAGCGGTAGACTTCGAGGATTTTGCTGGCACTGTCGCGGACGCGTGGCTGGAAATCGAACGGCTCCAGGCCGAACAGATCCTTGACGTCGCCCTTGGCGAGGGTTGTACCCAGCGTGCGCAGGCGCTCTTCCGGCAGGAAATTGGAGCGTATCGGCTCTTCCGTGATGGCCGGGAAGCTCGCGCTCGTCTTTTCCATTTGGGTGGGGTCTGTTTGGATATTCATTGAAAATTCCGTATGGGGGACGCGTTAGCGGCGTCACCGCCACGGCAATGTCCCTAAAACCGATTGAAATGCAATTGGTTGCATCGAAACAAGGGCCGAAAGTTTGTTTTCGCACCACAACTTACAGACAACCACCTCTCGCTCCCGCCGGGACTTGATCGACGGAAGGATTCGGGCTTTTTCGTGATCTGGGCTTGAGCTTACGGCATATTTCGCCGGTGCTGTGATCATGTTTCGAAACAGGCGTTAATCGTTTGCAGCAACGCGATCGATGCGGATCACGAACAGCGTCGCAGGTCGCGCAGGCTCCAGGCACCACTTCAAGGCGTCCGGCCCGAGCAACAGCGTATCGCGCGGTCCGATGCGGACAGGCGCCGCGCCGGCCACCGTGATCTCGCCGTCAAAACACAGGATGAGAGTCACATCGGCCACCGAGTGGATATCCGTCGAGGTCGAAATCATCACGCGTTCGACGGCATGGGTCATCCGTCCGCGCCGCGTCATAACATTGAGATCGATAATCGGACCGGCGATCAGCGCCGCTTGCGTCGGCACATCGGCCGGAAAGGAAAGCGGGGCGGAAGCTTTGGTCACCGTAGCGGCCGGGCGGCCGGCGATGTCAAGGACAATCCCCTCGCCTTCCAGCACGGTCAAGGTTCGATCCACTTCGGCAAACCCGGAGAATGGCCCACCGCTTTCGACGCGCGCCATGGAGATGCGCCAGTCAAAATCGTCGAGCGCAGCACCTGCGGGCGAGACTGCGATTTCCGTCGTCACCCCGCCGCCGTTCTTCCACGGCATAGACCGGTATTCGGCTGCCCGGAGAATGCGCAAGGCGCGGTTCAGCCGAGGATGCCTGGCAGGTTGAGCTGGTGCTCCCTGGCGCAGTCGATGGCGAGATCATAGCCGGCATCGGCGTGGCGCATGACGCCGGTTGCGGGGTCGTTCCACAGCACCCGCTCCAGGCGTTTGGCCGCTTCGCGCGTGCCATCGGCGACGATAACCATGCCGGCATGCTGCGAAAAACCCATGCCGACGCCACCGCCATGGTGCAGCGACACCCAGGTTGCGCCGGAGGCGGTGTTGAGCAGCGCATTGAGCAGCGGCCAGTCGGACACGGCGTCCGAGCCATCCTTCATCGATTCCGTCTCGCGGTTCGGCGATGCAACCGAGCCGGAATCGAGATGATCGCGGCCGATGACCACCGGCGCCTTGAGCTCGCCCTTCGCCACCATTTCGTTGAAGGCGAGGCCGAGCCGGTGGCGATCGCCGAGACCGACCCAGCAGATGCGCGCCGGCAGGCCCTGGAAGGCGATACGCTCGCGCGCCATGTCCAGCCAGTTGTGCAGGTGGGTGTTGCCGGGCGTCAATTCGCGCACCCTGGCATCGGTCTTGTAGATGTCCTCGGGATCGCCGGAGAGGGCTGCCCAGCGAAACGGGCCGATGCCGCGACAAAACAGCGGTCGGATATAGGCCGGCACGAAACCCGGGAAGGCAAAGGCGTTCTCGAATCCTTCCTCCTTCGCCACCTGACGGATGTTGTTGCCGTAATCAAGCGTCGGCACGCCGGCGTTCCAGAACGCCACCATCGCCTCGACATGTTCGCGCATCGACGCGCGCGCCGCCTTCTCGACCGCCTTCGGGTCGCTGGTGCGCTTCTCGCGCCATTCGGCGAGCGACCAGCCCTTGGGCAGATAGCCGTTGAGCGGATCATGCGCCGACGTCTGGTCGGTGACCATATCGGGGCGCACGCCACGCCGCACCAGTTCCGGCACGATGTCGGCGGTGTTGCCGACCAGACCGACCGATTTCGCCTCGCCGGCCCTGGTCCAGCGCTCGATCTTTTCCAGCGCCTCGTCGAGCGTGTCGGCGCGCTCGTCGACATAGCGGGTGCGCAGCCTGAAATCGATACGGTCGGGATCGCATTCGATCGCCAGGCAGCAGGCGCCGGCCATGACCGCAGCCAGCGGCTGGGCGCCGCCCATGCCGCCGAGGCCGCCGGTCAGGATCCATTTGCCCCTGAGATTGCCGCCGTAATGCTGGCGGCCGGCCTCGACGAAGGTCTCGTAGGTGCCCTGCACGATGCCTTGTGTGCCGATGTATATCCACGAGCCGGCGGTCATCTGGCCGTACATCATCAGGCCTTTCTTATCGAGCTCGTTGAATTTCTCCCATGTCGCCCAGTGCGGCACGAGGTTGGAATTGGCGATCAGCACGCGCGGCGCATCGGTGTGAGTCCGGAACACGCCGACCGGCTTGCCGGACTGCACCAGAAGCGTCTCGTCATCTCCAAGCGTCTTCAGCGAGGCGACGATGCGATCAAAGTCGTTCCAGGTACGCGCCGCCCGGCCGATGCCGCCATAGACGACCAGTTCGTTGGGGTTTTCGGCGACGTCCGGATCGAGATTGTTCATCAGCATGCGCAACGGCGCTTCCGTCAGCCACGAGCGGGCATTGAGCTCGCTGCCGCGTGGGCTGCGGACTTCGCGGATGTTATGACGAGGATCGGTCATGGCGTCACTTTCCTTTCGAATGAGCTGCGCGGCGGAGCGTCAGCGCCCGGCCCAGGCAATCGCGCTTTCCAGGATCCGCTTCAGCGTGGCGCGGATCGGCGCGGCGAATGCGGGCTCATAAGGCACCGGCCAATTGCCGGGCGTCCCCTTGCCCTCGGGCTCGCGCATATAGCCGCGGTTGGACAGTTCCATCTGCAGCGCGTGGACGTTGTTCTGCGGCTCGCCGAAATGGCGCGTGATCCAGCCACCCTTGAAGCGGCCATTTACAACGTATGTCTCGCCGGTTCCGGCGAGGATCTCTTCGACCATCGCCTGCAAGGCCGGATCGGCGCTCTTGCCGTCATTGGTGCCGAGATTGAACACCGGCAGCGTCCCCTCGAACAGCCGCGGCAGCACCGAGCGGATCGAGTGGCAGTCATAGACCACGGCCCTGCCATGAGCGCCCTTTATCCGCGCAACTTCTCCAGCAATTGCGCTGTGATACGGATAAAAAAAGCGACGGCTCCGATGCTCTGTCTCTTCAGCGTCTGGTTCCAAGCCGGGGCGATAGAGCGGATCGCCGTCAAACGTCTCCGTGGGGCAAAGACCGGTAGTGGTTTGGCCGGGATACAGAGAAACACCTGACGGATCGCGATTGACGTCGATGACGCTGCGCGAGATCGACGTCCGAACAACGCTGGCGCCAAGATCGGCCGCAAAGTCATAGAGTTGTTCGATCCACCAGTCCGTGTCGCGACGTGCAAGCCACGGCGAAACGAACCGATCTTCCAAACCAGCCAGATCGGTGCCGGTATGCGGCAAGCTGACAAGCAGCGGCTTGGTCCCCTCATGGACGGTAAGCCAGTCGCGCTCGTTCATCATGCGGCTCCAGAAATCGTCGGCAGCGCCACCGCGCTCGCCGCCCTCACCGCCGCGCCGCTGCGCACCATAGCGATGGCTTTTTCCATGTCGGGATGGAAATGCCGGTCATTGTCGAGATGCGGCACCTCGGCCCTGACCAGCCTGCGCACCGCTTCGAGCGGCGCACTCGATGCCAGCGGCGCATGGAAATCGCAGCCTTGCGCAGCGGCCAGCAATTCGATGCCGATGACGGCCGTCGCATTCTCGACCATGCCGATCAACCGGCGCGCGCCATGCGCTGCCATCGAGACGTGGTCTTCCTGATTAGCCGAGGTCGGGATCGAATCAACGCTGGCCGGATGAGCCTTCTGCTTGTTTTCCGAGACGAGTGCTGCCGCCGTCACCTGCGGAATCATAAAGCCGGAATTCAAGCCGGGCTTCGGCGTCAGGAAAGCCGGCATGCCCGACAGCGCTGGGTCGACCAGCATGGCAATGCGCCGCTCCGACAGCGAGCCGATCTCGCAGACAGCGAGCGCGATCATGTCGGCGGCAAAAGCCACCGGCTCGGCGTGGAAATTGCCGCCGGAAAGTGCGGTATCGTCCTCGGCGAAGATCAGCGGATTGTCGGTGACGCCGTTGGCCTCGGTGCCCAGCGTGTCGGCAGCCTGGCGCAGGACACTGAGCGCCGCGCCCATCACCTGCGGCTGGCAGCGGAGGCAGTACGGATCCTGCACCCGCTCGTCGCCGAGGCGGTGCGATTCACGGATGGCACTGCCGGCCATCAGTTTGCGCAGCGCCTCTGCCGTCTCGATCTGGCCAGGATGCTTCCTGAGCAGATGGATGCGCGGATCGAACGGGGCGTCGGAGCCCTTGGCGGCATCGGTCGAAAGCGCGCCGGCGACCAGCGCCGACTGGTAAAGCACTTCAGCGTCGAACAGGGCGGCCAATGCATAGGCGGTCGAGAACTGCGTTCCGTTGAGCAGCGCCAACCCCTCCTTGGCGCCAAGCGTGACCGGCTCCAGCCCGTGTGAGACAAAAGCGACCTTGGCCGGAAACCGGCCATGCGGGGTAAAGCACTCGCCGACGCCGATCATCACCGCCGTCATATGCGACAACGGCGCAAGGTCGCCGGATGCGCCGACCGAGCCTTGCGCCGGCACCACCGGAATGACGTCGTTGGCCAGCATTGCTTCCAGCAATTCGATGGTCTGCGGCCGAACGCCGGAGGCGCCTTGCGCCAGGCTGGCAAGCTTCAGTGCCATCATGAGCCGGCAAACAGCAACCGGCATCGGCTCGCCGACGCCGGCGGCATGCGACAGCACGATGTTGCGCTGGAGCGTCTCGAGGTCGGCGGGGGGAATGCGGACGCTGGCCAATTTGCCGAAACCGGTGTTGATGCCATAGACCGGCTCACCCCTGGCGACGATCCGCGCAACCGCCTCGGCGCTCGCCCTAATCTTCAGCCGGCAGGCAGCGTCCAGCTTCGGCACGGCGCCGCGATAGATTTCGCGCCAGTCGGCCAGCGTTGTATTGCCCGGCTTGAGTTTGAGTTCGCTCATCGTCCTCTCCAGATTCGGGCATGCAGCGGGTTGAAACCCATACGATAGACGAGCTCGGCCGGGCGCTCGATGTCCCAGATCGCCAGATCTGCTGACTTTCCGGCCTCCAGCGTGCCGGTCTGTCCGAGCAGCCCCAGTGCGCGGGCAGCCTCGCGGGTGACACCGGCAAGGCATTCGTCAACAGTCAGACCAAACAAAGTCGCCGCCATGTTCATGGTCAGCAGCAGCGAGGTCAGCGGCGATGTGCCGGGATTGCAGTCCGTGGCGACCGCCATTTTGACGCCGTGCTGGCGAAACAGACCGATCGGCGGCTTCTTGGTCTCACGGATGAAATAATAGGCGCCAGGCAGGATCGTCGCCACGGTTCCTGCCCTCGCCATCGCCGCCGCACCCGCCTCGTCAGTGTATTCGAGATGGTCGGCCGACAGGGCGCCATAACGCGCCGCAAGTTCTGCGCCGTGCAGATTGGACAATTGGTCAGCGTGGAGTTTCACCGGCAGACTTAGCGGCTTGGCCGCGTCGAACACGCGAGAAATCTGCTCGGGCGAAAAGGCGATGCCCTCGCAAAAGCCATCGACCGCATCGGCCAGGCCTTCGGCAGCGACGGCCGGCAAAATCTCGTTTGCGACCAGATTGATAAAAGCGTCCTTGTCGCCTTTCGCTTCAGGCGGCAGGGCATGTGCGCCGAGGAAGCTCGTCCTCACTGTTACTGGACGATGTTCGCCCAGGAGCCGCGCGGCGCGCAGCGATTTCCTCTCGTTTTCAAGATCGAGCCCGTAGCCCGACTTGATCTCGATGGTGGTGAGGCCTTCCGCGATCAACGCGTTGAGGCGCGGCACCGACTGCGCAACCAGTTCGTGCTCGCTGGCAGCCCGCAGCGCCTTGACCGACGAGACGATGCCGCCGCCCGCTCGAGTCACCTCCTCATAAGTCGCGCCGGCCAGCCGCATCTCGAATTCGTTAGCGCGGTTGCCTGCATGGACCAGATGAGTGTGGCAGTCGATCAGGCCCGGCGTTATCCAACGCCCTTCGCAATCGATAATCTCGGCTGCTTGCCCCAGCGCTGCCGGCATGTCGGCTTCCGGGCCGGCATAGACGATCAGGCCATCGCGCGCGGCGATCGCGCCGTCTTCGACGATACCCAGTGCGGCGGCGCTGTCAGCCATGGTTGCCAGACGCGCATTGCGCCAGAGGCGAACCTCCCCTGCCCTACCTTTGCTCTCTCCAGCCATCATCTTTTCCGTTTCAATCGGCGACGATTATGTATATACATATTGAAATGCACTGCAAGTGGTATCATTGCACGGGACACAGGGAATCGGAGAGAAAAACGTGACGGCGATCTTTGCGGAACAGGTGCTTCTGCCCGACGGCTGGCATTCCAATGCCCGGATCGTCGCCAGTGAAGGCCGCATCGCCACGGTCGAACCTAACACCACACCCCAGCCCGGCGACGAACGCCATGCCATTCTGCTGCCAGGCATGCCGAACCTGCACAGCCACGCCTTTCAGCGCGGCATGGCCGGTCTCGCCGAGTTGCGCGGCCCTTCTGCCGACAGTTTCTGGAGCTGGCGCGAGGTGATGTACCGCTTCGCGCTGTCGATGACGCCGGACCAGGTCGAGGCGGTCGCCGCCCAGCTCTATGTCGAGATGCTTGAGGCCGGGTTCTCCCGGGTCGGCGAGTTTCACTATCTCCACCACGACCGTGACGGCCAGCCCTATGCCAACGTCGCCGAGATGGCTGAGCGCATCACTGCCGCGGCTGCCGACACCGGCATTGGCCTGGCGCTGCTGCCGGTCTTCTATGCGCATGCCTCTTTCGGCGGCGCAGCGCCGAACGAAGGCCAGCGGCGATTCATCAACGATGTGAATCGGTTCTCGCGGCTTGTTGAGAAATGCCGCGAATCCGTTCGCACCTTGAATGACGCGGTCGTCGGCATCGCCCCGCACAGTCTGCGCGCCGTGACACCGGAGGAGTTGGAAAACATCGCGGCAATGGTATCCGGCGGACCGATCCACATCCATATCGCCGAGCAAGTGAAGGAGGTTGAGGACTGCCTTGCCTGGTCCGGGGCGCGGCCGGTCGAATGGCTGCTCGCCAATGCCAATGTCGATAAGCGCTGGTGCCTGATCCACGCCACCCACATGACCGAGACCGAGACCGCGGCCATGGCGAAAAGCGGGGCCATCGCCGGCCTCTGCCCGATCACCGAGGCCAATCTCGGCGACGGCACCTTTGCAGCACCTTTGTTTAAACAACATGGCGGCCGCTTCGGCGTCGGCTCCGATTCCAACGTGCTGATCGGCCTGCCCGACGAATTGCGGCAGCTCGAATATTCGCAGCGCCTCGCCCACCGTGCCCGCAACGTGCTGGCGGTCGCCGGCGGTTCGACCGGCCGCGCACTGTTCGATGCAGCGCTCGACGGCGGCAGCGCCGCGCTTGGCGCAGGTCTCTCGCGGATCGCCGCCGGTGCCCCGGCCGATTTCGTCTCGCTGGATGGCAATCATCCCTCGCTGGCCGGCAAGACGGGCGATGCGGTGCTCGACGCCTGGATCTTCGCCAACGGCACCAAGGTCGATTGCGTCTGGGTGCATGGCAAGAAACTGGTCAGCAGCGGCAGGCATGCAAGGCGCGATGCCATTGCCGAGCGTTTTCGCAAGGTGATGACGGCGCTTTCGGCATGAGCATGATCGGGACAATCGATGTGGACGTCGGCCAGTCTCTCTCGCTGCATCAGCGCATCCTGTCCGACATCAGCGAGCGGATTCTGTCCGGCGCCTGGGCGCCCGGCCACCGCATTCCGTTCGAGCACGAACTGACGGCCGAGTACAACTGTTCGCGCATGACGGTGAACAAGGCGCTGTCGCAGCTTGCCAAGGCCGGGCTGATCGAGCGCCGCCGCCGCTCCGGCAGCTTTGTCCGGCGGCCGCAGTCGCAAGCCGCGGTGCTGGAAATCCACGACATCAGGATCGAGGTCGAAGCGCTCGGCCTGCCCTATCGCTACGAGCGTGTGGCGCGACACAAAAGGCGCAGCAGCGCGGAGGATCGCGCCTTGCTGGACCTCGCTGCTGCCGGACCTGTGCTGGCGCTGGAATGCCGGCATTTCGCCGGCAAGCGGCCGTTCGCCCGCGAACAGCGGCTTATCAACCTGGCCGCTGTGGCCGAGGCCGCCGACGAGGAATTTCATGCCATCGCGCCCGGGCCGTGGCTGATCGCCCGCGTGCCATGGAGCGCCGCCGAGCACCGCATCCGCGCCGTCGCCGCCGACAGACACATTGCGGCGGCACTCGACATCGAGGCCGGCGCACCGTGCCTGGTGGTCGAGCGACGGACATGGAGCGCCGAGCACCCCGTCACCCATGTCCGTTTCACCTATGCGGCCGAGAGCCACACGCTGGTGGCAAGATTCACGCCTTCGCAGGGGTAACTCTTACCCTCCCCCTTGAGGGGAGAGTCGCGGAGCAAATGCCGCAGGGCGGCACTTTGCGACGCGGGTGGGGTCGGTGCAGCTTCGCCGACCCCATCCCGTCTCGCAGTTTCCGTTTCGCTTCGACTGTTCGCCGACCTCCCCTCAAGGGGGGAGGGTAAAGAGCTCTGCCTCAGATCGCGGCCGTGACAATGATCTCGACCAGATATTCCGGTCCGGCAAGCTTGGCCTCGCCGGTGGCGCGCGCCGGGGTATGGCCCTGCGGCACCCACTTGTCCCACTCCGCGTTCATCTCGGCGAACGTGCTCATGTCGGCCAGCCAGATGATCGCCTGCAGGATCTTGGTCTTGTCGGTGCCGGCCTTGGCCAGCAATTCGTCGATGGCCCCCAGTATGTCCCTTGTCTGGGCGCCGACGTTTCCGCCCGGCTCGCCGACCTGACCGGCCAGATAGACGGTATTGCCGTGGATGACGATCTGGCTCATGCGCGGGCCAACATCGATGCGACGAATGCTCATGGGACGTTTCCTTCCTTTGTGGGTCGCGCCTCTTTAGAGTCGCGGTCCACCGGGGGCAAGGTTGCATGAGCGAATCCTCTTGAGCCAGCAGGCGTGGGGCGAAAATAGGCACACGCCAAATTGCTCCGGTCGCCGCAATTCTGCCGGATTGACTTGTTGACTAATGTAATAACATCACATATCAACCGCCGCTGCCGTATTAGTCGTGTCCCACGGATCGTCACATGACCAAAACCTGCCTGACCTTCCGCGACCTGACACTGGGCTACAACAGCCATCCGGCAATCCATCATCTCGACGGCACGATCCGCCGGGGATCGCTGACCGCCGTCGTCGGCGCCAACGGCTCGGGCAAGTCGACCCTGATGAAGGGCATCGTCGGTGTGTTGAAGCCGATGGCCGGCACGGTTGTCCGCGCGCCCGGCGTGCGCGCCGCTTATCTGCCGCAACAGTCGGAGCTCGACCGCTCCTTTCCGGCCAGGGTCGTCGATCTGGTCTCCCTGGGCCTGTGGCCACGGCGCGGGCTGCTCGGCCGCCATACCAGGGAAGATCGCGATTCGGTTAGCCAGGCGCTGATGGCCGTCGGCCTCGGTGGCTTCGAAAAGCGCCCGATCGACACATTGTCGGGCGGCCAGCTGCAGCGCACGCTGTTTGCCCGCGTGCTGCTGCAGGACGCCGATCTCATCCTACTCGACGAGCCGTTCAACGCCGTCGACACCAAGACCGTCGGCGACCTGATCACGCTGATCAAGCGCTGGCATGGTGAGGAGCGCACCATCATGGTGGTCGTTCACGACCTGGAGCTGGTGCGCCAGAATTTCCCCGAGACGCTGCTGCTGGCGCGCCAGCCGATCGCCTGGGGCGAAACCAAGGCAACGCTGCGGCCGGAAAACCTGTTGCGCGCGCGCCGCTTCCATGAAGCCTGGGAGGAGAACGCGCCCTGGTGCGAGCCCGACAACCACGAGCACGATGATCACGCTCACGATCATGGGCACGACCATCATCACGGTTCCGGGCCGAGGGCGGCATGATGGACACGCTCTACGGTCTTTTCATCGCTCCGTTTGCCGATTTCGCCTTTATGCAGCGGGCGCTTGCCGGGTCGCTGATGCTGTCGCTCGGCGCCTGCCCGGTCGGCGTGTTCCTGATGCTGCGCCGCATGAGCCTTTCCGGCGACGCCATGGCCCACGCCATCCTGCCAGGTGCCGCCGCCGGTTTCCTGTTCTATGGGCTGGAGATCCTGCCGATGACCATCGGCGGGTTGATTGCCGGCATCATCGTCGCGCTCGGCGCCGGCGCCGTCTCGCGCTTTACCATCCAGCGCGAGGATGCCTCGATGGCGGCCTTCTATCTGATTTCGCTGGCCATCGGTGTTCTGATGGTGTCGATCCGCGGCTCCAGTGTCGATCTCATGCATGTGCTGTTCGGCACCGTGCTGGCGCTCAACAATGAAGCGCTGACGCTGATCGGCGGCATCGTGCTGGTTACGCTGGTCAGCCTCGCCATCTTCTGGCGGGCGCTGGTCGCCGAATGTCTCGACCCGCTGTTCCTGCGTTCGGTCAGCCGGTTAGGCAGTCCGGTGCATTTCATCTTCCTCGGCCTCGTCGTGCTCAACCTGGTCGGCGGCTTTCAGGCGCTCGGCACGCTGCTTTCCGTGGGGCTGATGATGCTGCCTGCGGCCGCGGCCCGCTTCTGGACCATGCGCGTCGAGCCGATGTGCGTGCTGGCGGTGCTGATCGGCTTTGCCTCCTGCGTCGCGGGGCTGCTTCTGTCCTATCACGTGTCGCTGCCTTCCGGCCCGGCCATCATCCTGTCTGCGGGCGTCGTCTATTTTGCCTCGATCCTGTTCGGCACGCGCGGTATCCTGCGCGCCCGCATTATCCATCACCGCCACAGAACCGCCTGATCCCAACAGAGGAGAGCTGTCCATGCTGAAATCGATCCGCGCCGCCTTGGCAATGAGCGTTATAACGTTAACTGCCTTTGGTGCGTCATCGGCCCTCGCGGAGCCGTTGAAAGTGGTCGCCAGCTTCACGATCATTGCCGATTTCGCAAAAAATGTCGGCGGCGACCGCATCAATCTGACCACCATCGTCGGGCCGGATGGCGATGCCCATGTCTACGAGCCGAGCCCGACTGACGCGGTGGCGATGGCGAGTGCGGATGTGGTGCTGGTAAACGGCCTGCATTTCGAAGGCTTTCTGCAGCGCCTGGTCGACGCCAGCGCCACCAAGGCGGCAATCGCCGTTCTGACCAAGGGCGTCACGCCGATCAACTTCAAACCCGAATTCGCCGATGCCGATGCCGCTGAAGGCGCCCATACCGATGGCGAAACGGCCACCGATCCGCATGCCTTCCAGTCGATCGCCAATGCCAAGATCTATGTGAAGAACATCGCCGACGCCTTCTGCACCGCCGACGCCAGCGGTTGCGACAGCTACAAGGCCAATGCCGCTGCCTATACCGAGAAGCTCGATGCGGTCGAAGGCGAAGTGAAGGCGGCAATCCAGTCGATCCCGGAAGAGAAACGCGTGGTCATCACCTCGCATGACGCCTTCGGCTATTTCGAGAAGGCCTATGGCCTCACCTTCCTGGCCCCCGAAGGGGTGTCGACCGAGTCGGAGCCGTCCGCTGCCGACGTCGCCAAGCTGGTCAGCCAAGTGAAGCAGAACAAGGCGGCGGCTGTCTTCATCGAGAACATTACCAACGCGCGGCTGATCGAGCAGATCGCCAGCGAGACCGGCATCAAGGTGGGCGGCACGCTCTATTCGGATGCGCTGTCGCAGCCCGACGGCCCGGCATCGACCTATATCGACCTGATGCACAACAACATCGCCCAGATCAAAGGCGCGATCCTCGGAAGCTGACTCGAGCGTGTCTATGCGATCGGGGCATTATCGCCCCGGTTGGATTTTCCGGCCTGCAATATCTATTTGGCAGAGAATTCCCCCGATGCGGATTGCCGCCCATGCCAGGGAGTGGCAAGACTGCCGCTAAATTCAGATTGCGAGGACAGAGCCATGGAATACCGTCAGATCAGCGAGGACTATTCGGTCTCCGGCCAGATCCAGCCCGAGGACGTCGCCGCCATCAAGAACGCCGGCTTCAAGAGCGTGATCTGCAACCGGCCCGACGACGAGCAACCCGGCCAGCCATCGGCCGACACCGTCAAGGCAGCAGTGGAGGGAGCCGGACTTGCCTTCCGCTACATCCCGGTGATCAGCGGCCAGATCACGGCCGAAAACGTCGAGGATCAGGCCGAGGCGCTCGACGAACTCGAAGGCCCGGTGTTCGCCTATTGCCGTTCCGGCGCCCGCTGCACCAACCTTTATGGGCTGATCCAGCAGTCGAAGGGCTAAATCGGCAGCGCGCCGGTTTCCTTCAGTGTCTCGAGCACGATCGCCGTCTTCACATGCTGCACGGATTCGTGCGGCAGAAGCACGCCGTTGACGAATTCCGAGAGAGATTTCAGATCGGGCGTCACCACTTTCAATATATAGTCCATCTCGCCGGTCAGCGCGTGTGCCTCCTGCACTTCCGGCAGCCGCGCCACCAATTCGCCGAAGCGTTGCGCATTGTCGCGGTTGTGGGTGGCGAGCGTCACCGAGATGACGTTGACCAGCGAGAAGCCGAGCTTGTCGCGGTCGAGCACCGCGCGATAGCCCCTGATGTAGCCGTCCTCCTCCAGCCTCTGGCGGCGGCGCGAACATTGCGACGCCGATAGGTTCACCCGTTCCGACAAATCGTTGTTGGTCAGCCGTGCGTCCCCCTGCAATAGAGCCATTATCTTGCGGTCAAACTGGTCGATGCGCGCATCATCCATGGATTCGTCTCCATACGTGCACAGTTCGCGCATCACTCGATCATTTAAAGCGTTTGAATGCAAGCACCATGCGCCCGTTCCGCGCTATGATTATGGGAAAATGGCCCTTTTCGGCCACAGAGCTCTTTGGAGGACAACACCATGGGCCCCTTCCCACACGACGCACCGCCCGCAAAGATCAGCAAGGCCAATCCCGCCGGCACCGACGGCTTCGAATTCGTCGAGTTCGCGCATCCCGAACCGGAAAAGCTCGCCGAGCTTTTTACCCGCATGGGCTATGTGCCGGTAGCCAAGCACCGCACCAAGGACATCACCGTCTGGCGGCAGGGCGACATCAACTATGTCGTCAATGCCGAACCCGGCTCGCATGCGATGAAATTCGTCGACAAGCACGGCCCCTGCGCTTCCTCCATGGCCTGGCGGGTGGTTGACGCCAAGCATGCCTTCGACCATGCCGTCGCCAAGGGCGCCACACCCTATGAAGGCAAGGACAAGGCACTCGATGTGCCGGCGATATCAGGCATCGGCGGTTCGCTGCTCTATTTCATCGACGTCTACGGCGAGAAAGGCTCGGCCTATGATGCCGAGTTCGACTGGCTGGGCGCGCGCGACCCGAAGCCGGAAGGCGTCGGCTTCTATTATCTCGACCACCTCACCCATAATGTCTATCGCGGCAACATGGACAAATGGTGGGATTTCTATCGCGACCTGTTCGGCTTCAAGCAGATCCATTTCTTCGACATCGACGGCAAGATCACCGGCCTGGTCAGCCGCGCCATCACTTCGCCCTGCGGCAAGATCCGTATCCCGCTCAACGAGTCCAAGGACGACACCAGCCAGATCGCCGAATATTTGAAAAAATATAATGGCGAAGGCATCCAGCACATCGCCGTCGGCACGGACGAGATCTACGGCGCCACCGACAGACTGGCAGCCAACGGGCTGAAGTTCATGCCGGGCCCGCCGGAAATCTATTATGAGATGTCCTATGCCCGCGTGCACGGCCATGACGAGCCGATCGAGCGGATGAAAAAGCACGGCATCCTGATTGACGGCGAAGGCGTGGTTGACGGCGGCACGACCAAGATCCTGCTGCAGATCTTTTCAAAAACCGTAATCGGCCCGATCTTCTTCGAATTCATCCAGAGGAAGGGCGACGAAGGTTTTGGCGAGGGCAATTTCCGCGCTTTGTTCGAATCGATCGAGCAGGACCAGATCAAGCGCGGCGTGCTGAAGGTGCAGGCTGCGGAATAAGCGGCCGGTCGAGTGGCTTACAGTCCCAGCCGCTCGACCTCTTCTTTCCTCAGCTTCAGATCATAATCGAGGAAGAACTCGTCGAGCTGCGGCGGCTTCACCGAAGTGCCGGACAGCATGGCGTGCACCTGCCCGCGATGGTGGATGTCGTGGATGAAGAGATGAGCGAGCAAATCGCCGATCCGCTCCGGTATCCGGCCATCCTCGCGCCGGTCGGTGATGACGCTGCGCTCGAGGTCATCCACCGACAGACGGTCGCAAAAGGCGATCAGCCGCCGGTCGGATGCAGCCTGGGCGGCAAACAGCGCTGGTGGTTCATCGAACGGCACGAAATCGTCATGGGCCGCGGCGCCAACGCCGCCCTGCTCGAGAAAATCGAGATAGAGATGATCGACAGCCAGGATGTGATTGAGCGTTGCCTTGATCGAGGGAAAGAAGCTGGTTCGCTCGGCTTCGAATTCACCAGGCTTAAGCTCCAGCACGGCGCGATAGAGCCGGTCGTTCGACCAAAGATTGTTGCGCGCCATGCGGCGATTATGGTCCAGCAAGTCCACGTCACATACTCGCCCAACCAGCCCAGGCAATCAAGTTCACAGCAATACCGATAGCACCTATGGCTAGCAGACGAGCGATCATGCCACGCCGCAGCGCTTGCGTTTCAACATCGCTTGCAACGTCCCGGTTCAAAGCGACGTAAATAAGCTTCGCCCGACGCGCAACGCTGCTGAAGTTGCGGAGTCTTTCAGATCGGTCCTCAACCTGATGGCAAAGTCGGATTGCCGAAATTAGAAGCCAGGCAGTAGCGATGCCACAAATTCCCACAAACCAGAGATAAGTAGCGGTGTACGGCATCCTGATCCTGGCCAGCGCTTCGGAATGACGCTAGATATAGGATTGCTTCAAATTGCGTATTTCTCGACCTTCTGCTCGATCGCACCAAAAATCGAATGTCCGGTCCTGTCCTTCATCTCGATGCGCACAGTGTCGCCAAAGCGCAGGAACGGGGTTGTCGGTTCGCCGGCCTCGATGGTCTCGATCATGCGCAACTCGGCAATGCAGGAATAGCCGGCGCCGCCCGCGGAGACCGGCTTGCCCGGCTCGCCGTCGAGCTTGTTGGAGACCGTGCCCGAACCGATGATCGTGCCGGCGGCCAGCGGCCGGGTTTTTGCGGCATGCGCGATCAGCGCCGGAAAATCGAAGGTCATGTCCACGCCGGCGTTAGCCCGGCCGAATGGCTTGCCGTTGAGGTCGACCAGCAGCGGCAGGCTGACCTTGCCGCCATCCCAGGCATCGCCGAGTTCGTCCGGCGTTACCGCGACCGGCGAAAAGGCCGAGGACGGTTTCGACTGGAAGAAGCCAAAACCCTTGGCAAGCTCTGGCGCAGTGAGGGAGCGCAGCGTGACGTCATTGACCAGCATGACCAGCCGGATCGCGGCCCGCGTCTCATCCAGGCTTGCTCCCATCGGGACATCATCGACAATGACGGCGACCTCCCCTTCCATATCGACGCCAAAGGCCTCGTCGGCCGCCCGGATCGGGTCACGCGGCGCGATGAAGGCGTCCGAACCGCCCTGATAGATCAGCGGATCGGTCCAGAAGCTTGCCGGCATCTCGGCGCCGCGCGCCTTCCGAACCAGCTCGACATGGTTCACATAGGCCGAACCATCCGCCCATTGGTAGGCGCGCGGCAACGGCGAATGGGCGTCATGCTCGTGAAAACGCGCTGACGGCACCGCATTGTTCTCCAGCGATTCCGCTATTGTCGCCAAATGCGGGGCGATGCGGCTCCAGTCGTCGAGCGCGGCCTGCAGCGTCCTCACGAGGAACGAGGCATCGGTAAAGCGCGTCAGGTCGCGCGAGACGACGACCAACTTTCCGTCGCGCGTCCCGTCCTTCAATGTGGCAAGTTTCATGCGGTTTCCTCTCCAGTTGCGGCTTTGGTGCCGCTTTAGATTCTTGTCTTAAGCATGATCTTTTTCCGAAAACCGGTTCCCACTTTTCGGGATCAATGCTTGAGTTCCACAACAAGGCCGTCGCGGGCGATCGTCAAGTCGCCGGCCCATGTTTTCCTGACGGCGGCAATCCAGTCGGCCTCACCGATCTCGGGATCGTCGGCCGGAATGAGGTGGTTGAGAACCAGTCTTTTGACCCCGGCATCGGTGGCGATTCGCCCCGCCTCGCCGGCAAAACTGTGGCTGGCGAGCAGGTGTTCTCTCAGCCTTTCGCCATTGCCAGTTTTCGCAACGAGCCGCTCGATGCCTTCTTCCAACATGGCTTCATGGACGAGGATGTCGGCGCCTTTGGCAAAATCGGCCAATGGCGGAAAGAATGCCGTATCGGCGGAGAACACCACGCTTTGTCCGGCATGCTCGAAGCGCACCGCGAAGCAGTCGGTCACCGGCGGATGGTCGACGCGCCGCGCCGAAACCTTCAGGCCACGTTCCTCCATCACCGGGCCTTCGCTGAACTCGATAATCGAAACCATATCTTCGATATCAGGCCGGCCTTCGTCGACAATGCGTGTCTCGATGTCGAATTCCATCGCCTGACAAAAACGCTGCCAGTAATGGCCGGTGCCGGGCGGGCCGAACACGGTGACCGGTGTCGCCAGACCCGCCGTCCAGGCGGTGTGGACCAGCGGACCGAGTTCCAGCACATGGTCGGAATGCAGATGCGTGATGAAGACCAGGTCTAGCGCCTTCAGGCTGATGCCGGAGTCGGCCAGCCCGCGCGTCACGCCAAGCCCGCAATCGACGACGATGTTGCGCCCGCCGATCTCCAACACCGATGAGCTCGGCCACGGTCCGCCCGGCCGAAGTGCCGGGCCGCCCTTCGAGCCCAGCAGCACCAGCCGATCCCGCGTTGGATCAGCGCTCAAGACCAGTCGCCCTCGGGCGTGCCGTTGAAGCGCTTCTTCAGATCGGCCCAGCAGTCGATGTAATTGTCCTGCCGGGTTTCGAGCTCGGCGGCGTAGCGGGTCAGCATCTGTGGGAATCGGGTCTCGAACATGAAGGCCATGGTGTTGTCCAGCTTGACCGGTTTCAGCTCAGCGCGCGAGGCCTTTTCGAAGCCAGACGCGTCAGGCCCGTGGGCCAGCATCAGATTGTGCAGGCTGATGCCGCCCGGAACGAAGCCCTCCTCCTTGGCGTCGTACTGGCCGTGGATCAGGCCCATGAACTCGCTCATGATGTTGCGGTGGTACCAAGGCGGGCGGAACGTGTTTTCGGCCACCAGCCAGCGCGGCGGGAAGATGACGAAGTCGATGTTGGCGGTGCCCTCCTCGCCGCTCGGCGCGGTCAGCACCGTGAAGATCGACGGATCGGGATGGTCGAACAGGATCGCGCCGACCGGCGAAAAGGTCGCAAGATCATATTTATAGGGCGAATAATTGCCGTGCCACGCCACCACGTCGAGCGGCGAATGATCGAGGTCGGTGACATGAAACTGCCCGCACCATTTCACGGTCAGCCGGCACGGCGTCTCCTTGTCCTCGAACCAGGCGCAAGGCGTCTTGAAATCGCGCGGATTGGCCAGGCAATTGGCGCCGATCGGGCCACGATCCGGCAGCGTCAGCTTGGCGCCGTAATTCTCGCAGACATAGCCGCGCACTGTTTCATCGACCAGTTCGACCTTGAACACGAGGCCGCGCGGCAGCACGGCGATCTCGCCCGGTCGCAATTCGATGACGCCCATTTCGGTAACGAAGCGCAGGCTGCCGACCTGCGGCACGACCAGCAGCTCACCGTCGGCGTTGAAGAAGTGGTCGTCGACCATCGAACGGTTGGCGACATAGACATGAGCCGCCATGCCGGTCTGGCCGAGCACGTCGCCGGCGGTGGTGATGCTGCGGATGCCGGCAACGAAGTCGGTCGGCTCCTTCGGCATCGGCACCGGGCTCCAGCGATATTGGCCGAGCGCCAGTTCGTGATCGCCGACATTCGGCGCGCTCTTCCACAGCGGATAGTTCGCTGGTTTGAAGCGGCCGGTGTGCCTGACGCTCGGCCTGATGCGATAGAGCCAGGAGCGCTCGTTGGTGCCTCGCGGCGCGGTGAAGGGCGAGCCGGAAAGCTGCTCGGCATAGAGACCGTAGGCCGGCCGCTGCGGCGAATTCCGCCCCTGCGGCAGCGAGCCAGGCAAGGTTTCGGTTTCGAAGTCGTTGCCGAACCCCGGCATGTAGGAATAGGCCATGGCATCCTCCCTGGAAACTGACAGAGCGCTCCTCGCCTCCAACGGTTGCGGCACGCTGGCATTGACGTAATTGGTTTCATTTGTAACCATCGAAAATGTAACTATCAACCGTGGTGTCTGCCGGGATACAAAATCATGGACGTCCTGGAACTCGAAAGCTTCCTGCCCTACCGGCTCTACCGGCTCGCCGATGCCGTCAGCCGCGAATTCTCAAGGATTTACAAGGATCGCCACGGCCTGACGCGGCCCGAATGGCGCACGTTGGCCGGCCTCGGACAGCACGGCAGTATGACCGCGACGGCGCTCGGCGAACAGTCGGCGATGCACAAGACCAAGGTTTCGCGCGCCGTCGCCGAGCTCGAACGGCGTCGCTGGCTCACGCGAAAACCGGATGAAAATGACCGCCGAATCGAGCACCTGATGCTGACTGGAGCGGGCCTTGCCGCCTATCGCGAGATGGTGCCGCTAGCAAAGGCGTTCGAGCAGGAATTGCTGGCAAAGCTCAGTGCTGGCGAGCGCACCGCGATCACAAATGGATTGGGTGCGCTCAAGGAGGCTCTGGGCAAGGATTAGGCGCTCACCAGTCCATCACCACCTTGCCCGAATTGCCGCTGCGCATCGCGTCGAATCCGGTCTGGAAATCGTCGATAACGATGCGGTGGGTAATGAGGCCGGTGACGTCGAGCGGGCCTTGCACCAGTGCGATCATCTTGTACCAGGTCTCGAACATCTCGCGGCCATAGATGCCCTTGAGATGCAGCATCTTGAAGATGACCTTGTTCCAGTCGATCTCGAAGCCGGTCGGCGCGATGCCTAGAATGGCGATCTTGCCGCCATTGTTCATGGCGTCGATCATGTCGCGGAAGGCGGGTGCGGCGCCAGACATTTCGAGGCCGACGTCAAAACCTTCGGTCATGCCGAGCGCCGGCATGATATCGCGCAGCTTTTCCTTCGACGCGTCGACCACATGCTGGACGCCGAGCTTTTTCGCCAGTGCCAGCCGCACCGGGTTGATGTCGGTGATGACCACTTTTCGCGCGCCGACGCACTGCGCCACCAGAGCACCCATGATGCCGATCGGCCCGGCGCCGGTGACCAGCACGTCCTCGCCGACGAGATCGAAGGACAATGCCGTGTGCACGGCATTGCCTAGGGGATCGAAGATTGCGGCGATCTCGTCGGGCACGTCGTCGGGAATCGGCACGACATTGTGCTGCGGGATCGCCAGATATTCGCCGAAGGCGCCCGGCCGGTTGACGCCGACGCCGAGCGTGTTGCGGCACAGATGCCCCCTGCCCGCCCTGCAGTTGCGGCAATGGCCGCAGACGATATGGCCTTCGCCCGAAACACGCTGGCCGATCTTGTATTCGGTGACCGCCGCGCCGAAGTCTGCGACCGTGCCGACGAACTCGTGGCCGGTCACCATCGGCACCGGCACGGTCTTTTGCGCCCACTGGTCCCAATTGTAGATGTGAACGTCGGTACCGCAGATCGCTGTCTTCCTGATCTTGATCAGAACGTCGTTCGGGCCGATTTCCGGCACCGGCACCTCTTCCATCCAGATGCCCGGCTCGGCCTTGGCCTTGACCAGCGCCTTCATCATGTTCGACATTCTTTTGTCCCTTGAATCTCTTGATCCGAATGACCCGAAATCGGTTTCTGTTCCGGCCGTTCAGGAAATCACACCGAGTTCGCGCCCGATCGCGCCGAACGCCTCGACCGCGCGATCGATGTCGGCGCTGGAATGGGCGGCCGACATTTGCGTGCGGATGCGCGCCTGGCCCTTCGGCACCACCGGAAACGAGAAGCCGATGACATAGATGCCGCGCTTCAGCATGCGCGCCGCCATCTCCAGCGCCAGCGTCGCATCGCCCAGCATAACCGGGATGATCGGATGATCGGCGCCGGCAAGCGTAAAGCCGAGCTTACCCATTTCAGACCGGAAGCGTGCCGCATTGGCATAGAGGCGCTGACGCAGCGCATCGCCATTGCCGATCAGTTCGAAAACCCGGATCGAGGCGCCCGCAATCGCCGGCATCAGCGTGTTGGAAAACAGATAGGGACGCGAGCGCTGGCGCAACCAGTCGACCACCTGGCTCTTGCCCGATGTGTAGCCGCCCGACGCGCCGCCCAGCGCCTTGCCGAGCGTGCCGGTGATAATATCCACCCTGCCCTCAACGCCGCAATGCTCGGCCGAGCCGCGGCCGTTCCTGCCAACGAAGCCAACTGCATGGCTGTCATCCACCATTACCATTGCATCGTACTTCTCGGCGAGATCGCAGACGCCCTTCAGATTGGCGATGATGCCGTCCATGGAAAATACACCATCGGTGGCGATCAGCCGAAAACGGCAATCCCTTGCCTCCTTCAGCCGCGCCTCCAGATCGGCCATGTCGTTGTTGGCATAGCGGAAGCGCTTCGCCTTCGACAGCCGCACGCCGTCGATGATCGAAGCGTGGTTCAGCGCGTCGGAGATGACCGCATCCTCCTCGCCGAGCAGCGTCTCGAACAGGCCGCCATTGGCATCGAAGCACGAGCCGTAGAGGATCGTATCCTCCATGCCGAGGAAGCCAGAAATCGTCGCCTCGAGCTGCTTGTGCTCTTCCTGCGTGCCGCAGATGAAGCGCACCGACGCCATGCCATAACCATAGCGGTCGAGTGCCTGCTTGGCCGCGTCGCGCAATTCGGCGCTGTCTGCGAGGCCGAGATAATTGTTGGCGCAGAAATTCAGCACCTTTTCGCCACCCACCTCGATCTCGGCCGACTGCGTCGAGGTGATCACCCGCTCGGATTTGTAGAGGCCGGCCGATTTCAGCCCTTGAAGCTCGCTATCGATATGGGAGAGGAATGCCGCACTCATGATCAGGCCCTGTTGAGATTGAATGGACTGTCGCCCCGCGCGGGCGAAAAATCCACCGCAAAAGCGACCGCTTCGGTGATGCGACGGTCAGTGACCAGAATGTGGCTAGAATGCCGCCAACTGGCGGATGCTCAAATGCAGCTGCGGCGCGAAAGAACGCGATAACCATTTCGCGAGCTTTCCACCGCTGCCGCTGTCGCAGCTCTGTCCTTCCAGAGCTGTTAACACTTTCAAGCCAATGGTTCTCACACCTAACAATCTGTCGGCGAGAGGGACCGCCTCAGAAAATGTCGCAGCAACCGGTGCAAACCATTTCGGGCAGGCTTATACTGTTGATCAAGGCCGGCTATTGGCTGGCGCTGCTGATCATTGCAGCCATGGTGATGGCCTCCTTCATCCTTCTCCAGCAGATGATGGCTGACCAGCGGCACGACGACACGCTGCTCGATATTGTCGGCATGCAAAAGACGCTGTCGCAACGCATTGTCTTCCTTGCCAACGCGGCAGGTACTGCTTCGCGCAACCAACAACCGGCTCTGGTCACCGCATTCAAACAGGCCACGGCGGAGTTCGAGAGGAACTATGACCTTCTGCTCGAGCGGGTCGTCGCCGACCCGGCGTCACCGGCAAGGTTGGATCCGAAATCAGTCGAGAGCGTGCTTTTCGCCAAGCCGTTTCATCTCGACTACTTCTCGGTCGGGCTTATCGCCAACGGCCAACGCCTGGTTTCGGCGTTCGAATCACGACTCGGCATGGCCGATAATGGCGGCTACAAGGGCGGCGGCGAACGCGTCAACCTCGACGCTTCCATCGCCAATGCGACCCTGTCGGGCTATGCGGCACTCGGCCAGCGGATCAGCGCCCATGCCGATGCGCGATCGGAAACACTTCTCGATCTCCATCGAACGCTGTTCTACACCACCATCGGCGTCATCGTGCTGGTGGCACTTTTCATCTTCAGGCCGATGTCGAACGCCATCCTGCGCAAGACACACGAACTGATCGATGCCCGCAATTCCATGGCTTTCATCGCCGTGCATGACGGCCTTACCGGCCTGCACAACCGCACCTTCCTGACCGACCATTTCGATACGCTGATCAAGGGTGCACAGCGTCGGCGGGAGCGGCTTGCGGCGGTCCACCTCGACCTCGACCGGTTCAAGCAGATCAACGACACGCTTGGCCACGCCGCCGGCGACTATGTGCTGGTGGTGACGGCGCAGCGCATGCGCGATTCCTGCCGGGCATCGGATCTCTGCGTGCGTCTCGGCAGCGACGAGTTCGTAATGATCCTCAATGGTGCCGGCGGCACCGAGGACATCAACATGGTCGCCAGGCGCGTGCTGACGCAGATCAACGAACCGATCGTCTTTCAGGGCACGACCATCCTTCCAGGCGCCAGCGCCGGCGTCGCCGTCTATCCGGTCGACGCCGACAATGCGCAAGATCTGCTCGTCCATGCCGACCTCGCGCTCCGCTCCGCCAAGCAGCAGAGTGGCAGTCTCTCATTCTTCTCCGAGGAATTGCGGCATGAACTCGATTACCGCAAGCAGCTCGAGCATGACATTAGGATCGCAATCGCGGAGAAGGCGTTCCAGGTCTATTTCCAGCCACAGGTTTCGTTGTCGAACGGTACGATCGGCGGCATCGAGGCGCTGGTTCGCTGGGAACATGCCGAGCGCGGCATGATCACACCGGGCGAGTTCATTCCCGTCGCCGAGAAATGCGGACTCATGCCTGCGATCGGCCGCATTGTCATCGTCAAGGCAATCAGCGAGGCGGCCGAGTGGAACCGCGCCGGCGTCGCCTTCGGACGGCTCGCGGTCAACGTATCCGGCAGCGAATTGCGCGAGCCCGATTTCGACGCCTTCCTCTTCGATACGCTGGAAAAGGCCGGCCTGCCGCCACAAAGACTTTCGCTGGAAATCGTCGAATCCGTCATTCTCGACGACGAGAAGACCGGCATCGCGGCAAAGCTACGGCACATCCGCGCCGCCGGTGTTCATCTCGAACTCGACGATTTCGGCACCGGCTACGCCTCGCTCAGCCACGTCAACCCGAACGAGATCGACCGGCTGAAGATCGATCGCCGCTTCGTCCAGAACATCAATGAGAACGGCGACAACACCAAGATCGTGCGAGCCATCACCGAACTCGCCCGCGGCCTCGGCATCTCGATCGTCGCCGAGGGCGCAGAAACCGAGGCCGAGCTCGATTCGCTGATGGCGATCGGCTGCGACCAGGTGCAGGGCTATTCCATCGCCTTCCCGATGCCGCAGGACAAGGCACGCCAATGGCTGGTCGCGCGGGCGCCGAAGAGAGCCAGGCTAACGGTGCTGCAGGGCTGCCGGGCGTAGATCCGTTTTCCTATCCTAATTTCTAACCCTCGACATTGGCCCGTAGCACAGCCAGCACCTCTGCAAACTCGGCCAGCCTGTCGTTGGACAGTCCTTTCCGCAGCCGTTTGTCGAAGGCTAACGCGGCGGTGCGCAATTCCAGGAACAACGCTTCTCCGGCTTGAGTCAGCTCGACCTGATGGACCCGGCGGTTTTCCGGATCTCGGCGCCGGGTCAGCAGGCCTTGCGTCTCCATCGCGTTCAGATGATGGGTCAGCGTCGCGCCTTGGATTCCGATCATGCCGGCGAGCTCGCGCTGGTTGGCCAGCTCGCGCGACTTGATCGACAACAGAGTGACCCAGACAGGTAGCGTGCCGCCAGCCTCGACCAAGGCGGCGTCGAAGGCCTGTGCGACAAGCTTTGCGGTGCGGGCGAGATTCATCCCGATTGGCGGGTGATCAAAAGGCGTCATGATCCGACACTAGAGCAAGGGAAAGGCCGATGGAACTGGCCCAGCTTATACATTGACACCTAATCATTAGATATCTAACATTATGGTGAGCGTGGGGAAAGGAGGAAATGCGGTCATGCAGTATGTCTACATCATTGTCCTCGGCCTTCACGTATTGGCCGGTGTGTT
The DNA here is from genome assembly GCF_053848065.1 of Mesorhizobium sp. BHscii. NCBI lineage: Bacteria > Pseudomonadati > Pseudomonadota > Alphaproteobacteria > Hyphomicrobiales > Phyllobacteriaceae > Mesorhizobium > Mesorhizobium sp. BHscii. The sequence goes on along the minus strand of NZ_JBSPKW010000003.1, from coordinate 67,742 downwards.
CTGGGCTGGAACGACCATCGCTGTCGCCCGCGATCCGGAGATTCGGATCGAACGGTTTTTCCGGCCGCAAATGCGAGCGGCCGGCATGGTTTTCCTGACCGGCGCCCTCCTCTGGTATTTCTTCCACGGCGGCTATTTCGGTTCGATGGAAATGGTTCTGGCCCTGGGTATCGCCACAGCCCTGATTGCCGCGGGCGTCCAGGGCGCGCTGGTCGGCTCTGCCAGCAGGCAGCTCGCCGGCACCGACGCGGCGACGGAAACCCAGCTGCGCGCGAAAATGACAAGGGGCGAACGCATCGCTGGTGGGCTGCTGGTCATCACCGTACTTTGTATGGCTACCGCCAGGTTGTTCTGAGCGGGGCCCGCCGCAATTGACAAGATCGTACGATTTCCGGCCGCAAGCCGGCGGCGGGTGGCGCGCAGATCGGTCCGACTTGCCTGGTGGCTCTCCGTACGGAGGTTCGGCTGCGCGCCACCAATCCAAAGCGATCCTCAGATCCTCAGGCCGAACCTGATGCCGTCGTAGATTGCGGCGTGGATGTTGCGCGAGGCGACCGCATCGCCGATGCGGAAGAGCACGAAACCGCCTTGCTGATTGCGCGCCGGAAAAATGTCGCCGCCATTGACCAGCCGCTCGTAGTCGACCGCGCCGCCATTCTTCGACAGCGGTTTCAGTGCAAGATAGAGGTCATCGAGCGGCAGCGTGCCGTGCTCGACCACCACCTGATCGACCCGCCGCTCGCCGCGCCAGCCGTCGGCGAAGTCTGAGCCGAGCTCCGCAACCAGTTGATTGCCCTCGCGCCGTACCGAGCGCAGCCGTGTGTTTATAGTGATGGTGACGCCCTTCTCCTGGAAGGCGCGCATATACGGCACGTGATTCATGCCGCCCATTTCCGGGGCGAAGAAGCGTTCGGGCGAAACAAGCTCCAGCCTTGCGCCGCTGCCCGCGATCAGCTCGGCGGCTCCCATGCCTTGATGGCCGCCATTGTCGTCATAGAGCAGCACGTTTTCGGCCGGCTTGACGCTGCCGGCCATGATATCCCAGCTCGACGTGACGAGATTGTCGCCCGCCGCCAGCGGCGGGTTCTGGGGCAGGCCGCCGGTGGCTATCACCACTACGTCGGGCGATAGCGCCAGAACATCGTCCTTCTCCGCCCAGGTGTCATAGCGGATCTCGACGCCGAGCCGGTCGAGTTCGGCCAGCCGCCAGTCGATGATACCGATCAGTTCCTTGCGGCGCGGGTTCTGTGTCGCCAGCCGCACCTGGCCGCCGGCCTGGCTCGACGCTTCCAGCACCGTGACCTGGTGCCCGCGCTCGGCAGCGACACGCGCCGCCTCCAGCCCGCCGGCCCCAGCGCCGACGACGACCACGTTTCGCTTCGGTCCCTCGGTCCTGGGGATGATGTGCGGGATATCAGCCTCCCGGCCGGTTGCCGCGTTGTGGATGCACAGCGCCTCGCCGCCTTCATAGATGCGGTCGAGGCAGTAAGTGGCGCCGACGCAAGGGCGGATCTCGTGCTCGCGGCCCTCCATCACTTTCCGAACGATGTGCGGATCGGCGATGTGGGCGCGGGTCATGCCGACCATGTCGAGCTTGCCGGTGGCGATGGCGTGACGCGCGGTGGCGACATCGGCAATCCGCGCCGCATGGAAGGTCGGGAATTTCGTCGCCGCCCTGACCTCACCGGCGAAGTCGAGATGCGGCGACGAGCGCATGCCGGTCACCGGGATGACCCTGGTCAGCGCGGCATCGGTTTCGATCGAGCCGCGGATGATGTTGAGGAAATCGACCTTGCCGGAGCCGGCCAGCCGCCTAGCGATCTCGACGCCTTCCTGCTTCGACAGGCCCTTCTCAAAATCCTCGTCGGCGACCATGCGAATGCCGACGACGAATTTGTCGCCGACCGCTGCCCGCACCGCGTCGAGCACCATGCCGGTGAAGCGCAAGCGGTTGTCTAGCGAGCCGCCGAAATCGTCGTCGCGCTGGTTGGTGGCGGGCGACCAGAAGCCGTCCATCAGGTGGCCATAGGCCTCGAACTCGATGCCGTCGAGGCCGGCGGCCTGGCAGCGCTGGGCGGCGGCGGCGTAGTCGGCGACAATGCGCTCTATATCCCAGTCCTCGATGGTCTTTGGGAAGGCGCGGTGCGCCGGCTCGCGCACCGGCGAGGCGGACAGCACCGGAAGCCAGTCGGCCTTGTTCCAGCCGGTGCGGCGGCCGAGATGGGTGATCTGGATCATCACCTTGCAGTCATGCTCGTGGCAGACATCGGCGAGTTCGGTGAGCCACGGCACGATGCGGTCGTCATAGACATGCAGATTGCCGAAGGCGGCCGGGCTGTCGCGCGAGACGATCGCCGAACCGGCGGTCATGGTCAGCGCCATGCCGCCCTTGGCCTTTTCGGCGTGGTAGAGCCGGTAGCGCTCTTTCGGCATGCCGTCCTCGGAATAGGCCGGCTCATGGCTGGTCGACATGACCCGGTTCTTCAGCGTCAGATGTTTGAGCTGATAAGGCCGGAGAAGCGGATCGTTGGTGGTCATCGTCTTCCTACTGTTTCAAATTGTGCTAAAGAGCGGCAAATTTTTGTTTTTACGCTCGTTGTCCAAAACCGCTGCGCACCCTCGGGTCTGGCCCGTGGGCAGGCTTTGGGCGACATGCAGTAGGGAACCCGCCCATGACCGATACGAAAAGCCTTACCCAGCTCGGCACCAACGTCGAGACGCCACAGAGCCCTGAGGCGGCAGTCCTGGAAACCGTGCCGTTTTCGCGCGGCGACGGGCCCCCGGCCATCGTCCGCTTCACCTGCCCGGAATTCACGTCGCTTTGCCCGGTCACCGGCCAGCCGGACTTCGCCCATATCGTCATCGACTATGCACCCGATACGCTGCTGGTGGAATCGAAGTCGCTCAAGCTGTTCATGACCTCGTTTCGCAACCACGGCGCCTTTCATGAAGAGTGCACCGTCATGATCGGCCGCCGCATCATCGCCGCGACCAAACCACTGTGGTTGCGCATTGGCGGCTACTGGTATCCACGCGGCGGCATTCCGATCGATGTGTTCTGGCAGACCGGCGCGCCGCCTGAAGGCGCCTGGCTGCCCGACACCGGCGTCGCACCCTATCGCGGGCGCGGCTGAGCCTGAGTTTCTACGGAAAATACGCTGCATCAGTTGAGCGGCAGCCGCCGGTAGCGGCCAGGGTTGTTCGGGTCGCTGAAATGGCCCATCGGCCCATGCTCGGCGAAGTGCCCCGCCCAGCGCTTCATCGCAGCGGGGTCAAGCTCAACGCCCAATCCGTTGCCCTCCGGCACACGCACCGTGTTGCCCGCCTGCCGGAACGGACCGTCCTTGATAACGTCGCCGATCTGCCAGCGAAACAGCGATTGCGATGCTTCGGTAATCCATGGCGTCGCCGCCACGACATGCAGATAGGCTGATGTCATGATGCCGAGGTCGTTGGAATAGCACCAAAAACCCTTGCCCATCGCCTCACAGGCGGCAATGAACTTCAGGGTTTTCGACAAGCCGCCGAGTGCTGCGAAATTGCAGACGAAGTAATCCGGCGCGCCAAGCGCGACGGCCCGTCTGAGATCCGGGATGTGCGTGGAGAACGGGATGCGCGAATGCTGGCGCAGCGCCGCCATCTCCTCGAAGGTCGCGACCGGATCCTCATAATTGCGGATGTTGAACGGCTCGATCTCGCGCAGCACCCAGCGCGCCGTGGTCAGCGACCACTGCATGTTGGAATCGAGTTTGATCTGCGCCTTATCGCCAAGCGCCTCGCGCAGCATGCGCACGGTCCTGATCTCGAGCTCGGGATCGCCCATGATCAGCTTGCCCTCGAAGATGGTCGAGCCATGCTCCTCGCGCATCTTTAGGCAGTACTCGACGATCGCTTCGGACGTCATCTCGCCGCCCGCTCCATTCTGCGCGGCGCGAAACGAAAAATATTCCGAAAACGGAATGTCCTTGCGCACCGCGCCGCCGAGGACTTTGTAGAGCGGCATGCCGATGACCTTGCCTCTGATGTCCCACAGCGCCAGCTCGACGGCTCCGAACGCCACGGATGCGGCATTCTCGCCGGTGTTGGCGGTAATCTGCCAGGGCGGCACGCAGCGCGCCTCGCAGTCGGCAATGTCGAGCGGATCGGCGCCGATCAGCGCCGGCGCGATCTCGGCCTTGATCACCTCGCCGAAATGCCACCACGGCGCCTCGCCTAGTCCGACTACCCCTTCGTCCGTCTCGACCTCGATGATCGACTTCGAGGCGCCGCCATAAAGTCCGGCCGTCCACCAGAATGGGGCGTCTAGCGGAACGTTGACATGGGTGACGCGGATGTTGGTGATCTTCATCGTCTGCCTACTCGCATTGGTACTGGCTGAGCGCCCATTCGCCGGTCACCGACAGAAGGTCTGATACCTTCCAGTCGCCGTCGACTTTCCTGAATTTCCACTCCAGCCGGTGCGGATTGCCGGCGACGACGAAGGCGACGACCACCTTGGCTTCGTCGCCCTTGACCGCTTCAATGGTCTTTAGGCTCTTATCGATTTCGGTCTTGTCGTATTCCGCATTGTCCAGCGCCATGTTGGGATCGAGGCATTCGCCCTGCCCCGATTTCCGCAGCGCATCGCTCTTGTCGAGCACCGACTTCGCGGGATCGGCGAAGTGGCTGCGCTGGGCCGGATCGAGCTCGAGCCCGACATGCTCGTAGAACGGTTTCACCACCGCCGTTGGCGAACCCAGCCGCACCGGCGCTGCCGGGGCGCTATCGGTCGGCTGGGACGCGGTCGGCGAAGTTGCAGCATTATCGGCCGGCGCATTTGCGGGCGGCGCGCCGAACAGGCCCTGAGCGGCGGTGCTGCTCAACCCCGCTGCCAGCAGGCACACAGTCGCCAGGGCCAGGGCGCGGGCCATAGCATCACTCCGGAGTCTGGCCAGCCAGGCACTCGAGCGCACTCAGTGTCCAGCCACTGGTCTTCGAGGTGATGTCGGCGACCTTCCATTTGCCGTCAACCTTCTTCAGCGACCAGACCATTTCGCGTTTGGAGTCATCGCCTTCCGGGAAAAGGTTGAACGTCACTGTCACGCTGGCGCTGTCGCCATCCACTGCTTCAGACAGCTTCAGTGTCTTGGCGACTGTCTCCTCGTCATAGTCCTGAGCGTCGAGACCGGGGGCGAAGTCGATGCAAGGCACCTCGTCCGGCTTGTTCTTCTGTGCCTGGTCGTTGAGGCCGAACAACTTGGTCACCGGCTCGGTGAAACGGTCGCGGTATTTCGCGTCGGGCTCGAATTTGACCTCAGGCAAGTAGAAGAACTTCACCGCATTGGCTGCCGGCCCGGCCAGAGCGGCCGCAGGCGCTGCGATCGAGAGAGCGGCGGCAAGCACAGTCAGTCTCATCCGATAATCTCCAGGTTTTCGTGGTGGGAACCGTTCAATACCACGAATCCTGCATCCCGGATTTTTTGCGGCCCATGAAATCCTCTTGGGCGTTAACTCAGGCGCCCTTGGGCGTTAACTCAGGCGCCCTTGGGCGCTAACTCAGGCGTCCAGCCAGACGTTCTGGAGATCCATCTCGAAAGTCTGGTGGACAGCGTAATTCTTCACCTTCTTGTCCATGTGGCTGTACAGCTTCTGCCAGAACGGCTGAATGATGACGCCCGAATCCTGCAGGATCTGCTCGATGTCCTTCATCACCTCGCGCCGCTTCTCCACGTCGACGAGCGAGAGGGCCTGCTTGAGCTTGGCGTCGAAATCGGGATTCGAATACGCCGTCTCATTCCAGGCCTCGCCAGTGCGATAGCCGAGCGCCAACACCTGAACCCCTAGCGGGCGCATGTACCAGATCGTCATGGAATAAGGATATTTCGTCCAGTCGTTCCAGAAGGTCGAGCCCGGCAGCACCGTTCGCTTCACCTTGATGCCGGCATCGCGCAACTGCCCGGCGATCGCATCGCCGGTGTTCTTCTGCCACTCGTCCTCGACGGTGATCAGCTCATGCTCGAAGTCCGCCTGCCCCGCGTCGGCCATCAGCTTCTTGGCGCCGGCCGCGTCCCGCGTCTTCTTGGGCAGCGGATAATATTCCGGATGGATCGGGCTGACATGGTGGTTCTCGCCGACGGTCCCTCGCCCGGCATAGCCAAGTTGCAGCACGGCGCCGTTGTCGACCGCCATCTGCAGCGCGTTGCGCACCTTTTGGTTGTCATAGGGCTTGTGGGTGATGTTGGTGCGGGCAACCAGTGTGGTCGCTGTCGCGACCTCCGATTTCACCAAATCCATCTTGTCGAGGATGTCGATGAAGTCTGCGGGCGTCTCGAAGTTGATGTCGATCTCGCCGGACTCGAACGCGTTCACGGTGGCGTTGAAGTCGGTGCCGTAGTCGATGAATTCGACACTGTCGAGAGGCGCCTCGCCGCCCCACCACTTGCCGTTCTCACGACGCTTGACGACCGCTTTCTGGCCGACATCATAAGAGACAAGCTCGAAAGGTCCAGTACCGATCGGCTTCTTGATCGGGTCGGCGCCGTCGGCGTCAAAGTTGCGGTGGACAACGAGCGCCGGATAGTCGGTGAAGTTCGGGATCAGCGAGATATCAGGCTCGTTCAGCTTCAGCTTGACGGTGTTGTCGTCGACCTTGGTTATGGCGCCATCCCTTGCCTTGCCGGTCTTTGCGTCGATCAGCGCGCCGACGCGCGCGGCCATCGAATTGCCCGAGGCGCCTTTCTCGCACCAGCGCGTCAGATTGAAGACAACGTCATCGGCGTTGAAGGCATCGCCATTGTTCCAGGTCACGCCCTTGCGCAGGTGCAGCGTATATTCGGTGGCGTCGTCATTGACGTCCCAGCTTTCGAGCAGAACCGGTTCGAAGGTGAACTGTTTGGTGTAGCGCACCAGCGGCTCCAGCCAGGTTCGGGTGACGTTTGCCATCTCCACCCAGTCATAAGTGCGGGGATCCTTCTGCGCCTTCACCGACATCGAAACGTGCAGCGTTCCGCCCTTCTTCGGCTCCTCGGCCAAAGCCTGCTCCGGCACGGCCAGACCGATCATGCCGTAGGCAAGGGCCGTCGATGCCCCAAAGGCGCTTGCCAGCGCCAGAAACTCGCGCCGGTCCATCCGGCCTGCACGCGTCTCTGCCGCCATTGCCTCGATCGCATTCGGCACGCGATCGCCGTTGCTTCTGAAGATTGTCATTTTTTCCTCCCGTCTGATTCCCGTCAGGTCTTCGCCTGTCCTATTAACTAACGCTGTCCGGCAGCTTCTCCTCACGCAGCGCAATCAAATCTTCGAGACCATCGGCAATGCCCTCATCGAGCTTCGGCTCCTCATAATCCGCGAGCATGTTGCGCGCTTTCTCGCGGCCGCGCGTGTCGTGGTCCTTTGCCCCTTCAGCCTTCCACTGTTCGTACGAATTGAAGTCCATGATGCTGGGCATGAAGAAGGCGGACTCGAAATGTTCAAGCGTGTGCTGGGTGCCTAGGAAGTGGCCCTGCGGCCCCACCTCGCGGATCGCCGCCATCGCTTCCTTGAAATCGTCGAACGGAAGGCCGCCAGCATATTTGTACCAGCCAACAAGCTGTTCGCAGTCCGTCGCAAATTTTGAATAGCCGCAGGTCAGGCCGGCCTCGAGCCATCCGGCGGAGTGCCAGATGTAGTTGGCGCCGGCAAGGATGGCGGCATGCATCAGCATGTTCGCCTCGTAGCCCGCCTGGGCGTCATTCAGCTTCGATCCGACATGGAAGCCCGACGTGCGCCAGGGCAGCCGGTATTTCCGCGCCAGCGCCCCCATCAGATACATCATCTGGGCCGCCTCAGGCGTGCCGCCCATGGGAGCGCCGGTCTTCATGTCCACCGTAACCATGAACTGCCCGTAGATCTGCGGCGAACCTGGACGGAGGAGCTGTGTGAACGCGACGCCAGCCAGCGCTTCCGCATTGACCTGCGCGACCGCACCTACGGCAGAGGCCGAAGTCGAGGCGCCGCAGAGGGCGAACGGCGCCAGGATCAGCGGCTGGTTGTGACGCGCATAGACCTTCATCGCGTCCAGCATGGTGGCGTCCCATACCAGTGGTGAGTTGCAATTGGTGATCGCCACCAACACAGGGTTGTCACGGACGTAGTCCTCGCCGAAAACGATGCCTGCCATCGCCATCGTGTCTTCGGCTCGTTCCCTGGACGTCACGATGCCCATGAACGGCTTGTCGGAATGCTTCAGCGCCGAATGAATGATGTGGAGGTGACGCTTCGGCACCGCAATTTCCATCGGCTCGCAGATGATCGAGCTCGACGAGTGCAGCGCTGGCGCCATGTAAGCGAGCTTATGAAAATTCTGAAGGTCGGCGAGCGTGCCATAGCGCCTGTTGTTGTCGAGGTCGCGCACGTAAGGCGCGCCATACATCGGCACGAAGATGGAATTCTTACCGCCGACGCGGACCGAGCGCTCAGGGTTGCGCGCATTGAGCGTGAACTCCGGCGGGACTTTCGAGACCAGTTCCATCAAGAGCGCGCGGTCAATGCGGACGCGCGTCTCAGAGACATCGGCTCCAGCGGCCATCCACAGTGCTATGGCCTCGTCGTCGCGGAACTCGCAGCCAACCTCTTCGAGGATGGCGAGCGACTCCTGGTGGATAAGCTCGACAGCCTCGTCCGGGATGATTTGGTATGCGGGTATGTTGCGAACGAGCGTCGGAAACGACGCCATGGGAGTTCCCCGCAGCGCCTTGCGGCCCAGGCGGCCGCCACCTCGGCGGCTGGCGTGTTCGGTGACTTCGGCGGCCGGTGCGTTCATGGCAACTCTATCCTCCCAATGATGACCAGCGTAGCGAGAGAAAATATGGCTGTGACGCTGGAAAATCCTGATCTCTTGTATAAGCTCAGCTTATGCGAAGCTTGCGCCATCTGCTGCCGTCGGCCGGCAGCCTGATCGTTTTCGAGGCCGCCGGGCGGTTGTCGAGCTTTACCGCCGCCGGGCGAGAGCTCGGCATGACGCAGGCTGCCGTGTCCTATGCGATCCGCGGCCTCGAAGAGCAGCTGGGCGCGAAACTGTTCCAGCGCCGCCATCGGCAGGTCAGCCTTACCGAAGCCGGCGACCGCTTCCACGCCGACGTCTCGCTCGGCCTGTCGCACATCCGCAGGTCAGCGGAGGACCTGCGCCAGCAGGCGACCGGCGGCCATGTGACGCTCGCCGCGTCGACGGCCTTCGCCTCGTTCTGGATGATGCCGCGCCTGCAGCAGTTTCGCGACGAACTGCCGGGTATCGACCTGCGCATCCAGACCGCCGACCGTGATCTCGACATCATCGCCGAAGACATCCCGCTCGGCGTTCGCGGCGGCGAACCGAGGGAATGGCCGGACTATCATTCGCTGCCGTTGGCCGATGAGGAAATATTCCCAGTTGCGGGCGCGAGCTATGTGGCGCGATTCGGGCTGCCGGAAACGGTCGAGGATCTCCCATCACACCGGCTCATCCATCTCGAAGAGCCGTTTCGCGATGCCGCGAGCTGGGACGAGTGGTTCCAGTCGGCCGGGGTCAACATCGCCGATGCCGGGCGCGGCTTGCGCATCAACGATTATGCGCTGGTGATCCAGGCGGTCATGGAAGGCCAAGGCATTGCGCTCGGCTGGGGTCACCTCGCCGAGCGGCTTCTGGCGTCAGGACTGCTGGTGCGCGCGACCGGCCACACGATGACGACCGGCAAGGGATTTCATATCATCTGGTCGAGAAACCGCGAGCTCAGCGACAACGCCCGCAAGGTTCGGGACTGGCTGGCCGCGCAAGCGCGAGGCTCCCATTAATGCTCGTCAGATCGTCACGACGATCTTGCCGAATTGCTCGTTCGACTCGAGAAAGCGATGCGCCTCGACGATCTGCTCGAATGGAAAGGTTTTGGCGATCACCGGCCGAAGCGACCCCGACATCAACCCGTCAAGGATGAACGTCTTGGCGGCCTCCAACCGCGCCGGATCGCCAGTGATTTCGTGGACGAGATAGCCGCGCAGCGTCAGCGTCTTGGCCAGCACGGCGAATAGCGGGAACGGCGTTGGCTCGGGGCTCAAGCCGCCATATTCGATGAGAATGCCACCCCGTGCCATCGCCGCCGTCAGAGGCGCGAATATCGGGCCGCCGACTGCGTCGAACACCACTCGGATGTCCTCCGGGCCGGCGATGTCCTTCAGCCGGGCTTCCAGATCTTCGTCCGCTAAAGAAATAACATGGGCGGCGCCGAACTCGAGCAAGGCCTCTCTCTTGGCAGATGTCCGCGTGGCCGCGATCGGGGTCGCGCCAACCATGTTGGCAATCTGGATCGCGGCGAGGCCGACACTGCTTGATGCCGCCGTAATGACGACAAAATCGTCCCTGCTGAGCTTGGCAATGTCGATCAATGCGCCATAGGCGGTGAGATACTGCGTCCAGACGGCTGCCGCCTCTTCCCAGCTGAGCGATGGCGGGTGCTTGACCACGAGATGGGCGGGATATGTGGCAATCTCACCATAGGCGGGCCAGCGGGCCATCGATAGTGGCGGCACGACACTGACGGCCTCACCTGGCGCAAAACCGCCCACGCCTTCGCCGACCGCTTCGACGACACCGGCTGCCTCAAGACCAAGACCGGAAGGCAATGGCGGCGTCTGGATATAGGTGCCCCAACGCATCAGCGCCTCGGCCCGGTTGAGCCCCAACGCCTTGACCCGGATCTGAATCTCGCCCCGACTAGGCTTGGGAATATCGACATTCTCGATGCGCAGAACCTCGGGACCACCATGCTGATGAAAACGAACAACGCGTGCCATCCCGCCATAACTCCAAAATATTTGAACCGAATACGCTATGCCAACAGCCGCCTGACGGATAAATAGCTGCTTGGGCAAGACAGTAGAAACTGAGAGTTTTGAATATGGATCGCCTTACCAGCATGGCCGTGTTCGTCAAAGCCGTTGATCTGGGCTCGTTCGCGGCGGCTGCTGCCGCTCTCGATCTGTCCGGACCGATGATCGGCAAGCATGTCCGGTTTCTTGAAGAGCGTCTGGGTGTGCGCCTCATCAACCGGACCACTCGCCGCCAGAGCCTGACAGACTTCGGGCGCGCCTATTATGAGCGCTGCCGGCTGGTGCTCGCTGAAGCCGAGGCTGCAGATGCACTCGCGGCCGATCAACTTTCCGAACCACGCGGAAAGCTGCGCGTCATCATGCCTGTGCATTTCGGCCGGCGCTGCGTAGCCCCGATCCTGCTGGAGCTTGCGCAGCGATATCCTGCTCTGGAACTCGACCTGTCGTTCAGCGATCCCATCGCCGATCTTGCAGAGGATGGCTGCGATCTTGCGATCCGGACCGGCATTCTGGAGGACCAGGCCGGCGTGATCGCGCGGCGCATCGCGCGCCAGCGCATGGTCGTCTGCGCGTCGCCATTCTATCTCGAGATGCACGGGTGGCCACGGCAGCTAGAGGATCTCGGCAGCCACCAGGCCATCATCTACCGCCGTTCGGGCCGTGTCGTTCAACCTTGGCTGTTTCCGCGCGATGATCAGGCCGCGGTGGAGGTCATGCCGGTCAGCCGCTTGCGGCTCGACGACCTCGCTGCGATCGCCGATGCCGCGGCCGAGGGCATGGGGCTTGCCTGGCTGCCATACTGGCTGGTCCGTGAACACATTCAGACCGGCGCACTTCTCGTGCTGCTGCCGAAACAGCCGGGATTTCTTTACGACGCCTATGCGCTATGGCTGCAGACGCCTCACTTGCCGCTGAAGGTCCGTCTGGCCGTCGATGCGCTGGCGGCAGCACTGCCCAGGCTGATGACGTGAAATGCAGGAGTGCGGTGGGCGGCGCGGATTCCTCAATTCTGCCTCTCCCGCATGGGCGGCGAATCCGCGTATAGTGCCTTCATGCCCATCCGCCAGCTTTCCGAAACGATGATCAACCAGATCGCCGCCGGCGAAGTCATCGAGCGTCCGGCAAGCGTGGTCAAGGAACTGGTCGAGAACGCACTCGATGCCGGCGCTGCCCGAGTCGAGATCGTCACCGCCGGCGGCGGGCTCAACCTGATCCGCGTCACCGACGACGGCTGCGGCATCCCGGAGAATGAACTGGCGCTGGCGATCGCACGCCATTGCACCTCGAAGCTCGCCGACAACATTCACGACATCCGCTCGCTCGGCTTTCGCGGCGAAGCGCTGCCGTCGATCGGCTCGGTGGCACGGCTGTCGATCCGCTCGCGCACGGCCAACGGCGACAGCGCCGCCGAGATCGGCATCGAGGGCGGGCGCGTGTCCGCCGTCAGGCCGGCGGCCGCCAATCGCGGCACCACGATCGAGGTGCGCGACCTGTTCTTCGCCACGCCGGCGCGGCTCAAATTCATGAAGGGCGAGCGCGCCGAAAGCTCGGCGACCAGCGATGTGATCAAGCGCATCGCCATCGCTTTTCCCGCCGTGCGCTTCACGCTGGCCGGTTCCGACCGCTCGACGCTGGAACTGCCGGCGACCGACGACAGCCCGGAAGGCCGGCTGCGCCGCGTCGCGCAAGTGATGGGCGCCGACTTTCCGGAGAATGCCATTGCCATCGACGCCGTGCGGGACGGCGTGCATCTCGCCGGTCACGTCTCGATCCCGTCGTTCAGCCGCGCCAATGCGCTGCAGCAGTACGCCTATGTCAATGGCCGGCCGGTCCGCGACAAGCTGATCGCCGGCGCTATCCGCGGCGCCTTCGCCGACGTGCTGCCGCGCGACCGCCATGCAGTGACGGTGCTGTTCCTGACGCTCGATCCGGCCATCGTCGACGTCAATGTCCATCCGGCCAAGGCCGATGTCCGCTTCCGCGATCCGGGGCTGGTGCGCGGGCTGATCGTCGGCGCCATCCGCGAGGCGCTGGCCAATGCCGGCATCCGTGCAGCCACCACCGGGGCGGCCGGCATGATGGCGGCGTTCCGGCCGGGCGCGGCGTCCTATGCCCATGCCGGTCCGGCAAACGGCCATCGCAGCTACGAAGCGGCCTACCGGGCCTCCCGCTTCGCCGGTTTCGACGCCTCCCGCTCGCCGCGACGACCGCTGGACATGGGGCTTGAAGACACGGAATTCAGAAATGGTGGCTTCGGCGAAAACGATCAGGCGGCGTTCGACGCCGGACCGCTTCACAGCGCCGACGCGCGTGCCGGGCAAGCCGAAGCGGCGGAGACGCTGCTTGGCATGGCGCTGGGCGCCGCACGCGCGCAGGTGCACGAGAACTACATCGTCGCGCAGACCAAGGATTCGCTTGTCATCGTCGACCAGCATGCAGCGCATGAGCGGCTGGTCTACGAGGCGCTGAAGAACGCGCTGCATGCGCGCGCCGTGCCGTCGCAGATGCTGCTTTTGCCCGAGATCGTCGACCTGCCGGAAGAGGATGCCGAGCGGCTTGCCATGCATTCCAAAACGCTGGCCCGCTTTGGCCTCGCCGTCGAGCGCTTCGGCCCGGGTGCGGTCGCGGTACGCGAGACGCCGTCGATGCTCGGCGAAACCAATGTCCAGCAGCTGGTGCGCGACCTTGCCGACGAGATCGCCGACAACGACACGGTCGACACGCTGAAGGAGCGGCTGGACAAAATAGCCGCGACCATGGCCTGCCACGGCTCGGTAAGGTCCGGCCGCCTGCTCAAGGCCGAGGAGATGAACGCGCTGCTGCGCCAGATGGAGGCGACGCCGGGGTCTGGCACCTGCAACCATGGACGGCCGACCTACATCGAGCTGAAGCTTGCCGATATTGAGAGACTTTTTGGAAGGCGGTAGGGAATTCGCAGGGCGCAGACCCCCGCCCGGACCTTCGGTCCGACCTCCCCACAAGGGGAGGTAGGGAGCTTAGCCGCGGACGCTTCGCGAAGAGCTTACCCTCCCCCTTGTGGGGAGGGTCGCTGCGAAGCAGCGGGTGGGGTCCGAAAGAGCCGCTGTACAGCGGCTCTTTCGAGTCAAGAGACAGCCCCAACCCTCAGATTCACCTCTTCAAATTCACCACGATCACGCCTCCCAGCGCCAGTGCACCACCGAGAATACCGAGCAGCGTCGGTACCTCGCCCAGCCAGAAGAAGCCGATCAGCGTCGCCACCGGCGAAACCAGATAGAGGAAGTTCGAGGCACGGGCTGCAGGCAGACGGGAAAGTGCTGTTGCCCAGGCGGCGTAGGCGATGAGGCTGGGCACGATGCCGAGAAAGATCACGGCGCCGAGGCCGGCGCTATCGGCAACCGCCGCCTGCTTCAGGCTGCTCGGCAGGAAAGGCAGCAGGCAGAGCGCGCCGAGCACCATGTTCGAGGCCGAAATGGTCAGTGGATGATGACGGGCAAATAGCGGCTTTTGCACGATGGTGTTGACGGCCGAGCACAGCGCCGAGCCGAGGATGAGCAGCGCGCCAGTGTTGAAATGCAAGCCTTGCCCCTCGCCCATGGCGATGATGCCGATGCCTGCGAACGAAATCGCGGTGCCGGCCCAGGCCAGGCCTGAGAAGCGTTCGCCGAGCAGCACCATCGCCATGATCGCGGTAAAGATCGGGCTGACATTGATGATGAAGCCGGCAGCACCAGCCGAGACGGTCAGCTCGCCGAAATTGAGCATTGCCGTGTAGAGCGCAACGAAGACGGCGCCGCCGAAGGCAAAGCGCCAAAATTCATCGAGCCGGGGCAGTGCCGGCCGCTTGACGGCGAGGAAGATCGCCGCCGGTACCGCCGCGATGGCGAAGCGCAGCGCGCCGAGTTCCAGCGGCCCGAAGGCGGCGAGGCCGGCGCGGATCGCCGGAAAGGCGGAGGCCCAGCCAACCACTGTCAGTGCCACAGCAATGACTGCTGTGGTGTCCATCCGCTGTGTCGAATTCAACGTGCCGGTATAGGCGTTCATCTCGTACCCTCGGGCCTTTATTGTCCTGAAGACACAAACGCCTTTCCTGGCCGGTTGACAAACGACCAAATCGAGGATCACCTGTGACTATGGATCACAGCTCGGATGCGATGTTGCCGCTTGAAACCCTGCGCGCCTTCGACGCCGCGGCGCGGACGGGCAGCTTTTCGGCCGCTGCCGAAAAACTCAATCTCACCCATGGCGCCGTCAGCCGGCAGATCGCCAAGCTCGAGGACTGGCTCGGGCTGAAAGTGTTCGATCGCGGCGCGCGCGGCGTTTCGCTCACGATCGAAGGCAACCGGCTGCATCTGCGCACCACTGAGGCCTTTGCGCTGATATCCAGCAATTCGGACCGCTGGATCGAGCCGCGCGGCACCGCCGTGGTGCGGCTGACCTCTATCCCCTCGGTCAGCGGGCTGTGGCTGATGCCGCGCATGGCGGCGCTGGAAAACAACCCATCCAAGCTGCGCATCGTGCTCGACGTCGATATCCGTCAGGCGGATCTTGCCGACGAGGGCATCGATCTGTCGATCCGCTGCGGCCGCGGCCGCATTCCCAGCCGCGTCTCGGTACAGCTGTTCGAGGAACATGTGTTTCCGGTCGCCTCGCCGGACCTCGCTAGGGAGATCGGCCGTGGCGACCCAGCCCGGCTGCTCAAATTTCCGTTGATCAATGATTCGGATGCTTCGGCCTGGCGCGCCTGGTTTGCCGCCCAGGACATGGACTATCGCCCGCGTCCACAGGACCGCCGCTTCGAGGACTACAATCTGGTGCTCGATGCTGCCGCCCACGGCCTCGGTATTGCGCTGGCGCGGCCGCCAATGATCGAGCATCAACTGAAGTCAGGCCGCATCGTCGCTGTGGACGACCGCATCGTTCTCAGCCCGATATCCTACTGGCTAGACCGGCCTATAGGGCGACCGCGCGCCGCCGCCGCCGAGCTTGCCCGGCGCATTGCGGCCCAGGCCGGGCTGGCGCCGGACAAGATCGAGGATTTCATCGTAGCCGAGCAGTAGGGTGCCGGACATCCACTTAGCCGGCTTGCTCGGCTGGTTGTCGTCTGAAACAGAGCCGACCAAACCCAATCTTGCCTCGCTCCAAGCTTGACCTTGCCGGCATTTTGTGGCGATGACATCCTCATGAACCTTGGCTCCCTGTCATGATGAACCGCTTCGAAGGCCCCGGCGGCAAGGAAGCCCGTATCCGCTACCTAGACGGCGACTTCCAGGTGACCAGCCCCGGCGCCTTCGTGCGCTGCGCGGTCACCGGCGAAAGCATCCCGCTCGATGAGCTCAAATATTGGAGCGTCGCCAGGCAGGAGCCCTATGCGAGTGCCGCGGCCTCGCTGCGCCGCGAGATCGAGGCAAATCCCGAAATGCGCAGCCGGCGCTAAACCAGCTTCCGGATCGGCTGCAAAGTCAGCCCTGAAGCTTGCGCTGCCGCCAGGCATCCAGCGTCTCGTCGATGATGCGTTCAGGCACGTGGTCGGGATCGAACACGGTGTCGATCTCCAGCACATCGAGCTGTCCGAGGAATTCGGCGGACGCGGCATCATGGCGCAGCCGGGCGGCGTCCTTGGCGGTGGTGATGAGGCCAAGTCCGGCACCTCGCGCTGACGTTGCCAGTTCGGCAAGCTCGTCCTCGCCATAGAAATGATGGTCCGGAAACGACCGGGTCAGCGCAATCTCGCCGCCGGCCTCACGGACCGTGTCGAAGAATTTGTCGGGATGGCCGATGCCGGCAAAGGCGAGATATCGCTTGCCGGCCAGCCCCGCCTTGCTGCTTGGCCGTGTACGCGCCTCGAAGATCGGCCGGCCGGCACGCGCCGCTTGGCGGACGACCGCATCGGCAGCAAGGCCCTCGCCCATCTTCAGCAGCGCGCTGGTGAAAACCAGTTGGTCGACGATACCAGCCCTGAGCGGACCGCCAGGAATGACATGGCCGTTGCCGACGCCGTAGCGTGCATCGACGACGACCAGCGCATAGTCGATATGGATGCGCGCGCTCTGGAAACCGTCATCCATGATCAGGAAATCGCAGCCATGCTTTTCCAGCAGAAGGCGCGCGCCGGCGGCACGGTTCGGCGTCACTGCGACCGGCGCGTGCTCGGCCAAAAGCAGCGGCTCGTCGCCGACATGCTTGGCGGCGTCATGATGCGGATCGACGACATGCGGCTGCGCGAAGGAGCCGCCATGGCCGCGCGACAGGAAACCGGGATTGAGCTGCATGCGCCTGGCCTGCCGGGCCAGGGCGATCGCCACCGGCGTCTTGCCGGTGCCGCCGACGGTGAAGTTGCCGACGCACAGCACCGGCGCCTCGATCTTTTCGCGCGCTGCTGAGCGCATGCGGCGGCCGGCAATGAGCGCATAGATCGCGGACAGCGGCGCCAGCGCCAGCGCCCGCCAGTCCGGTTCTTCCCACCAGAAGGGGGGCGCTTCGCTGGCCATTTTAGCGGCCGTTGGCGCCCTTGAGGCGCGACTTGACGACCAACGGCTGAATGTAGGGTTCGAGCGACTTCAACGTGAGCGCCAGCGCGCCGCGCATCTCGTCGACGGTCGCCGCGCCGGCCGCCATCATCTCATGGCGAGCCACCTCGTTGCTCAACAGGAAATTGACGGCGCCGGCCAGCATGTCGCGGTCGCGCACCAGCTTGGCGCCGCCGCTGTCGAGCAGGCGCTGATAGGTTTCGCGAAAATTCTGGACATTGCGGCCGGCCAGCACCGCCGTGTCGAGCATGGCCGGCTCCAGCGGGTTCTGGCCGCCCTCCGAGGTGAGCGAACGACCAACGAAGGCGATCTCTGTCAGCCGGAGATAAAGCCCCATCTCGCCCATCGTGTCGCCGAGCAGAATGTCCGTATCGGCGATGATCCGGTCGCCCTTGCTGCGCCGAGCGACTTTCAGGCCCATGCCGGAAATCTGCGTGGCAAGCGCTTCGGCGCGATCGGGATGGCGCGGCACGACGATCGTCAAAAGACCGTGGTGACGCTTGTGCAGCATCGCGTGAACCTCGGCAGCGACCACCTCCTCGCCGTCATGGGTCGAGATCGCCGCCCAAGTCGGGCGGGCGCCGATCTGGCGCTTCAGCGTGTACAGCGCCCTTTCATCGGCCGGCGGCGGCGTGGTGTCGACCTTGAGATTGCCGGATACGGTGACCGGCCGGGCGCCGAGCGAGAGGAAGCGCTCGCCGTCGACATCCGACTGGGCAACAACATGGGCGAGATTCTCGAACAGCGCCTCGGCGATGTTGGCGCGTTTCTTCCAGGATTTGAACGAACGGTCCGACAGCCTGCCATTGACCAGCACCTGCGGCACACGGCGCGCACCAAGCTCCAGGATGGTCATCGGCCAGATCTCCGATTCGGCGATGATCGCCAGATCCGGCCGCCAATGGTCGAGG
The DNA here is from genome assembly GCF_053848065.1 of Mesorhizobium sp. BHscii. Lineage (NCBI taxonomy): Bacteria > Pseudomonadati > Pseudomonadota > Alphaproteobacteria > Hyphomicrobiales > Phyllobacteriaceae > Mesorhizobium > Mesorhizobium sp. BHscii. Next base: position 49,504 of record NZ_JBSPKW010000003.1, on the reverse strand, counting down.
AAGCGGCTGACCGCCGGCTTGAGGTCGAGCGGCACATATTGGTGGATGATGCGATCGCCGAGCCGTTCGTCGGCAACCTGAGCGGAGGTGACAGTCCCCGTCGTCAGCACGATGTTGACGCCGTAGTCGAGGATGCTCTCGACCAGCGGCACGACGGCGATTGTCTCGCCGACGCTCGCCGCGTGGATCCAGATCACCGGTCCCTCGGGGCGCTCGCGCCCGGCGATGCCATAGCGTTCGCGCCGGCGAATTCGGTCCTCCTTGCCCCTGGAGGTGCGCCAGGCGACATAGGGTCCGATCAGCGGGTAGGCGACTGCGCCTGCGAAACGATACGCCGTCAGGAAGGTGCGCGCCCAGCGCTCGCTCATTTTGAGCCATCCACGAGGCGATAGGCCTCGGCGGTCGCGGCGTTGAGCGCGGCCGTGACCTCCTGGCGCTTGCGTTCCATTTCGGCCTCATCCGCATTGGCCGGAACGAAAACCGGCGCTCCGACGACAATCGAGGAGCGGCCGAACGGCAGGTTGATCGTGGTCTTGTCCCAGCTGCGCTCCAGCACCTTGCGGCGGCTGGTGGCGATCGCGGCGGGCAGGATCGGTCGGCCCGAAAGCCGCGCTAGGAGAACGATGCCAAGCCCCGCATCGCGCGGCGTGCCATGCGGAATATCAGCGATCATGGCGACGTTCTTGCCGGTGGCGAGTGACTTTTTCAGGGCGATCAGCGCTGTGGCGCCGCCCTTGTCGCGACGCTTCGAGCTTTCGCGTCCGCCCGAGCCGCGCACCGCCTCGATGCCGAATTTCTCGATCATCAGTGCGTTGAGCTCGGCATCGGCACTACGCGACACCATGGCGACCAGCGGCCGTCCTTTGGGATAGTAGGCCGGAGTCAGAAGATGCTGGCCGTGCCATAGCGCGATGATGATGGGTTCGAACTGCGAGTAGGCGCCGCCCGACATCTGCGCCGACCCGTCGACGACACGGTTGGTCAGGCGGATGATGCGAACGAACTGCGCAAATAGGCTGGCGATGGCGTTCTTGACGAATCGCGATTGCGCCAGCGGTTCACGTATTTTGCGCCAGAATGTCTTCGAGGTGCCACCGCGGCGCCCCCTTACCGCGGACCTCGTGGGCGGCCCTTTCACGGCTTCATGATCCATCAATGTCAACCGGCGGCCTTGTTGTCGGGGTCGAGCAACCGGTGCAGGTGAACGACGAAATAACGCATGTGGGCGTTGTCCACGCTGGCTTGGGCCTTGGCTTTCCACGCCGTTTGCGCGGACTGATAATCCGGATAGATGCCGACGATGTCGAGCGCGTCGAGATCACGGAATTCTGTCCCGCCCAGCGTCTTCAGTTCGCCGCCGAACACCAGGTGCAAAAGCTGCTTCTTTCCGTCTTCCGCGGTCATGTCGGTCCTTCACATATCGTGAGTTTGTGACAGGTCTAGACCAAAGCCGCCGACTTTGGAACCTTTGATGATATGTTCAACCGTCCAGTCCTGCGATGATGCCGGAGAGCACGGCGAGCAGTTCGCCGCTGCCGGCAACCAGCGCGCCGTGGTGGATCACTTCGCCGGCATAGCGCGGTGCGCGGCCATTCTGGTCGAGCAATGCGCCGCCGGCCTCGCGCAGGATGAGATCCGCCGCGGCGATGTCCCAGTCATGGGCGTTGGGTTTGACGAAGGTAGCGTCGAGCCTGCCATTGGCGACCATCGCCAGCCGGTATGCGAGCGAGGGAATATAGGGCACGCGGCTCAGCCGGCCCTGCCATTCCGCCGGCATCAGCCCTATCAATGGCTTCGGCCCGCCGATTTCGACCATTGCTGCCGGGCGGCGCACGGCAATGCGACGGCCATTCAGGAACGCCCCCTCACCGGGCAGCGCCCAATAGGTCTCCTCGGTGGCGGGACATTCGAGAACGCCGGCAAGAGTGCGGCCGTCCTCGACCACCGCGACGCTGACGCACCAGGAGCGAAGGCCTTCGAGGAAGCCGCGCGTGCCATCGATCGGATCGACGACGAAGGTGCGGCGGGCGGCAAGCCTTGCCGGATCGTCGGCCGTCTCCTCCGACAGCCAGCCATAGTCCGGCCGCGCTGCAAGCAAGGTTTCGCGCAGATAGGCGTCGGCGGCGTGATCGGCCTCGCTCACCGGCGAGGTGCCGCCCTTCATCCACACCTGCGGATTGTTGCCGAAATAGCGCATGGCGATGGCGCCCGCCTCGCGGGCGGCATCGCGCAGCAGTGACAGATCCTCGCGAGCCCCGGCGGAGGTGACCTGGTCAAGCTCCGGCAAGGGTCATGCCTTCGATCAGAAGCGTTGGTGCGGCGGTGCCGAAATTGCGATCGAGATCGCTCGCCGCAACCATGTTGAGGAACATGGACTTCAGGTTCGAGGCGATGGTCACTTCCGCAACCGGATAGGCGAGCTCGCCATTCTCGATCCAGAAGCCGGAAGCGCCGCGACTGTACTCGCCAGTCACCATGTCGACGCCCTGGCCGAACACTTCGGTGACGTAAAAGCCTGATTTGAGCGACTTGATGAGGTCTTCGGGCGTCCGCTCGCCCGGCTCGATAGCGAGGTTGGTTGATGACGGCGAGACGGAGGAGCCGTTGCGCGAACCGCGCCCGTTGGTGGTCAGCCCCAATTCCCGCGCGGCCGAGGTTGAGAGGAACCAGTGGTTCAAAACGCCCTTCTCAACCATGAGCAGCTTTTCGCCCTCGATGCCTTCACCGTCGAACGGACGCGACGCCTGGCCGCGGAGCCGGAGCGGCTCGTCGGTGACGGTGATCGCGGCCGCCGCCACCTGCTTGCCCATCATGTCGCGCAGAAAGCTGGTCTTGCGCGCGACGGACGCGCCGTTGATGGCGCCGGCGAGATGACCGGCAATGCCGCGGGCGACGCGCGGGTCGAACACCACATCGACCGGCCCGGTCGCTGCCTTGCGCGCGCCGATGCGCCGCGCGGCGCGTTCGCCGGCCTTGCGGCCGATGTCCTCGGGCGCGTCCAGGTCGGAGAAATGCTGGCGCGAGGAGAATTCATAATCGCGTTCCATACCAGTGCCCTCGCCGGCGATCACGCTGGTCGAGCGCGAAAAGCGCGACGCGACGTAGTGGCCGACAAAGCCGTGCGAGGTGGCGAGCACCAGCCCGCCAAGCCCGGCGCTGGCGCCGCTGCCGGCCGAATTGGTAACGCCCTTGACGGCAAGGGCCGCCGCTTCCGCGGCCAGCGCCGCTTCCTTCAACTGGTCGGCCGAGACTTCCGTTGGATCGAACAGATCGAGGTCACGCGGCTTCTTGACCAGCAAGGCCGGATCGGCGAGGCCCTGATAGGGATCTTCCGGCGAGACTTTCGCCATCGCCACGGCGCGCTCGGCTAGCGCTTTCGGGTCGGAGGCAGCGGTTGCCGAGACGCTCGCCACCCGCTTGCCGACGAAGACGCGTAGCGAGACATCCTCGCTCTCGGACGCCTCTGTGCCCTCGACCTTGCCAAGCCGCACCGACACACCGGTCGAACGGCCGCGCACCGCAACCGCGTCGGCGGCGTCGGCGCCGGCCCGTTTGGCAGCCTCGACCAGGGCCGCGACGCGGTCGGTCAATTTCGCTGAGTCCAGCGTATCGGTCATGTGCATAGTCCTGTTTTCCCGCCGGGCGGGCGCTCCGCACCATCTATTGTTCCGATGTGCCTTGTGCAATGGCAGAAGTGGCAAGCAGGGTAGATCGGCCAGCAGACACTCGGCTTTAAGCGGCATGATCGGAGCGGGCCCTCAAAGGCTGCTTCGCAGCGATTTCGGACTGGCCGATGGCCCTTTGACGCCGTGCTCCGACCACATGCGGACGTGCGATTGCGGTAACGCCTTTGTCCTTTCCACTCATGATCGGCACCTGCCCGAAACCGCTAAATTTAGCGATTTCTCGTGTGTCCTTGGAACTTTGTAGCTTGCGTTCCATTTTCAATCGCATGCGAGACTCTGTGATCCAAAGCATCAGGACTGCGGTGAACGTGTCGCCGCCGCGGTACTCGCTGGTCCTTCCCATATACAATGAAGAACAGGTGCTGCCTCGACTGATCGAGCGGATCAGTTCGCTGATCTGCCGGTTGGACGGCGAGGCTGAGGCGATCTTCGTCGATGACGGAAGCCTCGATGGAAGCGTCGAATACCTTCGGAACGTCGTCGCCGTCGAGCCGCGCTTCCGGCTGATCGAGCTTTCCCGCAATTTCGGCCACCAGGTCGCGATCACGGCAGGCATGGACGCGGCTGCGGGTGATGCCGTCATCGTCATGGATGCCGACCTGCAGGACCCGCCGGAGGTGGTTCTCGATCTGGTGGCGAAGTGGAAGGAAGGCTTCGAGATCGTCTATGCCCGCCGCGTCAAGCGTGAGGGCGAATCCTGGTTCAAGCGCTTGACGGCGAGCCTCTTCTACCGCCTGCTGGAGAAGATGACGTCGGTCGACATCCCGCGCGACGTCGGCGATTTTCGCCTGGTCGGGCGCAAGGCTCTGGAAACCTTCAAGCAAATGCCCGAACATGATCGTTTCGTCAGGGGCATGTTCGCCTGGATGGGGTTCAAGCAGACGGCGGTGCCTTTCGAACGCCCCGCGCGGACCCTTGGCCAGACCAAATACCCATTCTGGAAGATGATGCACCTTGCCGTTCACGGCATCGTCAGCTTCTCCGAGAAGCCGCTGCGCATGGCGCTGTGGGGCGGATTGGCCATCTCCGCGCTTGCGGTGGTGTTCGGTACATTCGCCATCTTCGCCTGGATTTTTGAAACCGGCATCATTGCCGGCTGGACATCCACTGTAGTGATCGTGTCGCTCCTTTGCGGCATCAATCTTTTCATGACCGGCGTGGTCGGGCTCTATGTCGGCGGTATCCACGCCGAGGTCAAACGCCGTCCGCTTTACGTGATCGATCGGGTCGCCGGCTTCGACACGGCAGTGCGTGCTGCCACCCCGGGTGATAGCCGTCGATCGTTTCGGAAACCCAGAAACGGAGCCTCGGCCGATGGCCGAACTCTTCGACAGCTATAAATCAAATTATGGCGAGGCGGTCGCAGGATCCATCCGGTTTTCCGGACTCAAGCACGACTTCTTTCTGATCGCCAAGGCCGACCTGCTGCGGCGTCTCGTGGTCGAGCGAAGGCTTCGGCAGGGTGGTGGCGGTGTGCGGGCGCTGGATGTCGGCTGCGGCGTCGGGTCGCTCCACCCTTATCTCGAAGGCGTCTTCGACCGCCTGGATGGCTGCGACGTCTCGGAGGAATCGATCCTGCGCGCCGGCCAGGACAATCCAGGTGTGACCTACCGCGCCTGTACCACGCCGAGCCTGCCTTACGAGGACGGCGCGTTCGATCTGGCTTTCGCCAGTTGCGTCGTCCATCATGTTCCGCCCGTCTCCTGGCTCGATTTCTTCCAGGAGATGCGGCGCGTGGTGCGGCCGGGCGGCGTCGCCTGCATCATCGAACACAATCCCTATAACCTGCTGACGCGTCTTGCGGTGTTGCGGTGTCCATTCGACCAGGACGCGGTCCTGCTCAACGCGGCCAAAGCAAGGTCCCTCTTTCAGGAGACGGGCTTCAGCGATATCCGATCCGAGCATTTCCTGCTGCTGCCCTCGGCCAGGCCCTTCGCCCGAAGACTGGAACGCGTGCTCGCGCCCATGCCGCTTGGAGCCCAGTACGCGTGCAGTGCGTATGTCTGAGGGCCGTTCGACCGCCCGCATCGGGCTGAAGCTGCTGGCGCGCTTCGGGTTGGTCGGCATCGCCGCGACAATCCTGTATGCTGCCTTGGCTATCGGTTTGGTCAAATCGGAATGGATCGGCTTCTCGCCCGTCCAAGCATCGCTTGCAGCTTACGCCGCGGCTGCCGTGTTCTCGTATCTCGCCCATAAGTCAGTAACGTTCATGTCGAGCGGACCGCACCGATCGGAAGCTGCGCGTTTTCTCCTACTGACGGCGACAGGCTTCGCCGTGGCTTACGCGGCGCCGGCGCTTTTGACCGCGAAACTCGGCCTGCCGCCCATCATTGCCATTCTGGTTACATGCCTGCTTATTCCAGCGGTCAATCTGCTCATGCTCGACCGATGGGTTTTTGCGCAGCGTAGACCCGGCCAGCAAGGCGACCGCTCTACCTAATCCACCTCAATGGCATCCAGCCGGAACGACACCAGCTTGATGGAGCGCTTATAGATGTTGCTGGCGGCCGGAGTTGGCGGAATGCCGTCGAGATAATCGAAGGCAATTTCGAGTGTATCGGCCTTGCCGAGCGCCGCCGATGGAATGACGAACGAGACCGTTCGGGGATCTTTGCCAGACAGCGTCACCGCATGCGCTCGAACACCGTTCACCGAGATCACAACCCTCTGCGTGATCTGTGGAGGACGAATGACGGCGGCCATCTGCAGCGTGGCTGTCAGCCCGTTGCGCAGCGGCGGTATCTTCACGCGGAGCCGCGAGGTCTCGCCCAGGGAATGGGTGCCGTCGGCGACGGGTCCCGACCAGCCGCAGACCTTTATGCCGGCTGCCTGCTTGGCGCCGTCGTTCCGGAACGATATCGTCTGGCCAAGTGTGTAGCTGCCGACGGCATCGCGGTTGAGGCAGGTCGTCGTCCGATCGATGTAATATGCGCGATAATCGGCATTGACGTTCGGATTGAGAGCAAGCGCTAGGATGACGATCTCGGACCCGGCCAGAACCGCCGCGAGCACGTAGCCGCCGAGCGAGGCGGTGCGTCTGTAAGGCCCCAGAGTGTCAGACCAAGGCAAGGTAGCCTCCGATCCACGCCATCGTCGTGAAATAACAGGCGCCGAGGAAGAGAACCAAAGCTGCGAGCCAAATGAGCCTCGACGCCGACAACAGGACGGCTAGCAACATTGTCAGAGGCGCAAGCCCAATGACGTATCTGACCATCGAGGCCAGGTTGGTGATCAGCGGCAGGATGATGCAGAGCGCGCAGAAGAGTGCCGCGCCATATTGCCTGCGAGCCGCCAGAACGGCCGACAGCGCCAATCCGGTGATCGCGGCCAGCGCGCTCCATTGCGGCGCCGTGGGCAGCCATCCGATGGTCGGAACAGCTGAGAGCCCGTCCCATAGAAAGACCAGCGGATTGCCGGCCACGCGTCCGAAGGCGCGCTGGACGTGCAAGAACGCAAAGCCGTCTCCGACGGTGAGGTACAGGAACAGGATGTAAGCGAACAAACCGGCAGGCGAGATGAAGACAGCGACCAGCAGATCCGGCCGGCCAAGCACCCAGCGCGGGAAAGACAGCGTCGACCCGCCCTGCTCGCGGTGCTCCCTGAACATTTGAATCACGGTCGCAAATACGACGAAGACCCCGACTAGCCTGGTCGCCGACAGCAGCGCGGATGAAACACCCGCGGCGAGATAGCTGGACCGCTTGAGCGCCAGAAAAACGCACGAGGTCAGGAGCACGAAAAGAGGTTCGCTCAGGAAGGTCGTGAAGTGAAAGGAGAACGGGCCGCTCAGCAGAAAAGCGCAATACAGCACATAAGCGCGCATGTTCTTGTCCAGCAGCGGCCATGCCACCAGACAGGCGGCGTAGCTGCAGACAATGGAGGTGATGGTGGCGACCAGTATCGTCTGGAAAGGGAAGATAACCCGAATCGTCGCCACCAGCATCGGGTAGAGCGGGAAGAAGCCCCAGCGACCGACATTGCTGTGGTCAGGAATGGGAAAGCGCTCGTAACCTTGTTCGCTGATGTCAATATACCAGGCGCAATCCCAGCGGCAGAGCGCGCGGGCATAAGCCGCGAAACCTGGCTCCTCCGACACAGAAGCAAATGCTGCATAGCGAATGGCCAGTCCGCTGATCACGAACAGCAACGGCACCGCTGCGACGGTCAGGACCATGGCGCGAGCGCCAGCGCTCGCCCGCGCGACATCTTCGAGCGCCAACTCTGCCTCCACCCATTCGAGTGGCTGGCGCCACTCTCCCCTCTAAATTAGCGCCGCCGGGACAAATTCAAGACATCCCTTTCGTCGGCGGCATCATCTTCGTCCCGGATCACGAGTCTCTCAGCCAGACGAGCATCTCGCCGGGATCGCGGTTGTCCCAAGCAAAATAGGGAACGGCGGTGACTTTCGTCTCCTCCACCGCCGGTGGTTCGGTGCGGTAGAGTCCGTCTTTCCAGTTTTCAAAGGCCTCTTTTTTGGCGACGGCCGAGAGCGTGACGATGCCGCCCAGAAGGTTGGGCTGCTCACGCGCCTCGATGTTTGCCGTCCGTGGCAAGGCGATGCGGTGCAGCTGGCCGGCATTGTCGGTCCCCTCGACGCAATAGATCAGCGGACCGCGGGCGAGCGCGACGCGGCCGATGTCCTGCCGGACCTCCGGATTGGCGTAGAGCCGGTCGACGGCCATTTCGAGGTCTAGCTCGACCTGGTCACCCTTGCGCCATTCGCGGCGGATTGCGGCGTAGCCGTCGTTGGTTACGCTACCCAGATCGACTGCCTCCCCGTTCACCTTGAGCGCCGCCTTGCGGCACCAGGCTGGCAGGCGCAGGTGCAAGGTAAACTCGGTCGGCGCCTCGGGCTCGATCGTGATCGAGACTGCCCCGTCCCACGGATAATTGCTGGCCTGGGTCAGCTCTATCTGCGTCCCCGCGATATCGAAACGAGCCGTGCTGTTTCCATAGAGATGGACGGCGAGTGCATCGTCCGACAGACTGTAGAAATAGCTGCCGATCGAAGCCACCATGCGCCCGATATTGGGCGGACAGCACGGGCAGCGATGCCATTTCCAGCGGTTGTGCTCCCCCCGGCTTTCCAGCGGATTTTCATAGAAGAACAGCGAGCCGTCGAGCGACAGGCCCGAGATCGAGCCGTTGTAGAGAGCTCGCTCCATCATGTCGGCGTAGCGGGCATTCGGACCCATGCCGAGCATGCGGCTTGCCCAGAACACCAATCCGACCGAAGCGCAGGTCTCGGCATAGGCGGTGTCATTGGGCAGGTCGTAGTCGGCGGTAAAACCCTCATTGTGCGACGACGGTCCAATGCCACCGGTGACGTAGAGGTTCTTGGTCGTGAGATCGTCCCACAGCCGGTCGAGCGCCACCCGCAGCGTGTCGTCGCCATATTCGGTGGCGATATCGGCCATGCCCGAATAGAGATACATCGCCCTGACCGCGTGGCCGACGACCTTGTCCTGATCTCGCACCGGCTTGTGCGACTGGCTGTATTCGTAGGTCTTGAAATGATAGGCTCTCGGGTCGGCGCCGCGGGCACGCGCCTCCTCGTCGAAATAATGCGGCTGTTGGCCTCGCTGGTCGATGAAGTATTTGGCGAGGTCCATATACTTTTGCTGGCCGGTGACCCGCGCGAGCTTGACAAGCGCCAGCTCGATCTCCTCGTGGCCGCAATAACCCTTCTTCTTGCCGGGCTCGGGACCGAACGTCTCGGCAATATGGTCGACATAGCGGCACATGATGTCGAGCAGCTTGCGCTTTCCCGTCGCCTGGTAATAGGCGACCGCACCTTCGATCAGGTGGCCGGCGCAATAAAGCTCGTGGCAATCGCGCAGGTTGGTCCAGCGCAAGCCGGGCTGGATGCGCTGGTACCAGCTCGAGAGATAACCGTCGGGCTGCTGCAGCTTGCCGTACATGTCGATCACGGTGTCGATCTTCTTCTCCAGCTCGTCATTGCGGCGGCGATACAGCGAGTAGGCCGCGGTCTCGATGGTCTTGCCCCAATCGCTGTCCCAGAACATCTGGGTCGTCACCGTAGATCCCGTGAACTCGTTGCCGGCGGTGGCTGCCTCGTCCGGCGAGGGTGAGTGGAACGGAATGACGACGCCCGGCGATGGCCGGTCCGGGTCGATCTGCTCCAGCATGCGCGCCTCGACGCAGCGCTCGTAGAGGATGTTGGCGGTCCTGGTGGCGACGGCATCGACACGGTCGCCCCAGAAGCCGCGCACATCGACCTGCGGCACGGGCAGCGGACGGAAGGCGAGTCTTGGCTTGCCCAACTTGCCGGTTTGGCCCGGCGTAGTGCCCTGACTGACGGATTGCGATGCTGTCATCAATTTACTCCGGTTCGATTCGATTGGTCACTTCACGGCCCCTGCCATGAGGCCGCGGATGTAGAAGCGCTGCAGCAACAGGAAGAGCACCAGGCATGGCACCATCATCACGGTGACGCCGGCCTGCACCGCGCCCCAGTCGATGGCGCCGAAGCGGCCGGACTGCAGCGCAGTCATCATGATCGGCAGCGTGAATTTGGACTGGTCCGTCATCAGCACCAGCGCCGCCAGGAATTCGTTCCAGGCGCCGAGGAATGCGAACAGCGCGATGGTGACGATGCCCGGCCAGACCAGCGGCAGCATCACCCTCAGCAGCATGGTGACATTGTTGGCGCCGTCCATGCGGGCGGCTTCCTCGATCTCGCGCGGCACCGCGTCGAAGGCGTTGCGCATCATGAAGATCGAGAACGGCAGCTGCAGCGTGACATAGACGCAGACCAGCCCGGTCAGCGTATTGTGCAGACCGATCTTGGTCAGCACCAGGAAGATCGGCGTCAGGATCGACTGGAACGGGATCATGATCGTCGACAGGATGACGACGAAGAGCAGGTTCTTCAGCGGAAAGCGGAAGCGCGAGAAACCGTAGCCGGCCAGCACGCTGACGATCACCGACAGCACCACCGTCATGACAGAGACATAGATGCTGTTTTGCGCCGGCAGCCAGAGGCCATCGCCGAAAGTGTTGAGCGTGGCGTAATTCTCGACCGAAAAACCCGTCGTCGGCCAGGGCGGCAGCGGCGGCTGACGCGACTCCTGCGCCGGCTTGAACGCCGAAAGCACGGTCCAGACGATCGGCGCCAGGAACAGCAATGAGGCGATGACGCCCGTCGAGTGCTCGGCGATCTGCATGCCGATGCGGGTTTTGCGGCTCCTTGCCTGCGCCATCAGTCAACGCCCTCCGGTTGGCGCAGCAGCCGCAGCTGGATCAGGCTGAGCGCGACCAGGATGATCAGCAGGATCATCGACAATGCGGCGCCGTAGCCGAGCTTGAACGACACGAAAGACTGGTTGAAAATCCAGTAGACGGCAGTCAGCGTCTGGTTGCGCGGCCCGCCGCGCAGGATGATGTAGAACTGGTCGAAGGCGAGCACCGAACCGGCAACCGACAGGATCAGCGCCAGCGCCAGGGTGCGGCGCATCAACGGCAGAGTGATGGCGCGAAACCGCGCCAGGGGCCCTGCCCCGTCGATCATCGCCGCCTCCTGCAGATCCGGCGGGATGGATTGCAGGCCGGTCATCAGGATGATCATGGTGAAGCCCGCCACCTTCCAGACGACCATGGCGATGATCGACCAGAAGGCCGGCTGGAACGTCGCCAGCAAATTGACCTTCTTCTCGGTCAGGCCGAGTTCGAAGGCGGCCGGGCTGAACAGGCCGGAATCGACATTGAGAAGCCAAGACCAGAGCAGGCTGGCCGAGGCGAAGCCGATGACCGCCGGCATGAAGAAGGACGTCCGGTAGAAGCCGGTCAGCGGCCGCGGCCTTTCGATGAAAAGCGCCAGCGGAAAGGCGACGGCGAAGATCGCGATCGTCACCACCACCGTGTAGTAGCCGGTGAATTTGAGTGCGTTCCAGAACCTGGTGTCGCGCAGGATCGCCCAGTAATTGTCGAGGCCAATGAACGAGTGCGCGCCCATCAGCGGCCAGTTGTGCAGCGACATCCACGCCGTCATGCAAAGCGGGATGATGAAGAAGACGACGACAAGGGCGACGGCCGGCGCGACGTAGAGCAGGCCGATCCACTGCCGCGGGCCGGCGCCGACCAGTTTTCTAGGGCGGGCGGGTGCGGTGGTTGCCGCGATGGAGGTCATGCCTGGCCGCTCCCCTTTCCTTCTCCCCTTGTGGGAGAAGGTGGATCGGCGCGTAGCGCCGAGACGGATGAGGGGTGTTGGACGGAGTGCTGTCGGAGCCAAGCTGGAGCACCCCTCATCCGTCGCCTTCGGCGACACCTTCTCCCACAACAAGGGGAGAAGGGGGAGCCAACGTCCCGACTGCGCGATAGCGCCGTGGTTTCCGTGATTGAGCTCATGCCTGTTCTTCCGTTAGCGCTACGTCCCCTCCCCCTTGAGGGGAGGGTCCGGCCGAAGGCCGGGGTGGGGTCGCCTCCGACGCGCGCCGACGCAAAAGAACGTCGAGCACTGCCGCAACGACCCCACCCGGACCTGCGGTCCGACCTCCCCTCGAGAGGGAGGTAACGGGGCCTACTGTTGCGGCGCCGAGTCGATGATCGACTGCATGGTTTCCTGCGCATTGGCGATGGCGCCATCGACGTCTTCGCCGAAGAAGACCTCGTTGACCATCTGGTTCCACGGACCGTTGGCGGAGTTGATCAGGTCGTTGAACACCACCGAATAGGGCGTGCGGCCCTTGGCCATGGCCTCTGCGGCGACCTTGTAGCGCGGATCGAGATCTTTCAGCGCCTCATTGGCGATGTCGCCGCGCACGGGAAGGCTGCCATATTTCGCCAGTATGGTCTGGCCTTCGAGCGAATAGGCGAAATCGAGGAACTCCTTCACCACCGCGATCTTGGTGGTGCCCTTGGTGACGACGAAATTGTCGCCGCCGGCGAAGGACGACCAGCCGCCATCCTTGCCAGGCAGGAAGGTGACGCCGTAGTCGATGTCTGGGTATTGCGTGTTCAGCGCGCCGATGGCGAAGGCGCCGGACGGCGAGATGCCGATATTGCCGGCGGCAAACGCAGCAAAGAAGTTGGAGCCGGTGTCAGTCTGCGCGCCTGCCGGCACCAGGTCCTTCTTGACCATCGAGCGGTAGAGGTCGATGGCGCCGCGCAACTGCGGGCTGTCGAGCGTCGCCTTCGAGCCGTCCTCGGTGAGGATGTCGCCGCCCGAGGCCCAGATCAGCGGCGTGAAGGTGAAGATGTTGCAGCCGCCGCAATTGCCGGAGAAATAGAATCCCTTGGTGTCGCCGCCAAGCGCGTTGACCTTCTCGGCATAGGCTTCGATCTCGGCCCAGTTGGTCGGGCCCTTTTCAGGGTCGAGACCGGCCTGCTTGAACAGCTTCTTGTTCCAGATCAGCACCGAACTATCGGCGGAGAACGGCAGCCCGTAGATGCGGCCCTTGTAGGTGCCGGTCTTGACATGCGCCGGCGACAGGCTCGCGAAATAAGGCAGGGATTTCGCCCAGTCGGTGATGTCTTCCAACTGGCCGGCGGCAGCGAAGGACGGCGTGTAGATCAGGTCGAGCGACAGCGCATCGGGTGCTGTGCCGCCGGCGGCGGCCGCGCCGTATTTCGGGATGATCTCGGCATTGGGGATGATGTCCAGCTTGATCTGGTTCTCATGCCCCTTGTTGAAGGCGTCGACGATCCTCGGCATGAAGTTCGAGCCGTCGGCGCGAACCCAGATGTTGGCGGTCTCGGCTGCGGCCGGCCCGACTGCTGCCAGCGTGGAAAAAATGCTCGCGGCAAAGGCGAGCCCGGTAATTATGGTCCTCATGTTCTCCTCCTCATGGTTCTGTTTCCTGCAACCGCGCTCCCAAGCCGGTGACTATCGGCACGGCTGCCTTTAGTTTGATGCATGTCGTTATCCCAAAACCGCTATGCACTTTTGGGCGACATGCATTCGTTCAGCCGTCCGGCAGACGGCCGCATGACTGACGCACCACCAGCCGGCACGGCAGTTTTCGGATGCCCGGCTCGGCGGGTTCGCCGCCGACGAGCGAAAGCAAGGTGAGGCCGGCCTCGCGCCCGAGTGCCGCCAGGTTCATGTCGACGGAGGTCAGCGGCGGGCGGGTTGCCTCGGCCACGATCTGCCAGTTGTCGAAACCGATGACGCCGACATCGTCCGGCACGCCAAGGCCGCGCTCGCGCAGTGCGTCGATGACGCCGCGCGCGATCTGGTCGTTGCCGCAAAAGATGGCATCGGGCTTTTCGTCCCCACTCTTCGACAGCTTACCGTCGAAGAGCTTCTTCACCGCCTCGTGACCCCATGCTTCCGACCACGATCCGAGCAATGGTTTCATGACCGGCAAGCCTTTCTCGGTCAGCACGTCACGATAGGCCTGTGCCCGCGCGTGCACCACCGCAAAACTCGCCGGCCCGGTGACATGGGCGATGCGGCGCCGCCCGAGCCGGCAAAAGTGCTCGACCGCCAGGCGCGCGCCGCCGGCGTCATCAGACACGAACGCGATGGCGCCGGGATCGGGCTGGGTGAAAGCATAGATCACGGGAATGCGCAGATTGGACAGGTCGACCGGCAGATGGCGGTCGATGCGCTTGCCGGTGGCGATGATGCCGTCGACGCGCTTGTCGAGCATGGCATCGACATGGAGCTGGCCGAGACGCTTGTCGTCCTCGACGTTGCAGAGAAACACCGAGACGCCCTTGTCGACCAGCGCATCCGAAATGCCCGACATGACCGGCAGCGAAAAGCGGCCATAGGTGTCGTTGGTCAACAGCCCGACGGTGAAGGAGCGCCGACGCAACAAGCTCTGCGCCAGGCTGTTCGGCCGAAAGCCCAGCCGCTGCGCCGTCTCGCGAATGCGCTCGCGCGTCTCGGCGGTCATCCGCCCCTGCCCGTTCAGCGCTTTTGAGGCCGTGGCGACGCTGACGCCGGCAAGGGCGGCTACCTCTCGGAGCGTGACGGGCTTGGTGAAGACTGGCTGGGCGTCGGAAGCCATGATGTGCGCGGCGAATCCCTTAGTTGGAAAAAGGTTTTCTCTTATCGTCCTGCGAGGCGCTGACTGGTGAGTTCAGCGGATGCGGGCGAATTGGGAAAAGGTTTTCTCAGAGGGAGATTAGGGGAAGGTATAGGGGATGGCAAGTGGGATAGATTTAGTTTTGGGCGTGTCTAAGATTTCTTGCTAGGGCGCCATTTGCAGAGGTCAGCGAGTGCAGCCACAATGGCCCAAACTCGTGTTCATATCGGACGTTTCCGGTCTGACGCCGCGCGGATCCCTCCCGCCGTTTGATGCGATCGAGTTTTGCAGCCACCTGGCGGAAAGCGGAAGGTTTTGATCCGCCCTTTCTTGCTGCTGCGGTAGGAAGACTTCTTGATTCAGCCACAAGCCCAAATTGCTGGATTTGGCAGCCCAGGAAGGATAGGCTTGGTTTTTGGTTCAAGCGATGGAACAGAGACTAGCCGCAATTCTGGCTGCCGACATGGCGGGCTACAGTCGGCTAATGGAGGCCGACGAATCCGGCACGCTCGCACGCCTTCGGACGCATCGCATAGAACTGGTCGATCCCGCCATCGCGAAGAACAAGGGCCGGATCATCAAGACCACCGGAGACGGCATGCTCGTTGAGTTCCAGAGCGTGACCGATGCCGTGAAATGCGCCGTGGAAATCCAACAGCGCATGAAACGCCGCAATTCGGATGTGCCGCAAGAACGGCGTATCGAATTCAGGATCGGCATAAATCTCGGCGACATCATTTTCGAAGATGAGGACATTTTCGGCGACGGCGTCAATATTGCCTCGCGCATCGAGCAACTCGCCGACGTCGGCGGTATCTGCGTGACCGCAGCGGTGGCGACCCAGATTGCCGACCGTCTCGAAATAGCCATGGAGGACCTGGGCGAGAAGACGTTAAAGAACATCAGCCGCCCGGTTCGCCTCTATCGCATTGGGTTTGACAGTCCTGTCCTGCCGGAAGTCGAGGCAAAGCGATCCATCTCGAAACCTTCGATAGTGGTGCTGCCATTCAACAACATGAGCGGCGACCCCGAGCAGGAATTTTTCGCGGACGGACTGACCGAGGACATCATCACCGAACTGTCCCGCCACCATGAGCTGTTCGTCATCTCGCGCAATTCCAGCTTCGTCTACAAGAACCGCGCCGTGAATGTGCGCGAGGTGGCCGAGAAACTCGACGTCCAATACCTGGTGGAGGGAAGCGTCCGCAAGATCGGCGACAGGGTGCGCGTGACGGTTCAGCTGATCGACACGGCGAATGACGCTCATATTTGGGCAGACAAATATGACCGGAAGCTGGACGACATATTTGCGATTCAGGATGAGGTGACCGCGGCGATCGCAGCCACGCTGCCCGGTCGTGTCGAGGCGGCTCAGCGGGACCAGCTCGCGCGGGCGAAACCTGCAAACATGGCCGCCTATGAATGTGTGCTTGCTGCCAAGGTGCTGCATCACCGAAGCACGATTGCGGATAATGAACGCGCGCAAACCTTGATAGGCAGGGCCGTCGCGCTCGACCCCGATTATGCTCATGCCCATGCCTGGCGGGCCTGCATCCTTGGCCAGGCCTGGGTCCATAACTGGTGCGAAGACAGGGATGGCGTCTGGAACGACATCATGGCTGCGCTGGACAGGGCGCTGGCGCTGGACGACAACGATGCCGATGTCCACCGCATCCTCGCCGCAGTGAACGTGAACAACAATGAGCTGACCACAGCGCGCTACCATCAAGAGCGCGCCCTCGCCCTCAATCCGAATTATGACCTCGTGGTGGTGCAGCAAGGCGAGTTATTGACCTGGCTGGGGAGGCCGGAAGAGGGAATTGAATGGATCCGCAAGGCAATGCAGTTGAACCCGCACCACCCGGAGAGGTTCTGGAGCCATCTGGGAAAGGCGCATTTCGCCGCGCGCCAGTATGGCGAGGCGATCGAAGCTTTCATGCATCTGTCAACCATGGACTCGGTTCAGCACGCTTTCGCCGCTGCCTGCTACGGCTGGCTCGGCGACGAAATCGCGGCCGCGGCGCATCTAGCCAAGATCAGAACGCTCGATCCGCAATTCGACCTCGATTCATTTATCGCCACCCTGCACTTCGCCCAGGAGTCTGATGTGCAGCACGTCCGCGAAGGGCTGCTGAAAGCCGGTATTGCCGACCTCTAGCCAGCCCGCAACTACGAACCAGATCCAATCGGGGACAGGCAAAAAAGACCGGGCCCCACCCGATGCGGACCTTGTGGCATGACCGAACGACGGGCGGCGCAGGGTCAGAGGCGGCCGTTTCACTCACCTACCAACACGCTGCCACGCCGGCGGTGCTTCACTGCTTGAAGCAGTGGTCGCGGTGCCATTGCAAAAACCGAGGATGCGGGCGTTCAAACTGTCGGCCCGGCGGAAGTGCGCGGCGATTCTTGTTGATGAATGCCTGAACGCTGTCGAGGTCGTTGACCTGTCGCGAGATCAGGATTTCCAAATCGTCGGATAGGCTGATCAACCCGCGATCGAACATCCAATGCGCCGTGCCTGACAGTGCGATCCCATTGTTGATGACATCAGGCCCGTTCGCTTCGACCGGTCGAATATGGGCGGCAGAAACCTCTGCTCGGCCGCCGCCATTTATCAACTTCAGTCCCGTGATCGCGCACCGCTCATCATAGGCGCGCAAGACGATGCGACGGAAAATGCGGTCCCGCACAATTCGCGATCCGATGTAGTTTACGCGATCACGGCTCTGCTCGAATTCGAATGGCGCCTGCTCATCGTGGAAGCCGGTGCCGGCCTCATCAACGCGCGGCAGCAACAACTCATTCGTGTCCTGGCCCAGATCGATAATGCGGTTGAAATCGGCTGGACTGATTGGGCGAACGGCCGATTGGGCACGACCGGAAATCCGTCCTTGGTCGTTGAGCAAGCCTCGCTCAACAAGACCATCGGTTCCGTTAAATGAAACTGGGTTGAAAAATTCGAGGTAGCTTCCAGGCTCAATCAGAGCGAGGTACATATCGGGCGTCACGGGATCGGGAATGACTTCCTGGACTTTGGCCATGGCGAAATATCCACGCGTCTCGCTTACCTTGCTGGGCTCGTAGTAAATGATCCAGTCGCCGACGCATGCCTCGACACGACGCAGATACTGGCTGGGAAATTGATATTGCTCTTCGGGGCGGTCGTTGTATCTCGAATCTGATCGATGAATGAAGACCCCGAATCCCATGATCTTCCTGCAATGCGTTCTTTGGGAATATCTGCCTCAGATGTAACACCAATCCGATCTTGGGAACTTAGTCCAGGTCGGAGAAGCTTTTCCCCATGGTATCGGTCCTTTGATAGGGAAAGCCCGTTCAAAGCGACCGCGCTATTTTCACGGAGCGTGTCGTAGAAGCCCCGCGCCATCCGTCCTCTGACAGAAGGAGAGCGCCATGAGAAAACTCATCGTCACCGAATTCATCAGCGTCGATGGCATCGCCGAGGTCGAGAAGCTGCCTGGCGTGACCTGGAACGATGAGATGAACAGGTTCAAGGAGGACGAGCTTGCCGACAGCGGCGCCATGCTTTTGGGGCGCACGACCTATGAGATCTTCGCCGGCTCCTGGCCCAAGGAAACCGGAGACTTCGCCGACCGGTTCAACGCGCTGCCGAAATATGTCGCGTCGACCAGCTTGAAGGCGCTCGACTGGAAGCCGGCCGATCTGCTGAAGGGCGCCTTGCCGGATGCGGTCAGGGAACTGAAGCAAGGCAACGGCGGCAACATCTATGTGCATGGCAGCCTCAGCGTGGCGCAGGAGTTGCTGCGCCATGGTCTGGTGGACCGCGTCAGGCTGCTCAGTTATCCCGGCGCCGTCGGCCAGGGCAAGCCGCTGTTCCCGCCCGGCGAGCCAGTGCCGCTCGAGCTCATTTCGGCCACGCCATTCAGCAACGGCGTGGTGGCGCTTGAGTATGCGCCGGTAATAGCGAGGTCGTAATACGCTTTACCGCTCCTCGCCCCTCCCCGTTTCACCCCATCTGCTGCTCAGCCGCAACGAGGCCTGGGCTCCGGCTTGAAACGAGAACAAGCCGCCCCAATTCCCTCCAGCAAAGTCAGCTTGTATTCGGAGGGCGCCGATGGACGTTTTTTCCCCTAAGGCCGGGTTCCTTTCCGCTAGAATTGGGCTTCTCGCTCTCGTCTCGGTCGCGGCGGCCGCCTCTGGCGTGGCTCTCGCCCCCGGACCCGCGCGGGCTGAGGTTCTCGCCCGCGTTCCCGCCGCGCGCGAAATGGCGGTCTGCGGCAACGTACTGTTCGTCGGAACCAAACGTTCTTCGGTCTACGCGGTGCCGGTGTCCGGCGGCCGCGCCCGGCGGGTCGCCTCCGGATTCTCCGCTCCGAATGGAGTCGCATGCTCACGCGGTCGTTTGTTCGTAGCTTCGAGCGACCGCGTGACCGCGTTCGACATCGGGCCGGGGGGCGCTCTGAGCGGCAGGCGCGACATTCGCCGAGGGCTGCCGGATTCGGGAGCCCACAGTCTTCGCTATATTGGCGTCGGCCCCGATTCCCGGCTCTATGTCTCGTTCGGATCGCCTTGCAACATTTGTTTGCCGCGTGGACTGCAAAGCACGATCGTCAGCATGAACCAGGACGGGTCCGATCTTCGACGCGTCGCCTGGGGCGTTCGCAATTCGGTCGGCTTCGACTGGCGCGGCGGCACCATGTTCTTCACTGACAACGGCGCCGACCGAATGGGCGACGATATCCCGCCGGATGAGCTGAACGCGCTTCGGCCGGGCGGCTTTTATGGCTTTCCCTACTTCGGAGGCCGAATTCGGCTTAAAGGGTTCCGGGACGCACGGCCGCCCGCGCAGCAGATTCCGCCCGTCTTCGAATTTCAAGCGCATGTCGCAACCCTCGGAATCCATTTCTTCCGCAGCCTCGGCGGCGACGCTCTAGTCGCCGAGCACGGCAGTTGGAACAGGTCAGTTCCAGTCGGACGTCAGGTCGTGCGCGTGCGCTTCAAGGGCGGCCGGCCCGTCTCGGCGACGACTTTCCTCAGAGGCGTCGGTCGGCCCGTGGATGTCAAGGAAGCGCCGGACGGTTCCGTGCTCGTATCCGACGACGCCGGAGGCGCGATTCACATCTTCAGGCGATGACGTTTCCTTTCAGGCGAAGCGCCTAGGGTTGGCGGATTGGTTTGGCGGTTGAGCGCTTCGAAGTGGTTGGCGGGACAGCGCCCCCCTCTGGCCTGCCGGCCATCTCCCCCACTTGGGGGAGATCGGCTGTTCGGGTCTTGGCGCTCATCCTGCAACACTGGTGATCGGCGAAGGCGCGGATGACGGCCAATCTCCCCCCTTGAGGGGTTGATGCCGGGCAGGGTAGAGGGGGTCGGTTCGACCGGGCCCGGCCTCCTCTCTTGCGACAGTGGAGGTTGGCGCATTACGCTAGACGACCCCCTCTGGCCTGCCGGCCATCTCCCCCTCAAGGGGGGAGATCGGCAGCTTCAGCCTCCTCGCCCCTGCCCGACCGGCCCCATCTCCTGCTCGGCCGCGACCAGCATCTCGACAAACCTCGTCACCTTGGGCGGCCGAAAACGCGCGGCGGGGTAGACTGTGTAGATGCCTCCGGAGGGCAGCCGCCACTCGGGCAGGATGTGGACGAGCCGCCCTGCGGCCAGTTCATTCCGCACCAAAAAATCCGGCAGCACCGACAGGCCGGCGCCGGCGCGGACGGCCGCCAGCACTGCCGGCGTCGCGTCGATTGCGATCGTTGCCTGCATGGGCACGGTTTGCACGGCGTCGCCGCGCGAAAATTGCCATAGCAGCGGTTCGCGCAGCGCCATGTTGGCGACGAAGGGCAGCCCGGCCAAGTCTTGCGGTTCGCCGGCCTTAAAGCTCCCTGCGAACTCGGCGCCGCACACCATGAATTGCCCAAATGTGCCGATCCGCCGCGCCTGCAGGCTGGAATCGGCCAGCCAGCCGACGCGGATCGCCACGTCCATTCCACCGGACGCCAGGTCGATGGTCTCGTCGCCCAGCGTCAGTTCCACCCGACAGGCGGGATGGCGCGCGCTGAAGGCGGCGACCACCGGCACCACCGCCGACGTGCCGTAGTCGTTGGGCGCCGCGATCCTGAGCGTGCCGGTCGGCTCGGCGGCCGCCTGCGCGAGCTCGTCGAAGGCATCCTCGGCCTGCTGCAGGACGTTTAGGCAGCGGGCATGGAA
The DNA here is from genome assembly GCF_053848065.1 of Mesorhizobium sp. BHscii. Lineage (NCBI taxonomy): Bacteria > Pseudomonadati > Pseudomonadota > Alphaproteobacteria > Hyphomicrobiales > Phyllobacteriaceae > Mesorhizobium > Mesorhizobium sp. BHscii. The sequence goes on along the minus strand of NZ_JBSPKW010000003.1, from coordinate 28,641 downwards.
TGTCCGGCCGGCCTCGGTCGGATGGACGCGCCGCGTCGTGCGGATCAGCAGCGTCGTTCCGACATCGCGCTCCAGCCGCGCCACCTGCTGGCTGACCACCGCCTTGGTGATGCCCAGCCGCTCGGCAGCTCGGGTGAACGAGCCGGCGTCGACCACCGCGGCGAAATAGGCCAGCCGGTTCAGGTTCATGCGTAGTTCATGGCAGGGGCGAACCTATTGTCAGGCAATGGCATACATTACGTCCATTTTGTTGGCCTTCAATACGCATTCCGGCTTTGCCATCTTCCGGACATCGAGGCTGCGTGGGGGAGATGCGCCCGCCTCGCCCGAATTCCGCATCTCCCAGGAGACATCCATGTTCACACGGAGAGCCATCATGAAAACCACCCTCGCCGCCGGCGCCGCCGCCGTCTTCGCTCCCGCCGGGCTTGGCCATGCCGCCGCAGGGCTTTCCTGGAAGCATTTTCCGGCCGGCGAAAACGGCTTCTTTCGCGCCCCCGTGCTGATCACCGGCGCCTCCGAGGCGCTGCTGATCGACGGCGGTTTCACCTATTCCGACGGCCGCGGCGTGGCCGAGGCGATCAAGGCGACCGGCAAGACGCTCACCACCATCTATGTCAGCCAGTCCGACCCGGACTATTATTTCGGCCTCAAGGCCATCAAGGAGGTTTTTCCGCAGGCACGGGTGATAGCCGCTGCCGAGACGGTGGCCGCCATCAATGGCAGCGTCGACAAGAAAATCGCCGTCTGGGGGCCGCAGCTCAAGGAGAACGGCCCGCAGGCGCTCGCCGATGTCGTCATCCCCGAAGTCTTCGACGGCAAGGCGCTCACCGTCGATAGCGAGACCATCGAGATCGTCGACGCGAAAGGCCTTGCCAACCGGCGCTATCTCTCGGTGCCGTCGCTGAATGCGGTGTTCGGCGGGGTGATGATTTTTGCGGGCGTGCATGTCTGGACCGCCGACACGTCGAGCAAGGAACAGCGCGCCGCCTGGCTCGCCAATCTCGAAAAGATTGTTGCCGCCAAGCCTGAAATCGTCGTGCCTGGCCACATGACGCCGCGGGCCGCCACCGACCTTTCGGGCGTCGAGCACACCAAATCCTATCTCATCGCGTTCGAGGAAGAGCTGGCCAAGGCCAAGGACGCGGCCGCGCTCAAGGGCGCCATGGAGGCCCGCTTCCCCGGCCTCGGCATGGGCGTTGCGCTCGACATCGGCTCCAAGGTCGCCACCGGCGAGATGAAGTGGGGCTGAGGGCACGACCTGGGTTCCCCGCCCCCACCGAAAGGTGGGGGAGAGGTGGCCGCGAAGCGGCCGGAGAGAGGGCTTTCGTAAGGCGCAGTCCCCTCTCCGTCTCGGCTTCGCCGAGCCACCTCTCCCCACTTTCGTGGGGCGAGGAACCCAAGCTGGAACGAGGCCGCTCAGCCCTCTCACCCAATATTCTGAATCCGCCCCCAGGTGCTCTTGGTTCCCCAGATGCCGGAGCGTAGCGCTTCAAGCTGCACGATCTGGCTGTGGTCGACGAACAGATTGACCTCGTTGCCGTAGTTCTTGATGTACCATTCGAAGACCGCCGGGTCAGCGGCCTCGAACATCACCTTCTCCAGGCCGAGCTCGTCGATGATGCGGGCTACTATTTCGGTGCGCCAGGACGTGACGTTTTCGGTGATCCCTTCACTCTCGATCATGATGATATCGGCGCCGGCATCGAGGGCACGCCGGGCCTGTGCGACCAGCCAGCCGACATCCCTGGTGCCTTCGGCTTCGAGCTCCTTGGCCGACGTGTCACCACCGGCCCCGAACTGGATTCCGAGCTCCGGCTTGGCCTTGAGCCCGGCCTTTTTCACGGTTTCGACCAGGCGCAGCAGCGCTTCCGTGGATCACGTCGAACCCCAGCGCCTTGGCTTCCTCGACGTAGCGGCCCACGGCGTCCGGGCCGAAACGGAGGACATTCTCGATCCAGCCGCCCGTCGAAACATAGGCGCCGTGATCATGCGCCAGCTTGTTGATCGATTTCACCGCTTCCGGCGGCATCAGGGCGAATGATCCGCCGGCAAACTTGATGCCGTCGATCCAGTTGCCCATGGTTTCCAGGAGGTCGGCCAAATGGCGCGGCCCATAGGCGCTGTAATAGGGTCCGCGAATCTCGGTCAGGCCGGTTTTCCGCGGCTTGGGAGAGCGTGCGGCGCGCGGGATGAAGGAGAAGGCTGTGTCGGTCATTTCTGGCCTCGGCTGTCGGTTCTCCTTGGTTAACTCGGTTCTCGTGCGTTAACGACTGGGCGCGCGATCCGATCCGCGCAAATTGGGCTGGAGCCCTTGGCGTCACGGGGTGTTGGCGGGGAAGGAGGTCTGGGATGCCGCAGATCGCGAACAATGCCGCCGCAGGACCTGAACGGCCTGTCCGAAGCAGCGCAAAGCTGTTCCTGTGCGGCGACGTCATGCTCGGGCGCGGGATCGACCAGATCCTCGCCAATCCGGGTGATCCGCACCTGTACGAGCGCCACGTCAGATCCGCGACGACCTATGTCGAGCTTGCCGAACGCATCAATGGCCCAATCCCGAGAAAGGTCGACGATGCGTATGTCTGGGGCGATGCACTCGCCGAACTGGACCGTGAAGCTCCCGACGCGCGGATCATCAACCTCGAGACCAGCATTACCACCAGCCTGTCTTTGGCGCCCAAGGGCATCAATTACAAAATGAACCCCGCAAACATCGGCTGCCTGGCGGCGGCGCGGGTAAGCTGCTGCGTGCTCGCCAACAACCATGTGCTCGACTGGGATGAGCCCGGCCTCGTCGAAACCCTCGATACGCTCCGGCATGCCGGCCTCGCCTATGCCGGGGCCGGGCTTGACGCGGATGAGGCGGCGGCGCCTGCCGTAATCGAACTGGCCGGCGGAGGCCGCGTGCTCGCCTTCGGCTTCGCGCTCGAGACGAGCGGCGTTCCAGCTTCATGGGCAGCCGGAACCTACAAGCCAGGGGTCAACCTGCTGGCGGATGTTTCGGCCCGCTCGCTCGCGCAGATCGCCCGATCCGAGGAGGCCGTAAAACAGCCTGGCGACCTCGCGGTGGCCTCGATCCACTGGGGCGGCAACTGGGGCTACGAAGTCCCCACGGAAGAACGAGCGCTTGCCCATGCTCTCATCGATGTTGCAGGTTTCGACGTCGTGCACGGGCACTCCTCCCACCATCCCAAGCCGATCGAAATCCATAACGGCCGGCTGATCCTTTATGGATGCGGCGACTTCCTCACCGACTATGAGGGAATCACAGGCTACAAGATCTTTCGCGGTGGGCTTGCGCTGATGTACCTGCCGCGGCTCGCGATGCCTGAGGGCAGGCTCCTTTCGCTCGAGTTGGTGCCGTTCGAGCTCCGCAAATTCCGGCTAAACCGCGCCTCGCCCGAAGATGTCGCCTGGCTCGCGGCCGTGCTTGAGCGAGAGAGCTCGCCCTTCGGCACTCATGTGGCGCTCGATAACCGTCTCACTGTCCTTTGGTGAAGCTGGCAGCCTGCGATATCTAGCGTTCAAGCCGCTCAGGCCGGCCTCGGCCAAGCGCACCGTCGGCGCGGGCCTGCAGATAGGCGTAGATGTCGTCGATGTAAGGAGCGACGTTGGGGTCGTCGGCGAAGCCCTTCATCACTGAAGGGCCGCTGCGCACGCCGTCGCGAACGCTGCGCCGGAAGACCTCGATGCCGGGCAGCCGGTCGACAAGGGCCGAGGCGAACGTCGAGCCCATGCCGTCGGGACCATGGCAGTGATTGCAGCTGCCATGGTAGCGACGGAAGCCATTATAAGTCCGCGCATCGACCTTGCCGCCGACAATTTCGTAGAACTTGCCTGAAGCCAGCTCGGCTTGCGAAGACGCGGCGAAGGCCGCGCCAACCGAAAAGATGGCGACAGACGGGAGGACGAGCCACAGGGGCATCGTCTGTCGCCCACGTTGCAGGCTCATCCAGCGCCGTCGCAACGCGCATGCCCCCGGATCACTCGACCTTGGATCACTCGACCTTGGATCACTCGACCTTGGATCACTCGACGGCGGTCATCAGTCGACGGCGGGCTTCGGAGAAGAAACCACGATGCCGTCTATCGGTTGTGGGCTGACGACAAGCTTGCCGCCGACACGGGATATCTTGATGATCTGGTCCGACTCTCCCACCTTGCCCGGCACGGAGACCGCGACTATCTGGTTCTCGGTCAGTGTCGCCACGAAACGCACGGGCAAGCCAGCCTCGCCCTGCGCGATTGTGGTGACCACCCGATAGCCGTCCTCCTGAGGCGTATAATAGACGACACCAAGGAAGCCGGCGAGATCGATGCTTTCAGCCTTCATGGCTCCAAGCTCGTCGGCATGCGCGGGCATCGCCGCCATGCAGAGTGCTGCAAAAGCAATGTATCTATACATAATGCTGCTCCATCCCGAATTGTCCGGGTCGAGCCCGGCTTAACGTTTCAGCAATAGGCGGTCGCGCGCCGTGATAGTCGGCGCACGCAGGCAGAATTCTTGATTAATCCCCCCGGCTGCATCACAGTGGCGAAGGCCCGCGAGCCAGGAACGCGCTGAACCTCACTGGTTGTCACAGTTAAGTGTGACCTTATCTTCTGGGCGCGAGTATTTCACCGCCCGGGTGCTTGCGCATCCCCTGTTTGGGGGAGATAATCGGAATTTAAGCGATCGCTAACATTTGGACAGGCGAGAGCACCTGTGAGAGCGCGCTGCTTCCGCATCGGACGCGCTGTCGACATGCGGGGGGCCGTCGATGGCCAAGGCATTGTCGCATCATGATCTGTCGAAGCTGATCGGCTCAATCTACGATTGCGCACTCAACCCGGGGCTATGGGAACACGCGCTCGCTGGCATCAGGGATGCGCTCGATGCCCAGACTGCGGTCCTGCACCTTGACGACCTCGCCAACGACCGGCTGCTGATCTACAGGACCGTGGGAATAGAGCCATACTGGCTGGAGCAACAGGGGAAATATATCCCCGAGATCCACGCCCGGCTGCTCGAGGATCTCTCGACATGGCCTTCGCTCGATATGCCGCATGTGGTCTCACGCCATATCCCTCAAACCTACCTGGAGACCTCCCGATATTTTCAGGAGTACCTGAAGCCGCAAGGCCTGGTCGATGTCATGTCGTTCTTCCTGATCCACACCCCTACCCGTCTTGCCGGCTTCGCCGTTGCCCGACACAAACGGCAAGGCATTATCACCGAGCGCGAAATCAAGCTTGGCAGACTGTTGCTGCCGCATGTGCGCCGTTCGGTGATAATCAGCAACATGCTGGACATCGGCACTGTCGAGCGCGCAGGAATGGCCGAGGCGCTCGATGCGCTCACATGCGCCGTGGTCCTCACCAATGAACGTGGCGCCGTCCTGCACGCCAACCGCTCGGCCAAGCACATGCTGCAGAGCGGCGGACCGATCCAGGATGTCCGGGGCATTCTGCAAGCGAAGATCCCGTCGGCTTCCAGGGAGCTTCACAGCGCCATCATGCTTGCGGCTCAGGATGAGGTCAGCATCGGCAAGACAGGGCTTGCCGTCCTCCTCACCGAATCCGGCCTGCCGCCCGTCTTCGCCCGCGTGCTGCCGATGGCCGGCGGCGACCTGCGCGCCGGCATGGAACCCGCGGCGGTAGCCGCGGTGTTCATCGGCAATGCACCGGACGAGCATGACGCCGCCGGAATGCTGGCGAGAGCCTTTGGGCTTACGCTGGCCGAAACCCGTGTGCTCGCCAGCCTTGTGGCCGGGCACACCCTGGCCGAGACCGCCGCCAGCCTTCATATTGCCAACGCGACCGCCAAGACGCATCTCGACAATATCTTCCAGAAGACCGGCGCCTCCCGGCAGGCCGATCTGATGCGCCTTGTCATGCAGATCGTTCCGCCCGCGGGGCAGCCTGGTTCCTGATCACACTCATTCACCGTCTTGGATACAGGTATCCCACACCGCGGATCGTCTTGATCAGTTCCGGCTTGGCCGCGTCCTTTTCGAGCCGGCGGCGCAGCCGGGTGATGCGGCTGTCGATGCTTCGGTCGAACGGCTCGTCGCCCCTGGGCGGCGCCAGGTCGAGCAATTCGTCGCGACCAATGACCTGGCCGGCCCGGGTGGCGAAGGCCGCCACCAGATCGAGCTCCATCGGCGTCAGCGGAATGGCCACGCCGTCGGCGGCGATGGCGTCGGCCATACCCGCAACGGGACGCCGATCGTGATCTACGACCGCAAGGGGATCCAACAGGACGAGGCCGCGCGTGATATGTCGTTCGAGGCGGCGTGGGGTGCCGACGGTGCGCTTTGCGTCAGCCACACCAGAATACCCGACGTGCTCTCGATGGAGGGGCTGGCTGCGATCTGCCCGGATGTGCGGCAACAGCCGCGAACAGCGTGCGAAAGCCATGCCGGGGCGCTGATCCTCAACCGTTCAATCGACCTGCGAGCGGTCCAGGCGGCAGCGGAACAGTCATATCGCGAAAGGGTCTGCTGGGCTTATCGCAGTGCGCTCGTTCGATTGAGGCCACAAACGTCAGACTTTCCGCGCCACGCCCCCCACTTGCTTGGTGCGCTTGCCCGTGTCGACCTTGGCCCGCGCCTCCACCGCCTTCTCGATCTCCCGCTTCAGCTCATCTTTGATATCAGCCGTTTCGGCCATTAAAGCGTCGATCTTCATGAAATCGAGCACGCGGTATTTCGACACCGCCGGCCTGACCAGTATGTCCGGCTGGCATTGCCTCAGCTTGGCGGCGATGATCGACTGCATCATCAATTGCGTGGCGCCGAACATCAGATCGACGGAGGTCGGGTATTTGCGCCCGCTTTTGGTCGGCGCGCCAACGACGTCGACGGCGATGATGATATCGGCGTCGTGCTCGATCAGATCGAACGGCACCGGATTGTAGATGCCGCCGTCGATCAGCAGCCTGCCGTCGCGCATCACCGGGCGGAATACCGCGGGAATAGCCGCCGAGGCGGCAAGCGCCGAATGCAGGTCGCCGCCGCTAAGCACGGCGAGCTTATGGCCGAAGAAATCCGTGGCCGTCACCTTCAGCGGTATTTTCAGCTCGGCGAAGCTTTCGGGTATGGCGTCGGGCATGAATGCCTTGAGGATGCGCTCGACATTGAACTGGGTGACACGCAGCCCGCCCTGCAGCGCCTCGGCAAAGGTGCCTGGCCGCGCCCGCCACATGCGCGCCGCCACCTCGGCGCGGCGGCCGAGGATCGAGCGCATATAGTCGTGAATGTCGCTGCCGGCCATGCCCGAAGCCATGCCGGCGCCCATGATGGCGCCAATCGATGAGCCTGATATCGCGACCGGCCTGATGCCCAGCTCGTCCAGCGCCTCGATGACATGGATATGCGCCAGCCCGCGCGCGCCGCCGCCGCCGAAGGCGATGCCGAAGCTCGGGCTCATTACTCCTTGGCCTCGCCGTGCTTCGGCCCGACGATCATGATGGCCGGCTCGGCGGAGAGCAGTTTTTTCGCCGCCGCCTTGACCTGATCCAACGTCACCGCGTTGATGAGGGCGGCGCGGCGCTGCATGTAGTCGATGCCGAGCTTGTCGAGCTGCAGTTCGAGCAGCGTCGCGGCGATGGCGCCGGAGGAGTTCAGATTGTTGATGGCATAGGCGCCGATCAAGTATTTCTTGGTCGCCGCCAGTTCCGCTTCGGTCGGCCCCTCCTCGGCCATGCGCTTCACCACGTCGCGCACGACGGCAAAGGTCTCCGCCGCCCGGTCCGCGCGGGTCGCCGTGGTGATGGCCAGGGCGTTGGCGTGCTGGTGGTCGACCAGGTCGGAGCTGGCGCTGTAGGCCAGGCCGCGTTTTTCGCGCACCTCTTCAAACAGCCGCGAGGTGAAGGCGCCGCCGCCGAGGATCTCGTTCATCAGAACCGCGGCGAAGAAATCCGGCGCACTCCGCTTGACGCCGGGATAGGCGAGTTGCAGCGACGTCTGGGGCTGGTCGTAATTGACCTCGAGCTGCTGGTTGAGTTTCGGATCGACATCGGCGACGGGCGCGAGCGCCTGGTGTTGCGGCAGGCCGCCGAAGACCATATCGAGCTTTTTCTTCAACGTCTCGGCATCGATGGCACCGACCACCGCCACATGCAGACCATCGCGAGCGAAGTTCGCCTTGTGAAAGGCGATGAGATCGTCCGGCGTGATCGTGGCGATGCTTTGCCTGGTGCCCTGGTCGGGCCGCGCATAGGGATGGGTGCCGTATAGTGCCTCCAGCCATTTGCGCTGGGCGAGCGTGTCGGGGTCAAGCTCGTTAGCGATGATGCCGGACAGCACTTGCGCGCGGATGCGGTCGATTGGCGCCTGGTCGAAACGCGGCTCTGTGACCGCCAGCCGCAACAGGTCGAACGCTGCGTCGCGCTGCTCGGCCAGCATGCGCATCGAGCCGTAGGTGCCGTCGCGCGCCGCCTCGAAGCTCATCTCGGCACCGACGTCGTCCAGTTTTATCTGGAAGGCCTCGCTGTCAAGATCGCCGGCGCCCTCGTCGAACAGGCCGCTCATCAGATTGGCAAGCCCTTCCTTCCCAGCGGGATCCTGCGTCGTGCCGCCGTCGAAGACGAAGCGGATGGCGACCAACGGCACGGAATAGTCCTCAACCAGCCAGGCGGTGATGCCCTTTGGCGACGTCACCTCCTGGATGCTCATGGCCGCGCGAGCGGTGAGTGACGGCAGGATGAGGAAGAATAGGGAGAGGAGCAGGGTGAATAGAGGGGTGGCGCGCGACCTTCCCTTCTCCCCTTGTGGGAGAAGGTGGCCGAGCGAAGCTCGGTCGGATGAGGGGTGTTCCAGCTTGGCACCGATGGCGCTCCGGCCAACACCCCTCATCCGTCTTGGCGCTTCGCGCCAATCCACCTTCTCCCACAAGGGGAGAAGGCAAAACGCGCCGCTATGCTGATTCCTCATCAAATCAATTCCCCGCCTGTGTCTGCGGCAAGAGATAGCCTGATGTCGAATGGTTGAGATTGAGATAGCGCGCTGCAACGTCCCTGACTTCGTCGGCGGTGACCCTGCGGATGCGGCCCGGCCATCCCTCGACATCCCTGACGCTGCCGCCGGTGGCGAGCGTCGCGCCGTAGATGTTGGCCATCGAATCCTGCTTGTCGCGGGCGAAGATCATCGAGCGGACGAAACGATCCTTGGCCTTCTCCAGTTCGCCTGACGTGACGCCGTCCTTGGCGATGCGGGCGACCTCGGCCTCGACCGCCGCCTGGACATCGGCCAGCTTGGCGTCGCCGCGCGGCGCGCCATAGACGGTGAAGTTGGTGGCATCGAGCATGGTGCCCTGGAAGAAGGCGCCGGCCTCGGCGGCGATGCCCTGCTTGACGACAAGCTGCTGGTGGAGCCGGCTGCGGCTACCGCCGCCGAGGATCTCCGCCAGCAAGTCCAGCGCTTCCGCTTCGCCCGGCTTTGCAGTGTGATAGGAGGGAACCACCCATTGCGTCGAAAAGTTCGGCACACTGACACGCGCGTCAGTGAGCGTCACCGTGCGCCTGGTGTTCTGCTCGGGTTCGACCGGACGGATGCGCGGCGGCAGGTCTGGACCACGCGCAATCTTGCCATACGTCTTTTCGGCCAGCGCCTTGACCACCTCCGGGTCGACATCGCCGGCCACCACCAGCACGGCGTTGTTGGGCGTGTAATATTTGTCGTAGAAAGCCTTGGCGTCGGCGCGGTTCAGCTTCTCCATCTCCTGCATCCAGCCGATCACCGGAATGCGATAGGGCTGGTTCTGCCACAGCGTGGCGTCGACCTCCTCGCCGAGCACCGCCTGCGGATTGCTGTCGATGCGCGAGCGGCGTTCCTCCAGGATCACGTCGCGCTCGGTGGCGATGACATTGTCGTTGAGGATGAGGTTGCGCATGCGATCAGCCTCGAAATCCATCATCTGCTCGAGCGCCTGCGGCACCACCGTCTCGTAAAACGCGGTGTAGTCATAGGAGGTGAAAGCGTTGTTCGAACCGCCGATCGCGGAGACGGCGCGGTCGAACGCGCCGGCGGCGTGATTGGTCGTCGCCTTGAACATCAGATGCTCGAAGAAATGGGCGATGCCGGACTTGCCGGGCGGCTCATCCGCGCTGCCGATCTTGTACCACACCATATGGGTGACGATCGGCGCCCGGTGATCGGGAATGACGACAACCTCCATGCCGTTGTCTAGCAGGAAATTCGTCACCTTGCCGTCGTCCGGCTTGTTGTCGGCCAGCACCGGGCCGGTCATCACGAGAGCCAGCGCCAAGAGCGTTCCGCGCAGCCATTCAGCCTGAGGTGTCATCAATGGCTCCGGTTGTCATGGGCGGGACGATAGGCGGGGATGGCGATACAGGCAAAGTGATTTGTTCGTCATTTTCGCGCGCAAAGGAGGCCGAACTCAGGCGGCTTCGATGAAGCGGATAACCGTCTCGCCATAGCTGCGCTCATCGACAACCGAAAAGCCCGGCCCTGCCTCGAACGGCGCCGCTGCCGCCTCTTCGACGACGCAGAGCGCGCCGGGGGCGAGCCAGCCGCCGGCCTTGGCCGAGCGCAAGGCACGCTCACCCAGTCCCTTGCCATAGGGCGGATCGGCGAACACCAGGCCGAACGCGGCCATCGTGCCCGCGTCGCCCAGAGCCGTAGCGTCGCGACGGAATATCTTGGTACGCCCGGTGAGGCCGAAGGCCTCGACATTGGTGCGGATCAGGCCGCGCCCTTCCGCCGATTCTTCGATGAAGACGCCATAAGATGCGCCGCGTGACAGCGCCTCGAGTCCGAGCGCGCCGGTGCCGGCGAACAGGTCGAGCACGCGCGCGCCGATCAGCCTGTCGGGGAAGCGATGCGCCAGCACGTTGAAGACAGCCTCGCGGGTGCGGTCGGTGGTCGGGCGGATGGCGCTTGAGCGGGGCGTCGCCAGCGGACGCCCGCGAAACTCACCGCCGACGATCCGCATTGCCTCCCCTTGATCCCTTGGGGCCGCTGCGCGGCCGGTCGCCGCCTTTGCCGCTATCACTGCTGCCGGAATATGGGCGTTCGCCATGCGGCTTGCCGAACGGCTTTGCCCCTCCGGGTTTGGCCGGCTTGCCGTAAGACGGCTTGAATGAGGCCTTGCGTTCCTTGGCTTCGGCCGCCTTGGCGGCATCGGCGTCCGCCCTGCCCTTGCCGATCGGCCGCGCGCCCGGCGCCATCCAGACGTTGGCCTTGCGCTGGCCCGGCGGCTCGATCGGACGCTGCTCGCGTTCGGACTTTTTCCCGCCGCCCGGTTTTCCGCCAAAGCCGCCCGGCCCGCTACGTTCAGACTTGGGGCCGCGATCGCCAAAGCCGCCGCGTTCAGGCCCGCTGCGTGATTTTGGGCCACGCTCACCAAAGCTCTTTTCCGGCCCAAAGCTTCTGCCGGGACTTGTCGACAGCTTGCCCAGCGCCTCGTCGCGGCTGCCTTCGCGGCGTTTGCGGTTCTTGATCAATCCGCCTTCGCCGATCGGGCGGCGTTCGCCGTCGCGGGTGAATTTCGGCCGCTCAGGTTCCTCTTCCCGCACCGCTTCGCGCCGCACCGGCCTGTTGGAAAACGGCTTGGTGATGTCAGCGTCGAAATTCGCGCCGGACTCCTCGACCAGGCGTTCGCCGAGCTGGTCGCGCAGCACCCGGCCCTTGATCTCCAGCACATGACCCTCCGGCAGGTCGTCGAGCTGGAACGGTCCGTAGGAAATGCGGATCAGTCGCGTCACGTCGAGGCCAAGCGAGCCCAGTATGTTCCTGACTTCGCGGTTCTTGCCTTCGCGCAGGCCGAGCGTCAGCCAGGCGTTGGTGCCTTGCTCGCGGTCGAGCGTTGCCTCGATGGCGCCATAGAAGACGCCGTCGACGGCAATGCCTTCGCGCAAGCCGACGAGCGCACTTTCCTCGACCTTGCCGTGGACGCGCACGCGGTAGCGCCTGAGCCAGCCGGTCGCCGGCAGTTCGAGCACCCGCGCCAGTCCTCCATCATTGGTGAGCAGCAGCAGGCCTTCGGTGTTGATGTCGAGCCGGCCGATGGTCATCAGCCGCGGCAGGTCGGCCGGCAGCACGTCGAAGACGGTCTTGCGGCCCTCGGGATCACGGTTGGTGGTGACGACGCCGGCCGGCTTGTGGAACAGGAACAGCCGGGTGCGCTCGATCGGTGGGATCTCCATGCCGTCGAGATGGATGATGTCGCCAGGCATAACATTGAAGGCGGGCGAGGACAGCACCCTTCCATTGACCTTGACGCGGCCGGCCGCGATCAGCTCCTCGGCATCGCGGCGCGAGGCAAGGCCGGCGCGGGCCAGCCGCTTGGCAATGCGCTCACCAGCCTCTTCCGTCGCTTCGGCGGGACGCGGGCGAGGCTTGAAGCCGCCGGCCGATGCCCCTTGGTGCCGATCACGGGCAAAATCGCGCTTGGGGCGATCACTGAAGTCTCCCTTGGGACGGTCGAAGCGCCTTTCGCCGCGCTCGCCTGCGGCAGCTGCCGGCCGGTCACCGCGTGGCGCATAGGGCTTGCGCGGACCTTCGCGTTTTTCGTAAGGCTTGCCTTCCGGACGCGGCCCTTTGCTGAACGGCCTGTCGCCGGCTTTGAAGTCGCGCGTCGGCCGCTCGCCTTCGGCGGTCATCGGGCGATCGCCGCGTGGCGCATAGGGTTTGCGCGGCCCCTCGCGCTTTTCATAAGGCTTGCCTTCAGGGCGCGGCCCCTTGCCGAACGGCCGGTCGCCACTTTTGAAGTCGCGCTTCGGCCGCTCGCCGTCAGCCGCCATCGGGCGGTCGCCGCGCGGGGCGTATGGCTTTTTCGCGCCGAAGGACGGCTTACCGCCCTTGCTGGCAGCGGTATCACGACCACGCGGGCCCGACGGTTTCGGGCCGTTCTTGCGGGGACCCTTTTGGCGCGGGAATTTCTTGTCTTTGTCGTCCATGTGGCTTTTGCTCGTTTGCACTACAGCGCCGCGCGTCCGTACGGACGCGCAAAGGACGCTGTAGGACTTTGATTTGGCGCATGATCCCTTCCGAAACCGATTCCGGTTTTCGGGGTCATGCGCTAGATAACAGGATCACGCCGGAGTAGCGAGGAGATAATAGGAATGGAAACCGCTTGAAGCGGCCGGATTTCATGGCGCTGGCGCTGAAGGAGGCCGAAGCCGCCGCCTTGCGCGGCGAAGTGCCGGTCGGCGCGGTCATCGCCAGCGGCGATATGGTCGTTGCCAGCGCCGGCAACCGCACCCGCGAGCTTTCCGACCCCACCGCCCATGCCGAGATGCTGGCGATCCGCGAGGCCTGCCGCAAGCTGTTGAGCGAGCGGCTCACCGGCCATGATCTCTATGTGACGCTGGAGCCCTGCGCCATGTGCGCCGGCGCCATTTCCTTCGCCAGGTTGCGCCGGCTCTATTTCGGCGCCGCCGACGAGAAGGGCGGCGCCGTGGTCAACGGCGTGCGCTTCTTCGCCTCACCGACGTGCCACCATGTGCCAGACATCTATCCAGGCATGGCCGAAAACGACGCCGCGCTGCTCCTAAAGGATTTTTTCAGAGAGCGACGCGAACCGTAGCGTCGACGGATTTCCTAAAGCGCGTCGCGTTTGACCGGCCTAATGCGACGCGCTTTAGGTTGCTGTTTTATGCATGTCGTTATCGCAAAACCGCTGCACACTTTTGCGCTACATGCATTAGCGCCGGCAGCTTACCACGGCAGCCAGTCGAACATGCCGCCGCTCTTGTTCTTGGCGGCCGCTTCCTTCTTGAGGCGGCGTTCTTTCTTGTATTCGTCCTCGCCGAGGTCGTCCACCGGCGCGGTGGCGGCAGCGGCGCGGTATTGCACCGGCGGCTCGCTGAGATATCTGCGGGTGTTCGGATCACCCTGCTTGGCTTCGGCGAGGCGACGCTTGACCTCGGCGGCGCGGCCCTTGTCCGAATCCGCGGGCGTCCAGGCCGGCGGATGACTGGAAGCCGACTGCGCCATCGCAGTCTTGACCGCCGACGGATCCGTCTGGACGTCATCGACGATCTGCGCCTGGTAGTCCGGATCGTCCTGATGGAGCGTCGCCTCGGCGCGCAGGCGAGCGCGGCGTTGCTCGGGCGATTCCGGCCAATCGGCGCTTGCCGTCGCGATGCTTTCCTGCGGCGGCGGCAGTTCCTTCTGACCCGGCGCCGGCTTCACCAGTTCGGGGCGCGGCTTGTAGTCGATCTTTTCCTTGTTCTTCGGCATGACTGTAAAAGCGCTGGTGAGATCGCCGGCAAGCTGGGCGGAGGCGGTCTTGTCGGTCCCGTAGGTCGGCGAGCCCATGCAGCCGGACAGGGCCAGGCCGGATACGACAAGCGGCGCCAGCAGCGCAACGCGCGCGCAAGTTCTTTCGGTCATGGCAAAAAGTCCCACTCTAGCAGCCTCTCGATCGCCACCGGCCAAAGGCCCGGTCCCCCATCGCTTATGCTTCCGACGGAAATCCGGCGACAATTTGTCGGCCGGAGTTTCGCGTGTTTACCTCAACCACTCGTTAAGGGCAACGAGCGGGGGCTGATCAGCCGCCCGCCGTGGCATTTGTGCACCGCCTTATATACGACCAAGCGCCTTCAATTCATGCAGGACCGCCGCGTCCCGCGCCGAAACGTCGGGGAATTCCTCGTCCTGCCCGACATCGGCCGTGTAGCGCCATGAGCGCGCGCATTTGACTAGGCCCCGGTCCTCGGCCTTCTCGACCACCACGGCGACGCCCTTGACGTCGTCCAGCGTGAAGGCACCAGAAGGCGCGTCGCCATGCGCAATGACCAGATCGCTGGTGATCGCCATTTCGGCCATGTCGACATCTGATATCGCCGCTTCGAGCGCCGCATCGTCGAGCATGACGACCGGCACCGCTTCCAGCGACGAGCCGATGACCTTCTGGGCACGTGCGATCTCCAACGCGCCGGTGACGACACGGCGGACCTGCCGCACCTTGCGCCATTTTTCCGCCAGCGCCTCGTTCTTCCAGTCGGACGGGATTGGCGGGAACTGGTCGAGATGCACCGAGACGGCGTCCGGATGGCGGTCGAGCCAAGCCTCCTCCATAGTGAAGGGCAGCATCGGCGCCAGCCATTTCACCAGGCAGTCGAACAGATGGCGTACCACCTGCACGGACGCCTTGCGCTTTACGCTGGACGGCGCCTCGCAGTAGAGCGCGTCCTTGCGGATGTCGAAATAGAAGGCCGACAGCTCGACCACCATGAAGTCGAGCAGCGTGCGGGTGATGCGCTTGAACTCGAAGGCGTCGTAGCCCGCGCGCACGACTTCATCGAGTTCGGAAAGCCGGTGCAGCATCAGCCGCTCCAGCTCCGGCATCTTGTCCAGCGGCACGTCCTCGCCATCGTCATGGGCAAGCGTGCCCAGCATCCAGCGGATGGTGTTGCGCAGCTTGCGGTAGGCGTCGACATTGGTCTGCAAGACGTTCTTGCCGAGCCGCTGATCCTCCCAGTAGTCGGTCGTCACCACCCATAGCCGCAGGATATCGGCGCCCGACTGTTTGATGACGTCCTGCGGCACCACGGTGTTGCCGAGCGACTTCGACATCTTGCGCCCCTCCTCGTCCATGGTGAAACCATGGGTGACGACGGTGTCGTAAGGCGCCCTGCCCCTGGTGCCGCAGCTTTCAAGCAGCGAGGAGTGGAACCAGCCGCGATGCTGGTCGGAGCCTTCGAGATAGACGTCGGCCGGCCATTTCAGGTCAGGACGATCCTCCAGGGTGAAGACATGGGTCGAGCCGGAATCGAACCAGACGTCGAGGATGTCCATCACCTGCTGCCATTTCGAGGCATCGTGGTTGCCGAGGAAACGCTCCTTGGCGCCGGCCGCAAACCAGGCGTCGGCGCCTTCCTTCTCGAAGGCGTCCATGATGCGCTGGTTGACCGCCTCGTCGCGCAGGACATTGCCGTCGGCATCGGCGAACACGGCGATCGGCACGCCCCAGGCGCGCTGGCGCGACAGCACCCAGTCGGGGCGCTCCTCGATCATGGCGCGGATGCGGTTCTGGCCGGCGGCCGGCACGAAGCGGGTGTCGTCGATGGCCTTCAAGGCACGGCTGCGCAGCGTCGTGCCGTCGCCGAGCTCCTTGTCCATAAAGACGAACCATTGCGGCGTGTTGCGGAAGATGATCGGCTTCTTCGACCGCCACGAATGCGGATAGGAATGCTTCAGCCGGCCGCGCGCGAACAGCGCGTTGCGCTTGATCAGCTCGTCGATGACCGCCTGATTGGCATTGCCCTTCTTGCCGTTGTCGTCGATGACGCGGGCCGCACCGCCCTCGCGGTCCGGGCCGAAGCCCGGCGCATCCTTGGTGAAGAAGCCGGCGTCGTCGACAGGGAACGGGATCGCCGTGTCGATGCCGCGTTGGCGCAGTTCCGATGCAGCGTCCGTCCAGGCATCGAAGTCCTCGCGACCGTGACTGGGCGAGGTGTGAACGAAGCCGGTGCCGGCATCGTCGGTGACGTGGTCGCCGGCGAGCATTGGGACGGGGAATTCGTAGCCGCCATTCAAATCTTTGAAGGGATGAGAAAGTGTAAGGCTTCCAAGCTCTTCGGCCGAAATGCTACGGAAGCGATTCATCGTCACTTTGGCTTTGGCCGCAGCCTCGTCCGCCAACGCGTCGGCAAAGATCAGTCTTTCGCCAGGCTGCGGGCCGAAAGCATTCTCGGCCGCAGTGACCTCGTAGAGGCCATAGTTGATGCGTGGCGAATAGTTTACGGCGCGGTTGCCGGGTATGGTCCACGGCGTGGTCGTCCAGATGACGACATGGGCCTCCAGCAAGTCCAGTGACGTCTGCGTCAGTTTTGGATCCAAGGCCGGCTGCCCATCTTCGACGTTGGTGACCTGACGAGCGAGGCTGACGACCGGAAACTTCGCCCAGATCGTGTCGCTCTCATAGTCCTGGTATTCGACTTCAGCCTCGGCCAGTGCGGTGCGCTCGACAACGCTCCACATCACCGGCTTGGAGCCGCGATAGAGCTGGCCCGACATGGCGAATTTCAACAGTTCGCCGGCGATGCGCGCCTCGGCATGGAACGCCATCGTCGTATAGGGATTGTCGAAGTCGCCGACGACACCGAGCCTCTGGAACTCGCCGCCCTGCACCTTGATCCAGTGCGCGGCGAACTCGCGGCATTCCTTGCGGAACTCGTTGACCGGGACCTCGTCCTTGTTCTTGCCCTTGGCGCGGTATTGCTCCTCGATTTTCCATTCGATCGGCAGGCCGTGGCAATCCCAGCCGGGCACATAGTTCGAGTCGTAGCCGCGCATCTGGAACGAGCGGGTGATGACGTCCTTGAGAATTTTGTTCAGCGCATGGCCGATATGGATGTTGCCGTTGGCGTAGGGCGGGCCGTCATGTAGCACGTATTTTTCGCGGCCGGCGGCGTTTTCGCGCAGCTTGCGGTAAAGGTCCATCTCCTGCCAGCGCTTGACCAGCAGCGGCTCCTTCTCGGGCAAGCCGGCGCGCATCGGGAAATCCGTCTGCGGCAGATAAAGCGTTTTGGAATAGTCGATCGTTTCAACAGTGTCGGTCATTGGGGTATCGGTCATTGGTCTGCCATATGCATTGCCCGGCAAAAGAGCCCGGACGTTGAACTATCATGATCTGGAAAAAGCGCGAGAGGCCGCGCGCAAAATTCCCGGCGGCTCCGGCGGCGCTCAAGCCGTCCGGAACACCGGGCTCGTAATTCGTATCGCAATCGCGAGAGGGCGCGAAACGCTCGTCATGGCCGGGCTTTTAGCCGAGACAGGCGATATTGAAAAGCCCGAACTCTCGGTGCCTTCATTGCAGCTAATGACGTCATAATGCATCCGGCCGATAGGCGATTGCCGGGCTAAGCACTCACATCGAGAAATCGAAGCGATAGGTCGTCGATACGCCGATCATGAACTGATCTCTGGAGCCGCGCTCCTTGACCAGGCTGGAATCGGCCGCCGGGCCCGTCAGGCGTGAATATTCGCCGAACAGGCTGGCCGTCATCGGCTCGGTCACTTTCCAGGTCACCGCGCCGCCGAAGCCCGCCGACTTCACGCCGCCGCCCGGACGGTATCGGCTGAGGCCCGAAGCCGCGGCTTCCTCGGCGTTGACGCCGTAATAGGCGTCGAAATAGTCTGACGAGGCAAACGAGACGCGCGGCCCGCCCGAAATTCTGACGTCGGGCGTCACATCATAGAATGCGTCGGCGGCGATGTCGGCGACAAAGCCGCTATGGGCGCGAATGCCGCGCCGCAATTCGGCGCGGGCGCGCAACCAGTCAAAAGGATAGAATTCGAAGAAGCCGCCGGCTTCGCCACCCCAGCGCACCGGGTCGAGGCCTTTCAGCTCGTCGGCGTCGTCACCATCGCGCGAAAACAGCAATTTTCCGGTCAGGCCGGCGCGGAGGCCGCCGTCGTCGATCAACGCCAGCGAAATGTTGTCGTTGCGCGAGGTGAAGCGGGCCGCAGGACCGGCCTTGCCGAGCGAGATGATCGGCTGGGCGCTGAGCAGGTACTTCTTGCCGCCCTCAAAGTTCGGCGCGACCATGCCGGTGGCGCCGACCGTCAGATACCAGTCGCCGGACAGCCAGCCCAAAGCGCCCTCGCCGGCTTCGGCGGCACCGGGCGCGCACAGCACGAAGCTGGCCAAGACCACCTGAAACACCCTGACAGAACGCATCGTCACTCCATACGCACGAAACGCCGGCGGGAACAACCGGCCTGGCCAAGAGCCATGGCGCCGGTTCAGTAAACTTTGATTTAAATTCGAAACGCTGCCTCGCTTTTTTGGCGTGCGTCCGGTGCAAGCTGCTCGCTGGACGGGCAAGGCCTTCGGCGCTACCCTCCCAAATCGGCAAGATGCCAGGCGACCTCGATGGAGACGGCGGCAATGACCCTGCAAGGCGATGCTTTAAAGGATGCGATTGGTCAGACGCGGGCGAAATGGGGATGGTTCGTCGGGCTCGGCGTGCTGCTGCTGATCCTCGGCGGCATCGCATTCGGCAATCTGTTCATCGCCACGGTCGCCTCGGTCTATGTCGTCGGCTGGCTGATGCTGATGGCCGGAATCATCGAGATCATGCATGCTTTCGGCGTGAAGACATGGAGCCGGTTCTTCTACTGGCTGCTCAGCGGCCTTCTCTATGCAGTCGCCGGGTTCTTCGCCTTCTATAATCCGCTGCTGGCGTCGGCGGTGCTGACCTTCCTGCTGGCGGTCGCCCTTCTCGCCTCTGGCGTGCTCAGGGCCTGGGTCGGGTACAAGCACAGACCGGAAAAAGGCTGGGGCTGGCTGGTGGCGGCCGGCGTCATCAGCGCGCTGGCAGGCCTGGTCATCGCTATGGGCTGGCCAGTCAACAGCGTGTGGGTGCTGGGGCTGTTTCTCGCCGTCGACCTGATCTTCCAGGGCTGGGCCTTCATTGCGGTCGGCCTGGCGCTAAAAAAATAAGCTCAAAAAGCAATGGCCGCGTCGAGATCGGAAAGCGGGCGGACGCCGGCAAGCAGCGCCCTCGCCTCGACCTCGTCGCGCTTCATCTGCGCGACCAGCGCGTCGAGCCCGTCGAACTTCACCTCAGCGCGCAGGAAACCAAAGAAGGACACAGCGCAAATCTCGCCGTAGAGATCGCCGGAGAAGTCGAAGACGAAGGTTTCCAGAAGCGGCGCGCCGTTGTCATCGACGGTCGGGCGGCGGCCGAAGCTGGCAACACCCTCATGAAGCGTGCCGTCGGCGCGACGGAAGCGGACGGCATAAATCCCTTCCTTCAGAGTGGCTTCCGGCGAAAGCCTCATATTGGCGGTTGGAAAGCCGAGCGTCCGGCCAAGCTGCTGGCCGCCGATCACCTCGCTGTCGACTGTGAAGCGGTAGCCGAGCAGGCCGGCGGCCTCGGCCACCGCGCCTTCGCACAGCAGCGCGCGGATCCGGCTCGACGACACCACCTCGGCGCCCTCGTCGCGAAACGCGTCAACCAGGGTGACGCCGAAGCCGTGGCGTTCGCCGGCCGCCATCAGATAGGCCGGGCCGCCTTGCCTGTCCTTGCCGAAGTGGAAGTCGAAGCCGGTCACTGCGTGACTGATGCCGAGGTTCCTGTCCAGCACGTCGGTCACGAACGCTTCCGCCGACAATGCGGCGAAGTCGCGCGTGAACGGCTGTTCGACGAGTGCGGCAAAGCCTAGACACGATAACAGCCGTGCTTTCATCGGCGGCGGCGTCAGCACGAACAGCGGTATCTCAGGCCGGAACACCTTTCTCGGATGCGGCTCGAAGGTCAGCACCAGAGCCGGCACGCCGCGCCGGCGGGCCTCGGCAAGCGCGCGCTCGAGCACCGCCTGGTGGCCGCGGTGCACACCGTCGAAATTGCCGATCGCCACCACGCCACCCCGCAAATGGGCCGGCAGCGGCGAGATTGCAGAAACGCGTTCGAAGGCTTCCGTCATCGAGCGACCCTACTGCAGTCTCGGAATGACCGCGACCGGCCGGTAGCCGTGCCTTTCCAGAAAGGCAATTAGCCTGGCCGGATCCGGTCGTAGCGGATCGCCGTAGTCGCGGGCATGGATGCCGCCCGACACGTAGAGCACGTCGAAGCCGTTGTCGGCAGCGCCTTTGATGTCGGTCATCATGCCGTCGCCGATGGCCAGCACGTCCGAGCGCTCGACCGTGCGGCCGAGCAGGTCGGCGATCTCCTTCATCGCGACATCATAGACCGGGGCATAAGGTTTTCCGGCGATCAGCGTCCGCCCGCCGAGCTGGGCATAGTCGCGAGCCAAGGCCCCGGCGCACCAGATCATCCGCTCGCCGCGCTCGACCACGATGTCGGGATTGGCGCAGATGAAGGGCAGGTTCCTGGCGCGTAGCCGCCGAAGAAGATCGGCGTAGTCCTCCGGCTTCTCGACCTCGTCGTCGAACAGCCCGGTGCAGACCACGCCGGATGCCTCGAACTCCTCGACGAGTTCGACGTCAAGACCGTCATAGAGCGTGAAATCGCGGTCGGCGCCGATATGGAAGATCTTTCGCGGGCCCTCGATGATCAGGTCGCGGGTCACGTCACCGGAGGTGACGATACGGTCATAGGCCGCAGAAGGAACGCCGATCGCATTCATCTGCGCCACCACATCGGCGCTGCGCCGCGGCGAATTGGTGATCAGCACCACAGGTATCTTCGCTTCGCGTGCGGTCGCCAGCGCCAGAGCGGCGGCCGGAAAATGCCGTTCGCCATTGTGGACCACGCCCCAGACATCGCACAGGATGGCAGAATAGGCTGCAGACAAATCCGCGAGCGAGCCGATGATATCGGGCGAATCCGCCATATCGTTTCCCAGGTCATGATGGTTGCGAGCGCCGCCGCCGACGATCCGCAGCGACCGGACCGCATTAACCGAAGCTCTTCACCCTGTCACCAGCTTTCGCTGCGTTCAGCATGCCGCCCAGCAATGAAGGCATAATCGCAAAGCACAAAAATTTTCGTTTCCAAAGCTTTAGCCGATTCCGGAGGCTCGGCGGCGATCCCGATCGCGGGCGGCATTGGCCCCAGCGGCGGCGTGGTTAACGAGCTTTGAAAAAGTGTGTCGATCTTGGACATATTTTAGCAATCTGAAATTTAAGGATTGGTGGCATCATTCGCCGACAAAGGGGTTCTGGCGGGGTGCTGACGGCAATGATCCGAAAATTCGGTAGGGACCGGCGTGGCAACTATACGCTGATGACGGTCATCACCATGGTGCCGCTCATGGGCGGCTTGGCGCTCAGCGTCGACTACTCGGAACTGCTCCGCCAGAAGAACGCTACGTTGAATGCCCTGGACGGCGCCGGCCTCGCTACCGCTCATAAGATCGTCTCCGGCGCAAGCGACGCCGACGCCAAGGCCTATGCCAAGACTTTCTTCGAAGCCAATCTCGGCCCTGTCGATCCGGCCAATACGTTGCTTACCGTCACCCTGCCCAACAGCAATGCGGGTGGCGGCACGTTGAAGCTCTGCAGCGCCCTGACGTATCGCCCCTATTTTCTGCCGGCCGCCGCTATGCTGATGGGCGGCGGGACCACCAGCCATACAACCTTCACGGCGTGCTCGGAAATCCGCCTCAAGAACACGCTGGAAGTAGCCCTTGTGCTCGATAATTCCGGCTCGATGAATAATCTGGGTTCCGGCACCGGGGCGAAGCGAATAGACCTGCTGAAGACTGCCGCCAAGCAGCTTGTCGATACGCTGGCGCTGCAGGCACAGCAGATGAAGCAGGTCACGAAACCGGTGCAGTTCTCCCTGGTGCCGTTCGCTGCTTCGGTCAATGTCGGTCCCACCCATGACCAGGATAGCTGGATGGACCAGGACGGCATCTCCCCGATCCAGCACGAGGATTTCGACTGGACGAAGATGACCCCCGCCAACGATCCGGACAAATACGCTGAGAAGCTCAACGGCGTCTGGTACAAGCGCGGCGCCGGCTGGGGCGAAACGAAGGACCAGCCGCTGACCCGCTTCAGCCTTTACGCCGACATCACGGTCGAGTCCGGCCGCGAAGAAGTGCCTAACACGAAACAGTATATCTGCGACACCTATAACAAAAAAGGCAACTGCAGCAGCGGCCACTGGACCACTCCGGAATATATCTACACCACTAGTCGCTATGCAAGCTGGCAGGGTTGCGTCGAGGCGAGGCCGCACCCGTATAATAATGACGATACGACGCCGAACACCGCCACGCCTGCCACGCTGTTCGTGCCGATGTTTGCGCCGGACGAGGCTGGCACCCTCTGGCTCGATTTCAACCGCGACGGCGCTAACGACGTGACCTATCTGTCCTATGGTTACGGCAACAACTGGTGGGCCGACTGGCCCTACACCGCAAATCCGACCGCATCCGAGCGGCAGTCGGACATGCGCAAATATTTTCTGATCAAGCCGTACGGTTCGCAGTCGGCTGCCTCGGGCGACGGCCCGAATTCGTCCTGCACGACCAACCCGATCACGCCGCTCAAAGACGTGAGCCAGATTGCCCAGAAAGACGAGATCAAGAACGCCATCGACGCCATGGCGCCGAACGGCAACACCAACGTGCCGGAAGGCCTTGCCTGGGGCTGGCGGACGGTGTCGAGCAACGAACCTTTCACCGAGGGCCGGCCGAACACCGAAAGGGGCAACGACAAAGTGGTGATCGTGCTGACTGACGGCGCCAATACCTACAGCGCCGTCAGCGACAGCGGCTATGCCAACAACAGGTCGACCTATGCCGCTTACGGCTACACCGGCCTGACATATCCGGGCTCTGGAAGCGTGACGCGCCTGTTCATGAACACGAGCACGGACATCGGCAAGACCACCTATACCGGCGCCAACTACACCGCCGCGCTGGACGAGCAGATGCAGACCCTTTGCGCCAACGCGAAGAGTTCGAACATTCTCGTCATGACCGTCGCGCTCGACCTGTCGACCACCGATGCCGGCGATAAGAAAGCGCTCGACGCGCTGAGGGCATGCTCGTCGGACTCGCGCTTCCGCATGGATCCCACCGATCCGACCAAACCGGCCAAGCTGTTCTGGAACGCGACCGGGGCGACGCTGTCGGACAATTTCAAGGAAATCGCCAACGAATTGTCGAACCTGCGCATCGTCGGCTGACATGTAAGCGGCGATGCGACGGGCTGGCGCAATGGCTTGCGCTGTCATGCTCTTGCGCCTGCGGACTAGCGAGGGCACTTGGAGCGTTCGCCTGACCGTGCACATCGGATGGAGATCATCGGGAGGCGCGGAGTCGCCATCCGGAGATGCACCTGTGCCCGAAGCCGCCAATCATCTCGCCTTCGCGCTGGTCTGCCTCGGCATGGTGCTGACGCCTGGCCCGAATATGATCTATCTGATCTCGCGATCGCTGTCACAGGGGCCGAAAGCCGGCCTGATCTCGCTCGGTGGCGTGGCGCTCGGCTTTGTCTTCTACGTGTTGTCGGCGGCATTCGGCATCACCGCGCTGCTGCTTGCCGTGCCTTACGCCTATGATGCGCTGCGCTTTGCCGGCGCCCTCTACCTTTTGTGGCTTGCCTGGCAAGCAGTCAGGCCAGGCGGACGCTCGCCGTTCCAGGTCCGGGAACTGCCGAAGGACAGGCCGCGCAAATTGTTCGCCATGGGCCTGATGACCAATCTGCTCAACCCGAAGGTGGCGGTGCTTTATCTTTCGCTGCTGCCGCAGTTCATCAGCCCCGGCAAGGGCCACGTGCTTTCGCAGCTTCTGGTGCTCGGCACCACGCAGATTGCGATCAGCCTCACCGTCAACGCGATCATCGCGGTTACGGCCGGCTCGATCGCCGTCTTCCTCGCCGGCCGACCGCTATGGCTGGTGATCCAGCGTTGGATGATGGGCACGGTGCTGACCGCACTGGCCCTGAAGATGGCAACCGACGCGCAGCGTTAACTAAGAGCATCGGACCCAAAAGTGGGTACCGGTTTTGGGAGAATCCGATGCTCAAACGAAAAGAGAGAGCGGCGGCACCGCCGCCGTAGCCTACATCGGCCGCCGGTCCTGCTGCGCCCGCTCCGGTTCGACCACCCTGCGATAGAGGTGCCACGTCGCATGGCCAAGCACGGGCATGACGACGGCGAGCCCGGCAAACAGCGGGATCGAGCCGATGACCAGCAGCACGGCCACCATCAGGCCCCACAGCGCCATCTGCAGCGGATTTATCATCACCGCCCGTGCCGATGTCTCGATTGCCGAGACCGCGCCGACATCGCGGTCGAGCAGCAGCGGGAAAGCGACGACGGTCGTCGCCAGCACGATCGCGGCGAAGACGAAGCCAGCCGCATTGCCGAGCAGGATCAGCGTCCAGCCTTTGGGCGTTGTCAGCACCTCGCGCAAAAAGCCGCCGATCGAGGCGGGCGGCTGATTGCCGAACAGGCCGGTGTAGATCGATTGCGCGGTGTACAGCCAGAGCAGGAACAGTGCCACCAGCATGACGCCGATGACTGCGATCGCCGGCAGCGCCGGCGAGTGGCGCACGTCGAGCGCGTGCCACCAGGACGTGTCCATGCCGAGTTCGCGGCGGCGGCTGATCTCGTAGAGGCCGATCGCAGCGAAGGGTCCAAGCAGGGCGAAGCCGGACATCAGGGGATAGAGGAGCTGGATGGCGTTGGAGCCGGATGTCGTCCACTGCGCCAGGATCAATCCGACCACCGGATAGATCAGGCACATGAACACGTAATGCGATGGCTTTGCCCAGAAATCCTCGACGCCGAGCCGTAGCACATCCATCAGGTCTGCCGTGGTGATGCGGCGCACCGTGGGCTGCACGTGCATTCCACGCGCGTCCGACATGACATGAAAGCTGGCCATAACCATTCTCCCGTGTGTCGGGGCGGCCACCGCCAGGATGGCCGCCCGTAGCTGCCATTTCAAAAGCGATGGCATAATAGCCGAATTCGATGTGATTGTCGCGAATCGGGTGGTGTCGGAGCAAGCACCGCGCGGCACAGGGCGCGTCCGTGCCGCGCGGCTGGCGTGTGCTAGTCTAGGCACCAAATCGTTCAATCACCTCGGCCATCGGAATGTGGCCAAGGCAGGCACCCGAACCCGCCGGCTTTTCGCCATCCTCGATGGCCTGCGCATACCGCACGTCCGGATCGCTTTCGATCCGGCCGCGCAACGCCGCCAGCTTGGGGTAGGAGGCGCCGTCGACCGCCTTGTGGAACTCCGCCCAGCGTGCCACGCCAATCAGAGTGGTATCCGCCAGCGTCAGGCGATCGCCGACCAGAAAGTCCGTGTCGACGATCATCGCCTCAAGCCGGTCATGGCGTTCGGCAACGGCCTTGCGGCCAAAGTCGCGCAAGGTCGCCAGCAGGACCGGCTCGGCCGATTCCATTTCATATGCAGCCCAGAGCGGGGTGAAAGCGGCGGTGAAACCGGTGTTCACGAAAGCCATCAGCTGATGCATCCGGTCGGCTTCCGGCGAGCGAGGATCGAAGCTGATGCGACGTTGCGTGTCGCGGGCTTCGAGCCAAGCGGCAATCGCCATGGTCTCGGTGAGCACTCTGCCTTCGTCCGTGATCAACACCGGCGTTTCCTGACGGCCGTTGATGCTGGCATAGGCGTCGTTCTTCATTTCGGTGAGCATGTCGACGCGACACAGGCGGTAAGGCTGTCCGAGGCGTTCAAAAGCAGCGACAAGCCCCATCGAACTTCCCGCCGGGACGCCGTAAAGGAGGATAGGTTCCATTTCTTTGTCTCTTCCATGTTAGGGATCACGCTGCGCAGCGAAGCTTGACCCTAAACGCTGGTCGTCCCATGTAAATTACGCACTATTCTGTAACCAGGGACCCGCCATGAAAGATGTCGTCTCACGCTGCCCGATCGAAGAGACCATGCGCGTGCTCAGCGGTCGCTGGCCCACCTTGCTGCTCTACTATCTCAAGGACGGGACCAAGCGCTTCAGCGATCTGAGGCGTGACAACCCGACCGTGTCGCACCGCATTCTGGCGCTGGAACTGCGCAAGCTGGAAGAAGCCGGGATTGTGCGGCGAACTGCGCATGCCGGCTATCCGCTACGCGTCGACTATGAGCTCACGGCGCCCGGCCTCAAGCTTGTGCCGCTCATCGACGCCCTGGGCGACTGGTGGGAAGATACCGAGGACGATCGGGCCGGCCAGATTTCATCGACGCCGGAAACCAGGCTCGTCAAGGCGGCCTGACCAGTGGTGAAAACCTGACGCCTGCTACCCGAGGCTGGACACCGCTTTGGGTGGGATTTGCCGTCCGGGCCTAGCGCCAGAAGCCGTTATTGCCGAGCAAATACTCTAACGTCGCGTTCTGGGCCACAAGCGGACTTGCGGCTTCGAGGCTCGGAATGTCAGAAGCGGACATTTTAGTGCCCTGCGTGCATCGACGTGAACTGACCCCTCTCGGACCTTCCCTAAATGCAAGATGACGAGCAGGTATTCTGACCCCCAATCCCGACCCTTGACAGCCAAGTGCAATATGCGCCAGCTGCTTCTTCGGTCGTTACAAGCCGTTGACACGATATGAATCAGCATTGTTGGGCGGTAGCCTGAGGATTGAAGCCGATATGCGCTTCGCTGAAATGTCTAATGCGACTCCGTCATGATCTTCCGGCCCCGTCGAGCGACGTTGCCAAAGCCGGTGACGCCGAGGTGATGAGGGCAGGCTAGATCAGTGCAGCAGATCCGCCCGGCGACTTTTCTTTTTGCGGCACGAGCCCTGCGCGACATGGGCGACGGCTTCGTGGCAATTCTGTTGCCGGTCTATCTCTTGGCATTAGGCTTCGCGCCTCTGCAGGTCGGCATCATAGCAACCGCATCGCTGCTCGGTTCAGCGCTCATGACCATCGCCGCCGGACTCCTTGGTGCCCGACACGATCACCGCCAACTCCTGCTTGCCGCCGCCAGTCTGATGGTCGCCACAGGTGTGGCCCTTGCTGTGGTCCACGACTACGCGCTGCTTTTGGTGATCGCCTTCGCAGGCACCATCAACCCGTCGGCCGGCAGCGTCAGCGTATTCGTGCCTTTAGAGCATGCCGTGCTCACGCGCGAAGTCACTGATGCTGCCCGGACTAAAATGTTCGCGCGTTACAGCCTGGTGGGTGCGCTCGCAGGCGCGGTTGGCGCGCTTGCTTCGGCGACACCTGATCTTCTGGCTCCAGCCGGCTTCGACCAACTCACCGGCATCAAGGCGATGTTCGTGCTCTATGCATTTCTGGGCCTGCTCGGCGGCCTTATCTACGCGCGGATCCCGCAGCGCCGTCCAGCGTCGGACTCCGGCACCGCGTCCGCGCTCGGCCCCTCGCGCAATATTGTGTTCAAGCTCGCGGCCCTTTTTAGCCTTGATGCCTTCGCCGGCGGCTTCGTCGTCCAGTCGCTGCTTGCCCTGTGGCTTTTCGAAACATTCGACCTGTCGCTCTCGGAAGCGGGCTTTTTCTTCTTCTGGTCCGGCGTACTTTCGGCGTTCTCATTCCCCGTTGCTGCTTGGCTGTCCCGGCACATCGGGCTCATCAATACGATGGTGTTCACTCACATTCCGTCCAGCATTGCTCTGATGTTGGCGGCGCTTGCGCCCACGCTGCCTCTGGCACTCGCCCTGCTGTTGATCCGCGCTGCGCTTTCGCAGATGGACGTCCCGACGCGATCGTCTTACGTCATGGCCGTCGTCACGGAGGCAGAGCGGGCGACGGCCGCGAGCTTCACATCTGTCCCGCGCAGCCTAGCCGCCGCAGCCAGTCCCGCCTTGGCGGGCGCTCTGTTCGCTGCCTCGTTCCGGGCATGGCCCCTCCTGATCTGCGGTGCCCTAAAGATCATTTATGACCTGCTGCTGCTGATGCAATTCCGGCACCTCAAGCCGCCAGAGGAACGGTGATACAGTGTTGTCGGTTGGGGGTGTGTTATACTAGGACGGCTCGACTGATCAGGCCGGGCCGCGGCCTTGTAAAAGCGGCACGAGCCATCAGGGCTGTTCATCCGCGACAATCTCGCATGCATTCGGCTCCCGGAAATGGGTGCACCCGGCGAAGAACGGGTGTTGTCATGCATGAAAGCCCCGCCAGCTCGCACTGTTGCCCTGCGGAAACCGGATCAGCGAATTGTCCCCGCGATACATCCATGCACGAGCCCGATAAACGGAGCCCATATAGTCGGTATCCGGCTTGCCTGCCGCGACGCGGGCGGGGCGTGAGGAAGTTCACCTCAAATTGCTCTTCGGAAAC